>JANXQJ010000139.1 GCA_025356865.1 Deltaproteobacteria bacterium | reverse complement strand
CGCGCCGAGGGGCTTGCCGCATTCGTCGGGTCCGGGAAGAGCCACTGGCCGGCCGGAGCGGTGGCCATCGAAACGCCCGCGACGACCCGGACCCTCGCGCTCCGCTGGGAAGCGCCCGCATCCGCGGGTCTTTCAGGACTCCACGCACGCCGGGGCGCCTCCGAGACGGGGTGGACCGAGGCCGAGCTCCAGGGGCTCGAGCAGATCGTGTCGACCCTCAAGCCGACCCGCATCGTGAATTTCGGCGGCACCTTCCCCGGCGACGGCTGGTTCCTCGTCGACGCGCTGCTCCGTTCCTCGGGGGGGGAAGGCCGTCCCCCGGTCGGGCTGCTCGACGTCGTCTCCCCCGACCGGATGTCGCCCGCCGAACTGCTCCCCCCGCACTGCCTCCGGATCGGCGGGCGTTGCGGAGACCGGGAGACGGTGATGGCAGTTCGCCGGTGGCTCGACCCCGGCCTGCCCTCGGTCGTGCTGTTCGACCGTTCGATCGCGGGCGACGACTACAAGGAGGCGATGTCCGGCCTTGCGCCGTTCCTCGCGCCCGGGAGCGCATTCGCCCTCTGCCACGGGGACGTCGACCCGATCGCGCTCGCCGACGGGGAGCGCCCCTCGCCGAGGGGGCTCGACGACTGGTTTCTCCGGGTCGGGTTCGGCAAGGGGTTCGGCATGACCGGGGCGATCCGCGGCCTTTCCCGCACCTTCGGCTCCTGGAGCCTCGTGGGGCGGGTAGCGGACCGGTAGCCGGCAATATCGATGAGCATTCCGAAGGAGGAACGGGTCCATGACTATTCGGTTCACGTGCAACGTATGCGGTGCCCTTTCCGGCGGATCGGCCGACGGGGTGGTGCGCGACGGCCAGACCTGCGAGTGGTGCCGCTCCACGGTCGCCCGCAGGAGCTTCGTCCACAGCCTCTCCGAGACGCTTTTCGGGAAGTCGATCCCGCTCCCGGATTTCCCGGTGGACCGGAACGTGCTGGGCGTCGGGCTTTCCGACTGGGAAGGGTACGCCCTCCGGCTGGGCGACAAGTTCGACTACCGCAATACTCGCCTGCACGAATCACCGCGCCTCGACATCTGCGACCCGCCCCGGCACCTGCTGGGGGCGCTCGATTTCGTGACCTCCGTCGGCGTTTTCGACCGGGTCCTCCCGCCGGTGGAACGGGCGTTCCAGGGGGCCGCGAAGCTGCTGAAGCCGGGGGGGCACCTCCTTCTCCACGTACCTTATTCCGCCGATGGAGCGGGCGTCGAGCATTACCCCGGGCTCGCCGAGTACCGGACGCTCCGGTTCGGGGAGCGGTGGTTGCTCGTCAAGCGAACCGAAGACGGCGCTTTCTCCGTCGCCCCCGACCCGGTCCTGCCCGACGGAGACCCCGAGGGCGTTGAGTTGCGCCGGTTGTCGCTCGACCGGATCGTCCAGTTGCTGGCCGAGGCCGGGTTCGACCGGATCGTGATCCACGACGACGACGTCCCGCAGTTCGGGATCCTGCACGGGAATGGACGCGAAGGCCTGCCGATCGTGGCCCGGAAGGCGGCAGTCGAAGAGGAGAAGTCGAAATGAGCGGATTCATCCTGTATTCGATGGCGGAACTGCTGCCGGTCATCCGCCGCCTGCTCCCCTCCGTTCCCGGCTATTCCGTGGTCGAGGTCGGCTCGGAGGCGGGGATCATGACGCGGGAGCTGGCCGGCATGGCGTCGCGCGGGGAACTCTCCTCCCTGACGATCATCGAGCCGTTTCCCGGGGAGCTTCTGAAGGAGCTCTCCCGGCAGGCGGGCGTTTCCGTCTTCGAAGGAATGAGCCACGATGCGCTACCGGTCGTCACCCTCTCCGACGTCTACCTGATCGATGGCGACCACAATTACCACACCGTCCGGAAGGAAACCGAAATCCTGATCACCCGGGCCGAAAGGGAGGGGAAGGCGCCCCTCCTCCTGTACCACGACGTCTGCTGGCCTTGGGATCGCAGGGACCTCTATTACGCGCCCGAAAGCATTCCCGAGGAGGCGCGCCACCCGCACGAATACCACCTCGGGGTTACGCTCGAGACGGACGAACTCGTTCCGAACGGATTCCGCCATTACGGCGGGATGGCCATGGCGAAGCGGCGCGGGGGCGAGCGCAACGGCGTGCGAACCGCCATCGAGGATGTCGTGGCGCTGCACCCGGATTGGGAGTTTCACGCGGTGCCCGCGATCTTCGGCCTCGGCGTGCTCTTTTCGCGGAAGCATCCGGAATACGGCCGGCTCCGGGAGGAGATGCGCGTGTTCGGGGACAACCCGGTCATCGGGATGCTCGAACGGAACCGGATCGAGCTCTTCCTTCGCCTCCAGAAGATCGTGGACGAGGAGGACCGCGAAACGACGCGCTCCTTCCCCGAACCGCGGATCGGCAGGGACGCCTTCGTCCTTCCGGAAGGAGAGCGGGCCCTCTGGCACCGGCTCGTCGCCGCCGGGGAAGCGGCCGCCGCGCTCGGCACGGGTGCCGGAAAGACGTTGCGGGTCGACATCGAGGGTGTCCTGGCCCACCCGGCGCCGGCGGGCGGGACGGGGTTCCACCAGATGCTCGCCCACGCCCTGAAGGCCGCGGCGCTGCTCCCCGAGTGCGTCTCGTGCGCCGACCTCCGGAGGTTGCTGGAATCGGCGAAGGCGCGGGTCGCCGGGGGGGGCGTCGTCCCGAACCGGGAAGCGGTCTGGCGGGAACTTGCGTCGATCGTGAAGGATTGCCGCCGGGCGACGGAGATCGAGCGGGAGATCCGTTTCCTCCGGCTCCAGCCTGACCCCGAAGCGGCCGGGCTGATCGCCTGGGCCGCCGGGAAAGGGTGGACGGTCACGCTTCGTTCCTCCTCCCTCGAGCCGGACGAGGCCCGGCAATTTGCGGGTCGCATCGGGATCAATGGCGCGGTTCGCTATTGCACCACTGCGGGCGAAGGCGAGGGGGAGGATCCCTGTTTCGATGCCTTCCTCTCGACCGGGTCCGGCGCGGACATCCCGCTTGGGGGAAAAACCGTCCCGTGGCGCGGGGTTTCTTCCTACGCGGAAGGATCCTCGACCTCCGCGTTCCACGGCACCGCCGCGTTCCCGAACGCGGAGGCGGTGGAACGGGTTTCCGCTGGCGTCCGGAAGACGGTGCGGAACATCAACCCGCTGCTCCCCGAGGAAGTCGCCGCGTTCCCTCCTGTCCTGTCGCGGTTCGCGTCCTGGTGCGCCGACCGGATGGAGGCCTCGGGCATCCGCCACGCCGTCTGCTTCGGCGAGGACGGTCCGTTCGCGGCGCGGTTGGTGGCCCGCGTATCCGGCCTGCGGGATGTGGGCCTTTCAGTTGCGGCGCTCCCGGGGACGGCATCGTCCTTCGCGCTGGCGTCGCTGGGCAGTGCGGGGCACGAGGAAATCGCCCGCTACATGGAGGACGGGGGAGGATCGGCCAAACGGCTCCTCTCGATGCTCGGGATCTGCGAAGCCGACCTCTCCGCCCCGGAACTGGCCGAGCTCCAAGGGGATCCGGGTCGGTTGCGGCTGCTGGAAATGGCCACGACGGGTCCGCTTGCCTCGTTGGTGGAATCTCGCAGCGCGGAATTGCGGAAACCGTTGGCGGACCGGATCGGGGCCGACGCGATCGGATCCGGCGTCGTCGCCGTCATCGGCTTCCGGTGGGGCGGTCTCATGGTCAACGCGCTGAACCGGATTGCGGCGTTCGAGGGGTGGAAGTGCCGATTCGCCGGGCTGTTCTTCGACGGCCGCGGGGAGCGTGCGTGGGAGCTGTCGTGCTTCGATGCGTCCTTCGAATCCTGGCTGAAGCGGATCGGGGGCGACACGTCGCTGTTCGCGCCTTGCTGGAAGACGCCGAAGGGGAGCGGAAACCCCATCGACAACCGCGTGCGGCTGCAGGAGGGCCTTCTCGATTTCCTCGAGATCTGGCAGGCGGGAAATGCGGGGATTCCGGAAGGGGGAGCGTCGGATGGCTGACTACAAGGTATCGATCATCATCCCGCTCTTTAACAAGTGGGAACTGACGCTGCAGTGCCTGCAGGCGCTGGGGGGGAACACGGGAGACGTCGCGTGCGAGGTAGTCCTGGTGGACAACGCCTCCACCGACGGGACGGGCGACTACCTGTCCGCGCTCGGGGGCGACATCAAGGTCATCCGGAACCGGGAGAACCTCGGGTTCGCCAAGGCGTGCAACCAGGGCGCCGCGGCGGCTTCGGGCAAATACCTGCTGTTCCTGAACAATGACACGATCCCCCTCAAGGGCTGGATCGAACCGCTCGTCGCCGAGCTCGAAGGCGACCCCGCCATCGCGATGGTCGGCTCGAAACTGCTTTACGACAGCGGCACCGTCCAGCACGCCGGCGTGGTCTACGCGCGCGAATCGCGCTCTCCCTACCACCCGTACCGGTTCGCATCGTCCGACGCGCATTACGTGAATCGCCGGAAGGAAATCAACGCGGTCACGGCGGCGTGCGCCCTCATCCGCCGGGAGACGTTCCGCGAATTGCGGGGATTTTGCGAGGAATACCGGAACGGCTACGAGGACCTCGATCTCTGCGTCCGCATTCGCCGCGCGGGGGGCAAGATCGTCTACCAGCCGCGCAGCGTCCTCTTCCACCTGGAAAGCCAGTCGCCGGGCCGGATGGAACACGACAGCGCAAACCGGCGCCTCTTCTTCGAGAAATGGAAGGGGGTGCTGCTGACGGACGAGGACGCCTACTACACCCCGGACGGGCTCAAGATCGCCTGGTTCGGGAAGAACTGCGCCCGAGTCCCGCGGATCGAGAAGATCCGCTCCGCGCGGGAGGCCGAGGCGTATGGTGCCATCGGACGGATGGAGCTTCTCGCGGCGGGAAACCGCCGGGGCGAGGCGCTCGCGATCCTGAAGGACGCGGACCGGTGGCCCGACGACTTCAGCGCCCTGCGCTTCGGGGGAATCGCGGCCGACTGGTTCGGGGAACCCTCCCTCGCGTGCCCGCTCTACGAACGGGCGCTAGAACTCGAGGAGAATCTCGACACGCGGGTTCTCCTGGTGAACGCGCTCGCGAACCTGGGGAACGTGGACCGGCTCCATGCGGCTCTTGAGGAAAGCGTCGGGCGTTATCCCGGGCAGGGGATCTTCTGGCTCGTCCGGGGGAGCCGTTCTCTTGAGCGCGGTGCCTTCCGCGAGGCGGCGAAGGATTTCGAGGAAGCGTCGTTCCAAGGCGCTGCGTTTCGCCATTCTCTGCTGGGGGAGGCGGTGGCCGCGCGGAGGGCCGGCGATCCGGAGCGCTGTTTCCACTGGTGCCGCGCGCTGGCGGCGATGGACCCGAAGGACACGACCGCCCTTTCCGAACTCAGGGAGGCGGGGCGACAAATGAAAGGACGTCCCGGCGTGGCGGAGGTTCTGCACCGCTACAGGTGACGCGGGGGGCAGCTCTCGCCTCCGGGCAGCCGGATTGTCTGCGCCTCGCGAATGATTTTCGCCAGCTCTTCAAGCTTGTACGGTTTCGGCAGGAACGCGTCGAACTGTTTCAAGATGTCCGGGTTCGAGGCGACGTCGTCGACGTATCCCGAGCAGAGGATGACCGGCAGGGACGGGTCGATTTCGCGGATGCGGCGGCGCGTTTCGGTTCCGTCCATCCCCGGCATGATCTTGTCGAGCAGGACCAGGGTGATCCGGTCGGGGTCCGCGGCCAGCAGGTCGAGTCCGATGGGGCCCGAAGCCGCATCGAGCGCCGTGTAGCCCAGCGCCCGCAACATGTCGCAGGCGAGCCGGCGCGGAATCTCTTCGTCGTCGATCACCAGGACGGTGCCGCTTCCCTTGGGCAGGTCGCGGAGGCAGGCGGACGGGGCGGGCGGTTCGGATTCCCCGGTTCCGTCGCCCGAAAGGGGGAGCAGGATGAGGAACGACGCGCCGCCTTCGTTCCCGGTCTCGAGGAAGATGAATCCGCGGTGCATCTTGGCGCAATTGTAGGCGGTCGAAAGTCCCAGGCCGGTTCCCTTGCCTTCATCTTTCGTCGTGAAGAACGGCTCGAAAATCATGGGGCGGATCTCGGGGGGAATTCCCGGGCCCGTATCGGTCACGCGGATGGAAATCCACTCGCCCGCGGGGATTCGCGTCCCTTCGATCTCGTCGCCCGCCGCAGTCTCGAGGTTGGCCGTCTCGATCGTGATAAGCCCGTCGCCGGGCATCGCGTCGCACGCGTTGACGCCGAGATTGAGGAGAAGCTGGATCAGGCCGGTCGGATCGGCCGTGACCACGAACCGCGCCGCCTCGAGCCGTGTCAGGATCCGGATATCCTTGTTCTCCGAGCGCGAGAGAATGCCGACCGTTTCGCCGATGACGTGATGGACGTCGGTCGGCCGGAGCAGCGAGGCGGTTTCCTTCCGCGAGTAGGCGAGCAGTTGACGGGTGAGATGGGCGGCGCGCTTCGCGGCGCGCTCGATATAGTCGGCGGCTTCGAACTGTTCGGACCCCTCCGGCAGCGATGTCTTTAGCAGCGATGCGTATCCGAGGATTCCCGTGAGCAGGTTGTTGAAGTCGTGCGCGATGCCGCCGGTCAACCGGCCGAGTGCCTCCATTTTCTGCATCTGGGCCAGGCGCCGTTCGGAACTGCAGTCATCGGATGCAGGCAGGGGCGGTTCGGGGCGGTCGGGGGACGACACCGGAATGGCTAACGCAGGAGTTGCTGGCGCAACTTCCCGCGCAACCGGAGGACGGCCTGGTTGTGGAGCTGGCAGATGCGCGGTTCGCCCAGCGAGAGGAGCGAACCGATCTCCTTCATCGTCAGCTCTTCGTAGTAGTAGAGCGCGATCAGGTGTTTTTCCTTTTCGGGCAAAAGGTCGATCGCCTTGCCGAGCACTTCCTTGAGGTCGCGCAGGATCTCTTCCTCTTTCTTCTCGTCCATCGCGGCTTCGGCGATCGCCTTCTGGATGCCCGCGTCGACTTCGTCATCGACCGGCGCGTCGAGCGAGAAGATGGTCAGCCCCGTGGTGAGCGACAGCTCCTTTTGGAGCTCTTCGAGCGGAATCTTGAGGTGGTTGGCGACCTCGTCCTCCTCGGGGGGACGTCCGAGCAGCACCTCGAGCTGGGCGTAGACGTTTTGCAGGTTGGTCGCGCGCTGGCGGACCGAACGGGGGAACCAGTCCATTTCGCGCAGGTAGTCGAGCATGGCCCCGCGGATGCGGAATTCGGCGTAGGTCTTGAACTTGATCCCGCGGGAATTGTCGAACCGGTCGAGTGCGTCGAGCAGGCCGACGATGCCCGAACTGATCAGGTCGTCGAGCTCGATGTGGGGGGGCAGGCGCAACTTGAGCATGCCGGCGTGATACTTGACCAGGGGAACGAACTCGCGGACGAGGGCGTCACGTTCCCCGGAAGCCATCGGCTCGACCGCGCGGGGTGGCGGAACCGGATGGGGCGCCATCTGTTCGTAAGCGGTCCTGCCGTTTTTCTTCATCGTCACCCTGGTGCTTCGTGGAAGTTGCCCGACTGCTCCTCGATGAGGAGGCGCTTCCAGAAAAACTGTGGCGTTCCCTTCATGCTGCTGCGTCCCCGGGAGGCGAGGAGACTCTCGGCCACGTACCGGATCGACCGGGCCGCTGGCGCAGCGGGGGTATGTTCGACCATCGGTTTCTGGGCGTTGGCCGCCTTGCGGATATGGTCGTCCCGCACGACAAAACCCGCGTAGTCGAGCGAAATGTTGAGAAACTTCGCCGCCGCCCGTTCGATCTTCTTGAAAGTGTTGATGGCCTCGAACTCATTCTGAACCATGTTCATGAGGATGTGAAAATATTTTTCGCCGAAATTCTGGGTGAGCACCTTGATGAGGGCGTAGGCGTCGGCGACCGAGGTGTTGTCGGGCGTCACGACCACGATGATCTCCTGGGCGGCCGCGTTGAAATACATGACGTTGGAAGCGATTCCCGCGCCGGTGTCGATCAGCACCATGTCGAAGACGTCTTCGAGCGAATCGAGCTGGGAGAGGAGCGCGATCCGTTGCTCGGACGACAGGTGGGTCACCTCGTAGATGCCGGACGATGCGGGGAGCACCATGACGCCGCAAGGCCCCTCGACCAGCACCTGGTCGAGGGTGTGTTCACCCGAAAGGAGCGTGTGGATGTTTCCCTTGGGGGTCAGGCCCAGCATGATGTCGACGTTGGAAAGCCCGAGGTCGGCGTCGATGATGAGCACCTTGCGTCCGAGCTTGGCGAAACTGACGGCGAGGTTCGTCACGATGCTGGTCTTGCCGACGCCGCCTTTTCCGCTGGTGACCGAGAATACCCGCATCCGGGAGCGCGTTCCGGTTGCGTTGGGTTCGGTGGGGATCAGCGTCATCGGGCAATCCTCGTTTCGGTGGCCGTTTCGTCGAGCAGGAGCCGGGAGAACATGTACGGGCGCGCCGGGAATACCGTCCCGGAACCGCCGTCGGCGGTCAGGAAGAGCACCGGACGGGAGGCGGTCGACGCCGTCTTGAACAGGTTGCCGTGCTGCCCGGACCGGTCGATGCCCGTGAACGCCAGGTAGTTGACGGGCAGCGGCGAGAGCGACGAGATGAGCCGGTCTGCAGGCGCGTCGTGCCATTCGGCAGGCAGCGTCAGGCAGAAGTCGATCCCAGCCTGCCCGCGGAAGAGTTCGGTCATGCGGGATGCCGCTTCGCGTCCGCACGCATCGCCTTCGATATCGATCAGCAGGTATTGAGCACCATAGCAGACGGCGACCGCGCGGGAAAGGTCATCGGCGTTTCGGGCGGAAAGGACCGGGATGCCGAGCGGGAGCTGCAGCTCGCGCAGCAGGAGGCCTGCCCCTTTTTCGGGATCGCCGACCGCGATGGCTGCGCAGCGGAATCCCCGTTTTGCGAGCATCCGGCCGACGCGGGAGACGGTGGCGGTTTTTCCGGCTCCGGCGGGTCCGATGAACGCCAGGATGCGGGGACCGATCTCCCGGGCAGGAGGAAGGTCGGCGACGCGGACCATCGAGGCGAGATAGGCGCCCGCTTCCCGGCGGAGGTCGGCGTCGGTCACGGGCCCGGATGCGGCGCAACGGGCCCGGGTGGTCTTTCGGATCCGGCGTCCGGCGGAGGCGCTGAACCCCTGTGCGATCAGTCGCCGGACGAGCCAGTCGTCGCACTCCGCCTGTTCGACCGGCGGAGCGGCCGAAGCTGCCGGTGCGGCCGGGGTGGAGGCAAGCAGGGAATCGCCGTCGCGGCCGGCCGTCGCCGGTGGCGCGGCGTCCGACGCGGCGGATTCGGTCAGGTGGCGCTTGAGCGACCGGATCTCGGCGGCGAGCCGTTCGAGCCGGTCGTCGCTCGCGGCCGCGCCGGTGGCGGCGCTTTCCTTGACGACCAGTTCGAGAAACCCCTTGAGCGCCGCGATCTCTTCCTTGAGCGGAGCCAGTTCCTTTTCGAACGAGAGAAAGGCTTCGAACGGGGCCGGTCGTGCCGGGACGGCGGGTGAAGGGGCCGGAACCGGGGCGGCATCGACCGCTTCGGGGGCGGTGACCCTGGCCCCGGGGCGTGCGGACGGTTCGTCGCCGATGACCGCAAGGGGGGCGCGGTGCGGCGCGACCGGCCGGGGGGCGTATTGCGAGTAGGTCGCGGGCGAGGCGCCGACCGTAACGACGGTGTCCTGGACCCGGCCCCGCGTGCGAATCCCCTTGTGGGGGGGCGGGGGAACATCGACCGCCGCGCTCACTTCGTAGACGGCGGCCGTGAAGGGCCCCATCTTCTTCTTCGCCTGCTTTCGGGTCGAGAGGATGACGGCGTCGTCTCCCAGCGTCTTCTTGACGCGCGCCAGGATCTCTTCCATCGAGGTGCCTTCGAACTGCTTAATTTGCATAGCTCAACCCCACGGTGCCGAGGGAATGGATGGTGACGGACGGTGTGACTTCCTGGAACGACAGGACGACCAGTTCGGGGTGTGCCCGCTCGGTCAGCCGCTTGAGGTACGGCCGGACGGCCGGGGAGCAGAGGATGATCGGCTCGCATCCGTTCTCGGCGCACTTGCGGACGCCGTCGGCGATCCGCTGCAGGATCATCCGGGCGATGTTCGGCTCGAGCGCCAGGTAGTTGCCCATCTCGGTGCGCTGGATCGCCTGCTCGATCATGTCTTCGAGCGGTTTTTCGAGCGAAACGACGTAGATCTTGTTGTCGGCGGTCTTGAAGTGCTGCGTGATCGAGCGCGACAGCGCCTGACGGACGTATTCGGTGAGCATGTCGGGATCCTTGACCATGGGTCCGACGTTGCCGAGCGTTTCCATGATGGTGAGCAGGTCCTTGACCGAAACCTGCTCGTGCAGCAGGTTCTGGATGACGCGCAGCAGGGTGCCGAGCGGCAGCATGGCGGGTACGACCTCTTCGACCACTTTCGGATAGTTTTCCTTGAGGCCGTCGAGCAGCTTCTGGACGTCCTGCCGGGTGATGATCTCGTGCGCGTGCCGCTTGATGATCTCGGTGATGTGGGTGGCGACGACGGTCGTCGGGTCGACCACGGTGAAGCCGGCCATCTGGGCGGTGTCCCGGTCGCGTTCCTCGATCCACTTGGCGGGAAGGCCGAAAGCGGGCTCGGTGGTCGGGATGCCGGGGATCTCGGCCGCCGCCTGCCCCGGGTTGAGGGCGAGCAGGCTTCCGGGGCGGACTTCGCCGCGGGCGATCTCGACGCCCTTGATGCGGATGGCGTATTCCTGCGGCTTGATCTCCAGGTTGTCGCGGATGTGGATGGAGGGGACGATGAAGCCCCGTTCCTGGGCCATCTGGCGTCGGACGGCGCGGATCCGGTCGAGCAGGTCGCCGCCCTGCTCGGGGTCGACCAGCGGGATGAGCCCGTAGCCGATCTCGAGCTCCATCAGATCCATCGCGAGGCACTTCTCGATCTTCTCCTCGTGCGTGGCTTCGGGGGTCACGGGGACGGCCACGTGGCTCTCTTCGGCCTCGGCGGCCTGCGAGAAGAGGTATGCGCCGGCGCCGGTGAGCCCGGAGAGGATGAGGAACGCGACGTGGGGGAGTCCGGGGACCAGGCCGAGGAGCAGGAGGACGCCGGAGGTGGTGGCGAGCGCCTTGGGCTTCATGAAGAGTTGCTTGCCCAGTTCTTCGCCGAGGTCGGTGTCGGCGGCCGCGCGGGAAACGATGATGCCGGCGGCGGTGCTGACGAGGAGGGCGGGGATCTGGGCGATCAGCCCGTCGCCGATCGTCAGGATGGTGTAGGTTTCGGCGGCGGTCTTGAAGTCGAGGCCGTGCTGGAAGACGCCGATGAAGAACCCGCCCAGGACGTTGACGACGATGATGATGATGCCGGCGACCGCCTCGCCGCGGATGAACTTGCTGGCGCCGTCCATCGCCCCGCAGAAGTCGGCTTCGCGCTCGATATCGCGCCG
>JANXQJ010000126.1 GCA_025356865.1 Deltaproteobacteria bacterium | reverse complement strand
CACCTTTGCGTCGACTACCCCAACCACCTTTTTTTCTTCACGCCGGAGCCGCTTGAGCGACTGCTTGCGCAGGCCGGATTCCGGGTCGAGGAAACCACCCGTTTCTCGCTCGAATATTCCCCGTTCACGACGCTTCAGAACGTGCTCAACCTGCTGCCCGGCGAACCCAACCGCTTCTATCGGGCGCTGATGGGCAACACGGACGGGAAGCGGCTCCGAGGCGAGCCGTACACCTGGCTTCACGTGTTCCTGGCGGGGATGCTCGGCCTGCCGGCCCTGCTGGTGTCGCTTTCGTCCCTGTTCCTGCCCGCGGGCAACACGATCCGTTTTTACTGCCGGCCCGACTGAGCGCAGCCGTCAAGGAACACGCAACCCCCGTGGCATGCCAACCGTTCCGGTATCTGCGCAAGGCGACCTGCTTCCTGGTTCCGTGCCTCTTCCTGTTGCTGCCCCCTTTATCCTCCGCCGCCGCGACGGATAATTTCGCTACCTGGCCTTCGCTGGCATCCGGCTACACATCCATCAAGGTTTTCGACAGCCGGAACCGTTTCGTCGGGCGGATTCTGCCGGAGAAACGCTATCGGGTCTCCATCGACCGCATCCCGGAATTCCTGCAAAAAGCCGTGGTAGCCGTCGAGGATGCCCGCTTTTACGAGCATTCCGGGATCGATATCCGCGGGATCGCCCGGGCCTTGATGCTTGCCGCCATATTTTTTCGGGATGATCATGCCGAGAAAAACGACAGCGAGCCAGGCGCCCATCGACATGACACACCTCGATTTGAATCTCCAGGGATTCGCCCCCGTTCGCACATACGATGCGCTGCGCTTCCCCCGGGCTTCCGGGGCGCTATCTTTCTCAGCCGGATGCGACCGAGGACGGATACCCCTCCCGGCCCGTTGCAGCGGCCAGCGCCTCGGGCGAGACCGCGTCGGGATCGATCGTCACCCTGGCGCGCGGCGGTTCGAGCGTCACCTCGACCTCCGAGACGCCGGGCAGAACGGCAAGACTTTTTTTAACGGCCATGACGCAGTGCCCGCACGTCATGCCCTGAACGACCAGTTCGATCACCCTGGAATCTCCCATCGTGTCACCCCTCTCTTTCAATTGGTGAATCGTTTCCCTCGCATTGGCACCCTCATCGGATGATTCAGGTTATCCGCGAAAATCCCCGTTCGCAATCGGCACGAAATCCGGGGGGGAGGCAGGTAGGGTGGGTATATCAGTGAGCATTCATCGATTTGACAATAAATTCCGAAAAAGGCTTTATCTCTCCACGTGAACTCGCCGATTCGAGGGCTGCCATGTAGTCCGCTCGTAGTTCAATCCGAATGACCGTCCACGGATACCCGCCAGACGCCAGCATGGTATTCATAAGGAACCGGCCCAATCTACCATTGCCATCAAAATATGGATGGATGTACACGAACAGAAAATGCCCAAGAACGGCACGCACGGCTGAGCTGGACTCGGCCTCCAGCAGGTCGCACAGTTCCGGCATCATGTCACGGACCGCTTCCTGAGAAGGCGGAACATGAGATGCGTTACGGATAAATACCTTGTCTGCTCGATAACCGGCCAGATCCGCAGGCTTGAGAAAACCGGCATCGACATTGGGTGAGAAAAGGTTGCGATACCATGAAGCGTGATCCAAACGGAATGCAGCACCAGGGTTTGCACCTGTCAGAATGCCTCTGATCGTTGCCTTGACCTCATTATGCGCAAGCCAGTACCCATGAGCGGCCATGGCATTTTTTGCTTCTGCGTCAGAAGCATTATCATCGGGATTCCAGTTTCCGGTAGCAACTTTCCGAATAAGTTCGGCAGTGACACGGTATCCCTCAATCGATAGAGAGTGATAGGCATCTGTCTGGTAGTTCTCCTCAACAATCTCCATATATTTATCAATATCCGCAGGAATGCCAGGTTCTGGTGGGAAACAGGCAAATACTGTTTCCCTCATGGCTTGCCACATCAAACGCATACGAAGAACGTATGGCGATTGTGCTCTAGTGAATTGCAGGCTTGGCGGTGCGACGTTAAATGGATTTGTTTCGTTGACCACAAACCCTGCAGCCCGCATGGTGGCCAGCACATCATCCGCCAATTCTTTACGGCCTGATGCCCGCAATGCACCGGCAAGACGTCCGGCGACTGTACTATGGCCCCCTTCGAGCAACTCACGATTGAGTTCAGACGCATCACGAAGTTGATGCAGCGCAATTTGTGCGTCCTGGGCATAAGTTACGAAAAATGCTTCCGGCACACGGATAAGAGCTAAAGGCAGTATAAGAGCTTTGACTCCATCAACGGTTTGTATTTTAACCGCTGCCGGGAAATCTTTGGCCTTATAATCAATGATCGAGCAATCGTCCGGCAACTTCAGAAGACCGTTTTTCCCAAGTGGCGAATGGACCACAACCTGCCGTGGCGAGATTGTTGTGCCGGCGTGCAAAAGTAGCGAGTATGCTGCTGAAACATGCCAACGATCCCCAAATCTCTCATCGCAGTACCCATGAATAAAGTCACGCATAGCTGCATACCAAGGTGTGCTGTCTCCGGTGTCCTCCCCCGGACGTGAGGGCATGTACCACCCTTTGACAATCAGTCGCAGGAATCCATTACTGACAAGACTTTCCCGCCGTAATCGAGTTAGATCACTTGATTTAACTGCAGTCCTGCCACCATCCTGCAATTTCTTCAGGACATCGAGTGCTTCAGCAAGTCTGCGTTGCGCTGGTGTTGTTGGCATGTTCACACCTCAGTTACCGCTAGATTATTATGTCTTATGCTAGCTAGATTATTGTGAGTTGTCAACGCTAGGTTATTGTGTGTGAACCAGAATTGGAAGGTGACCCACTTAAGAGCAAAATCGGCGTCCGATCGTCACCCGTCCCTTCTCGGGAAAACCACCCGTTATCAAAGGGATATCCAGACGTAACCATGGGTCATAATTGAATTCGGATAGGGGTCAACTTTCGACGCCGGTTTACACTCGCGGGTGAAACGGTCGAAGAACCGGTACAGGACGGCGTAGAACGGGGAAGGCTCGGGATTCGAACGCCGGGTCCATGCCCGGCGGAGGTCAAGAAGCGGACCACCCGCCTCGGAACGCCGCGATCAGCTCCCGCGCCGGCCCAGCGCTCCGGCGACGCGATATTTCTGCAACCGGCTGTTCGGTTTGCCGGGGATCGTCATCTCGATCAGGCCGGCTTCCAGCGCAGGCTTCAGGTACAGCTCCCGGAACGACTTGCGGTCGGACAGGCCGAGCGCGCTCTGGAGCGTTTCGCGGGACATCTCGCCGACCAGGATCATCCGGATTCGCTCGACTTGGGGGGTGACCTGAGGGGCGACTTGGGGGGTGATCGCCCCGGCAACCGTCTCGAAGATCACGCCGAGGATGCCTCCGAAATACGGCCCTTCCGCGACCTGCACCGTGTTGGCTCGGTGCACGATTGTGCAGCGGACCGCGCGCACGCGGCTGGCCCGCGGGTTGATCTCGAGGAGGGCCGACGTGGGAAGAGGGTTCCTCAGCGAATGGATTCCATTTCGCGGATCAGGGCGGGCAGTTCGACGTTCACCGTCTTCCAGACGATCGTCGTGTTGATGTCGAAGTACCCGTGGATCAGGCGGTTCCGCATGGAAACGATATCGCGCCAGGGAATGGCGGGAAATTCTCCGCGGGCCTCTTCCGAAACCTTGTTGGCGGCCTCACCCAGGATTTCGATGCACTTGACCAGCGACAATAACAGCATGCGGTCGTGCACCAGATCTTCGGCGACCCGGCCGGCCGCGAACCCGACCGCTTCCCGCGCAGCGTCGAGCATGTGCCGGACGCGAACGGCGTCGTCACCCCGCATAGCGTAGCTCCGCGCTTGCGATCACTTCATCCCGGAAATAACGGCTCAGGTCCGCCGGAGTCCGGAGGTCGACCGGCTTCCCGTCGAAAAACCCGGAAAGTTCCCGCGCCATCCGTGCCATCCCGATCAGGCCGGGCTCGAATCCTTCCTCGAACACCACGATGAGGTCGACATCGCTTTCGGAAGTCGCGGTCCCCTTTTGGCGGGAACCGAACAGCCGAAGTTGCTTGATGTGGTTGTCCCGGCAGAAACCCGGGAGCCCTTCGTGCGAGGACATATTCTTCGCCCCTCCTTCGCCAACATTCGCACGACACGATGCCGGCGTCAAGCAATGCCCCGGACGTCCTGCCCGGCGGAAATCAAACTGCGCGCCAAATCGCAATAAAGACGGCCCCCGTCCCTCTCGATCGAGGAACGGGGGCCGCGTCGGTTCCGGCTTCCGGCGTTTCGGCGGTTGCAGGTACTTCGCCGCGAGCACTTCGGCGATCTGGACCGCGTTGAGCGCCGCCCCCTTGCGGAGCTGGTCGCCGCACACCCACAGGTTGATGGTGAATCGCCCCGGGATCAGTGGAGACTCAGTTCTTTGAGTCCGACTGTATCTTCTTCCCTGTTCCACATCCAGTAGTCCGCCTCGTATTCGGCGGGAGGGACATCGCCGATCGGTTCGAGCAGTCGGCGGTTGTTGAACCAGTCGACCCATTCCAGGGTGGCGTACTCGACGTCGTCGACGTTCTTCCAGATAGGAATTTCCTTTTTTCGCAAGCCGCGGCCGGGGGCGACATGCCCTTCCGGCCGCCGCTCTTTCCGGGAGTCGTCCGGCAAATCCGCATCTCCGACGCCAGCCCGGGGCCCGAGCACCCACAATCCCCTTGCGC
>JANXQJ010000125.1 GCA_025356865.1 Deltaproteobacteria bacterium | reverse complement strand
TGGTGGCCAACGACCTCCGGCTGGGGCGGCCCTACCAGTGCCTCGTCCTCACCGGGCCTAACGCCGGCGGAAAGACGGTGGCGCTGAAGACGCTGGGGTCGCTCACGCTGATGGCGATGGCCGGCCTCTCGATCCCCGCCGAGGGCGACTCGACCGTCTCGATCTACCCGCACCTCTTCGTCGCGGTGGGCGACGAGCAGAGCGTCGAGCAGGACCTTTCCACCTTCTCCGCCCACATCCGCCGGCTCAAGAACATCCTTTCGGAATCCGGACCCGGATCGCTCGTGCTCCTCGACGAGGTCGTCTCCGGAACCGATCCCCGCGAGGGGGCCGCGATCGCGCGGGCCTTTCTCGAGGCGCTCGCCGACCGCGGCGTCCGCGTCGTCGCCACCACCCACTTCGAGGAACTGAAGGCGATCGCGTTCCAGGACAAGCGGTTCGAGAACGGCTCGATGGAATTCGACCCCGAGCACCTGTGTCCCACTTACCGCCTTCGGATCGGCATACCCGGGAGAAGCATGGGGCTGGAGATCGCCCGCTCCCTCGGCTTCCCCGAAGCGGTGCTGATCCGCGCGAAGAGCTACCTCTCCGTCGAGGGGCAGAAGATCGCCGAGGTGCTCGACCAGCTCGAGCGGGAACGGGCGAAGACGCGGGCCGAGGGCGCCGAGCTTGCCGTGAGGCGGCGCGAGGCGGAAGAGGCGAAAAGAAAATTCGACGCCGACCGGGCAAAGGCGCGCGAAGAGGATTCGAAGGCGATGACCCGGGCGCGCGACCGGATCCGCGAGGAAGTACGCAAGGCCGAGACCCAGATGCGGGCGGTCACCGAGGAACTGCGGAAGGATCGGAAGATCGAGACCGTCCGGAAAGCGCAGACGGTGCTGCGCGAGTGGCGCGACAAGGCGACCGTCGCCGAGAGCGAGGACCCGGTGCTCCGCGCGACCATCAGCAAGACGATGCCCGTGGCCCCCGACACGCCGATGCCGCAGGGGCGGAAGGTGTTCGTCCTTTCATTGAAGAAGGAAGGCAACGTCGCCTCGGTCGTCGCACCGGGTGCCCGCGAGATCGAGGTCAACGCGGGCGGGATGCGGGTGCGGGTCACGCGCGACCAGCTTCGCGTGTTCCCGGCGCCTGCCGCGGCACCGCAGCGCCACCGTTCGACCGTGGGCGTCCAGGGGATCGACGCGACCTCGGGCGACATCTACCCGCAGACCGCCGAGAACACGATCGACCTGCGCGGCGCCTACGTCGACGACGCGCTCCCCGATATCGACGCGTTCCTCGACCGGCTGGCCATGGCGCACGCCGGACACGCCTTCATCATCCACGGGCACGGCACCGGGGCCCTGAAAAACGGCGTCCGGCGCCACTTGAAAAACTCGCCCTACGCGAAACGGTTCATGCCCGCCCCGCGCGAGCAGGGCGGTGACGGCGTCACGATCGTCGTATTCGGTTGAACAATCCCGACTCCGCCACATCCCGCCTCGCGTTCGACTACCTGCCGGTCGGGGCCACGGTGAGCGGCCTGGGCGTCGCCGGGAGGCGCGGCACGTTGACGACCGTAACGGATTGCGATGCCGCCTGCGTCACCCCGCCGCTCGCGTAGCTGCCCGACACCGTCACGCTCTGCGTCGCCGCGACCTGCGCGGCGGTCAAAACGCCCGAAGCGGCGATCGTCGCGTACGCCGTCGTGACGCTCCACGCCGGAACCACCGACGTCGTCGTCCCGTCGCTCCAGGTCGCCGTCGCCGTGTAAGCGCCGGTCGACCCCTCGTTGACCGAGGCCGGACCGGCGATCGAAAGAGCGCTCAACGTCGGCGGAGAAGCCAGTTGCGGCACTACCCATGCGTAAGCGGGGGAAAGTGCCGATTCCATTCCGCTGCCCAGGACGACCTTGATCGTGAAATAGACCGTCGCCCCCCGGGTCATCCCCTGTACGGAAGGATCGAAGACCGTTGAAGTCTGCGACAGGCCGGAGGCGACCTGCCGGAGCGAAACCGTGTCAAGCCCCGCATCGGTGGTCCAGTAGGCCGTATACGTTTCGCCCGCCCCGGCATCGATGATCGCGTTGTCCGTGTATTGCGTGACCGGAGACCAGGAGAGGGTCCTGTTTTCCGCGTGGGCGACCCCGCAGATGGCGAAAAGAAATACCGCGGCCGAGATACAGGAAGCGACTTTTCGCATCATCATGACCATCCCCCTATAACTTCCATTCATAAGTTGGAACATCGTTGCCCGGTAAAATTTGACATCACAAGGCGTGCCAGACTCGGGACCGGCATGCATCGCCGCACTATCGGCCACTAATGCAATGATGTTATTGGATTATCGGAAACGGCAAGAAAATTCGTCCGGGAGGGTGCGGAGTCGGATCGGCCGGAGGATTTCAATCTCGGGGGGGCGACATTACAGTTTTGAAACGGGCAGCCCCCCTCGGGGGCGAACACGAAAAGCGGCCCAGGCGGCCTTGACGAGGTCGGGGGAGACGAAGAGGTCGGCGGCGGTAAGCGACATCGCGCGGATCCCTTCCATCATACCGGCGATGCCGGCGGCCGAGCATGTGGCCTTCTCGAAGGGGCGCGTGTGGATCTCGACCCGCTCGCCGTTCGAGATGGGCATGTTGGGCTGGAGGGTGGGGACGACCCGAGAGACGTTGCCGATGTCGGACGATCCCCGGTTCTTGTCGGTCGGCGCGTCGCTCTCGGGCAGGCCGAGGCGCGCGAGCGCACGTCGGTAGGAGGCCGCGATCACCGGGTTGGCCGCCATCGCCGAAAGCGTGTAGGCGCCGGGCTGCGCCTCGAGGCGGCAGCCGGTCGATTTCGCCGCGCCTTCGGCGCACGCCATCACCTTCGCGACCGCCTCGGCCAGGTCGCGGTCGTTTTCGCCGCGCACGTAGAAGTAGGCCTGCGCCCGCTCGGGGATGATGTTGGGCGCCTTGCCGCCGTCGGTGATGATGCCGTGGATCCGCACGGTGTCCTTCAGCTGCTGCCGCAGCATCCCGATCGCCTGGAAGAGCAGGAGCACCGCGTCGAGCGCGTTGACGCCGTGCTCGGGGTAGGCCGCGGCGTGAGACGCACGGCCGTGGTAGGTGAAGTGGACCCGGTGCAGCGCGAGATACCCCTTGGCGACGTGCCGCCTGGACGACGGGTGCACCATCATCGCGGCGTCGATCCCCTTGAAACAGCCCGCTTCGATCAGCTTCGCCTTGCCGTAGCCCGTCTCCTCGGCCGGAGTCCCGAGTGCGATCACCCGGCCCGATCCGAAGCGCCCTTGGCCGAATTCGGCGATCGCGGCGGCGGCGCAGGCCGAAGCGACACCGACGATATTGTGGCCGCAGGCGTGCCCCAGCCCCGGCAAGGCATCCATCTCGCACAGGAAGGCGATTGCGGGCTTTCCCTTCCCGAAGACGTACTCGGCCCGGAAGGCGCTCTTCATCCCGGCGATGCCCCGAACGACACGGAATCCGCGCCCTTCCAGGAATCCGGAAAGGGTTTCGGCGGTGCGCACCTCTTCTAGCGGGAGTTCGGCGAAACCCGTGATGTCGCGCAACATCCGGACGGCGTCCGGTTCGAGGCGATCGGCGAGGGAAAGCAGGAGTCGGGTGGTGGAAGACATAACCCCCAGTATACTTTTCCGCCAAGGGAGACTACAATCAATTCCCCTATGACAAAATGGAAATCGTTCTCCGTCGAAACGCGCCGCGAGGCCATCGACGCCCTGACCCGCTTCCTAGTCGACTGCGGCTCGATCGGCACCGCGCACGACGAGCAGATCCTCAGTCCCGAAGGCGACCCGGCCGACCCCATCCCGCCGCCGCCCGAGATCGCCAAGCTCACCGCCTATTTCCCGGCGGACACCGACCTGCATGCCCTCAAGGCCGACCTGATGGCCTTCATCCCCGTGCTCGAGGAATCGTTCGGCGCGGGCGTGGCGAGGTTCGGCGGCGCCACCGAGATCACCGACACCGGCTGGGCCGAAAACTGGAAGGAACATTTCAAGCCGGTCGGCGTCTCCCGCCGCCTCGTGATCCGCCCCTCTTGGGAATCCTACGAAGCGCAAAGCGGCGAGACGATCCTCATCATCGATCCCGGCCAGGCGTTCGGCACCGGGACGCACGAGACCACGCAGATGTGC
>JANXQJ010000115.1 GCA_025356865.1 Deltaproteobacteria bacterium | reverse complement strand
CTGCGGAACGCTTCCTCGATCTGGGCGTTTCCGCCGCCCCCGACGACCTTGAGCGTGAAGCGAAGCTCGCTGTTGGAGGAGGACAGGAAGTAGGCCGACAACGGATCGCCGACCTTGACCGTCAGGTTGCCGTCTGCGTCGAGCAGTTCCTTGCGGTCGATCACGCCCTCGCCCTTGCGCCCCAGATCGAGAAAGATCCAGTCGGGAGCGATGGAGACGATGGTCGCGTCGATCTTCTGCCCCGGCCTCAGCTTGACCGGCGCAACGAACGACCCTTCGAACATCGAAGCAAAATCTTCTTCCTCTTCAATCACGTTGACTTTCGTGTCGTCCGTTTCACTCATCGGTAACCTGTTCCTCGCGAAAATAGATTAAGCATACAGTTATAACCCGTTTTTGCTTTCGTAACCATCCGAAAATAGCAATCCGCGAAAAATGCATCGCGGGCGGAAAACAATGTCATGGTGCCGAATGGGGCAAGTCGGCATATAATCCCCCGGATGATCCACAACGCAATCATGTGGCTGGTCGACACGATCGGCGCGTCGGGCTACCTCGGCATATTCCTGCTCATGGCGATGGAGAGTTCGATCATCCCGGTCCCGAGCGAGTTGGTGATGCCCCCCGCGGGCTACCTGGCCAGCCAGGGGCGCATGGAATTGTGGGTCGCCATCCTGGCCGGGACCGCAGGCAGTCTCGTCGGCGCCTACGCCAACTATTTCGCAGCCCGCCACCTGGGCCGGCCGCTGATCCTGAAATACGGGCGTTACGTCCTGATGCCGCCCGAAAAGTTCCTGAAGGTCGAACGCTTCTTCCTCGAGCACGGCGAAATCTCGACGTTCATCGGACGACTGCTGCCGGTGATCCGCCACCTGATCTCGATCCCCGCCGGGCTTTCCGGGATGAACCACCTGCGGTTCACGATCTACACCCTGCTGGGCGCCGGCATCTGGGTCACGATCCTTTCCTGGATCGGCTATGTGATCGGGCAGAACCAGGAACTGGTCATGGCTTATGCACACCGCGCCCTGCTGGGCGTGATCGTCGCGTCGGGACTGCTGGTTGCGGGATACGTCCTGTTCCGAAAATACCGGCGCCCCGGCGCCAACCCGCAGTAAGTTCCCCGATTACCCCCCCGCAAAGTGAAACGGATAGCCCTGCCCCCCCGATCGACTCGTGGTGCTCCGACGCCCACCGCGCCACATTCCCGAGGCCGCCGATCCGGCGAAGGATCCGCCAGGTGGCGAAACTGTGCTTCATGATGACCGCGCGCTCGGCCGGTGAAAGAGAGGCGGGACTTTCGAGCACCTCGTCCGGAACCTGCAGCTTGCCGATGTCGTGCAGCAGTCCCGCGATCTCGATCTCCCCGAGTCGCTCCCCGGAGATGCCGGCCAGCCCGGCCAGGTAGCGGGAGAGGCGCGCCACGCCGATCGAATGTTCTTTCGTGAAATGGGACTTCGCGTCGACGATATCCGCGATGATCAGCCCGAACCGCTTCAGGTCCGGATATTCGACGATCCGGCTGTTCCCGGCGTGATGCATCTCCCCCACGTACTCGCTGACGTAGTCCGGCGACAGTCCCAGCCAGAACGCCTCGGGCGCGGAGACGTCGAGGAAGGCATCCACCACAGCTCGGGAGCGAAGAAGGTGCCCCTGTGGCGGGCGAACAGGTCGCGTATCGGAGTCATCGATATGAGAAGTGAATCGTTGACGGGGCAGGTCGCGGACCGCACGTCGATCCGGTCCGCCAGATAGATGAGATTTGCGAAGAGCGCCGTCATGGGCTCACAGCGGGCCTTCGCAAGGTCGTTCCAGTGCGTGTGGTGGTAGGCGACGATCGGACCCAGGTGGGATAGCGGAGAAAAACCCTTCAGGAACTCGTGCCCTTTTTCACAGTGGAGGTGGGCGTCCTCCCAATCGAACTCGTTGACCAGGTTGCGGTGGACCCGCGTCGATGAGACCCCGCAGTCGTGGACGACCCCGGCGTCGAAGAGCAGCATTTGCGTGGCCCGGTCCCAGCCGAGCCTCCTGGCGATCTCGACCGCGATGACGCCGACGCGCCGGCCGTGCCACACGTCGTCGATCCCGATGAGATCCACGGCCCGTCCGATTGCCAGAACCAGTTGGCGGATATCGACATGCATGCGGCACCCCCCGAATTTGGGCTGTCCGACACGTCTTTTCAGGGAATTATTTTAAGACTCCCCGGGGGCAGGGTCAACTGACCCGCCAACCGTTCTTCGATCGCCGTCAACGCGGCCAGGGCGCCGAGCGGAAGTTGCAGGTGGGGCGCGAATATCTTCGGCTCCCGAGGGTTGATCCGGATCACCGTGACACCCTGCGACCGGCCGAGACGCTCGCTCATGCCCCGGATGGTCGAAATGTCGGAACCCGCGCCCATCTCGACCACCACCACCTTCTTCCCCGCAGCCTCGCCCAGGAACCGGTCCAGCCGCGCTTCCTGCTCGCGGGTCCGGTCGCTGATCCACGACCAGTCGCCGAACATCAGGATGTTGGGACGTGCCACTCCCCCGCACCCGGAGCAGCGTGGAATCCGCTGCGCGCGCATCGTGCCCGGGTCTACCGGCACCGATTCGTCGTTCGGCCAGATCGCGTCGCGGCACGGCGTCAAGCATTGGAGGTGATGGATGGTGCCGTGCACTTCAAGGACGGCGTCCCCGGCAAATCCCGCTTTCTGGAAATGCCCGTCGACGTTCGATGTAACCACGAACGATTCAAGTCGATACCGTTCGACCCAGCGACGCAGGATTTGGAAACCCTCGTGCGGAACCGTGTCGCGGTAGAGATTGAGGCGGTGCCCGTAGAATCCCCACCCGAACGCCGGGTCGCGCTCGAAGTGCGATGGGTTGGCCGCATCCATGAAGCGCAGGCCGAGACGCTCGTACATGGGGTACGCTTTCCAGAATCCCTGGGGGCCCCGGAAGTCGGGCAACCCCGAGTCGACGCCCATCCCCGCTCCCGCGGTGACGACCAGCGCATCGGCGTTCCGGATCGCCCCGGCCGCCTCGGAATACGTATTCTCGAGATCCACCGTCAACCCTCCGGGCCGGACGCGGATGCGCGTCCCGGTCCGACCCTGCTCAGTTCGCGCCCTTCATCGCCTCGAGCATCGCCTCGCCCATCTTCGTCGGACTTTTCGACACCGTCACGCCACACTCGGACAACGTCCGGATCTTGTCGGCGGCCTTCCCCTTGCCGCCGGTGATGATCGCACCCGCGTGTCCCATCCGCTTTCCCGGAGGCGCGGTGACGCCCGCGATGAACGCCGCCACCGGCTTCTTCATGTTCTCGCGAATCCAGTGCGCCGCCGCCTCTTCCGCGCCGCCGCCGATCTCGCCGATCATGAACACCCCTTCGGTCTCGGGGTCGTCGTTGAACAGTTTGAGGACGTCGATGAAGTTGAGGCCGATGATCGGATCGCCGCCGATGCCGACGCAGGTCGACTGCCCGAGCCCGAGATCGGTGAGTTGCTTGACCGCCTCGTAGGTGAGCGTTCCGCTCCGGGAGACGACGCCGATTTTCCCGGGGATGTGGATATGCCCCGGCATGATCCCCACCTTGCACTGCCCGGGCGTGATGACCCCGGGACAGTTCGGACCGATCAGTTTCATCGTGCTCGCCGTCACCATCTTCTTGACCGGCACCATATCGCGAACGGGAATCCCCTCGGTGATGCAGACGGCAAGATCAAGCCCTGCGTCGGTCGCTTCGAGGATGGCATCGGCGGCTCCCGGCGGGGGTACGAAGATCATCGCGACGTTCGCCTCGGTATATTTGACCGCCTCGATCACCGTGTTGAATACCGGGATCCCCTCGATGTGGATTCCGCCCCGCCCCGGCGTGACGCCGGCGACGATGTTGCTGCCGTACTCCCGGCACTGCTGCGTGTGGAACAGGCCGCTGCGGCCGGTGATCCCCTGGACGACGATCTTCGAATGTCTGTCGAGCAATATGGACATGGATATCTCCCCTTAGCCGAGCATCTTGACGATTCGCGCCGCCGCGTCGCCGAGGTTGTCTCCGCACTCGACGTTGAGCCCGGATTCCTTGAGGAGACGCTTCCCCTCGTCGACCTGGCTGCCGTCCATCCGGACCACGATCGGGAGGGTGCAGTGGACCTCCTCCGCCGCCTCGATAATCCCCTGGGCAATGATGTCGCACCGCATGATTCCGCCGAAGATGTTGACGAAGATTCCCTTCACGTCGGCGTCCTGCAGGATGATCTTGAACGCCTCGGCCACCTTTTCGCGCGTCGCGCCGCCGCCGACATCGAGGAAGTTGGCCGGTTCGCCCCCGAACTCCTTAAGTACGTCGAGCGTGGCCATCGCGAGCCCGGCGCCATTGACGAGGCACCCGATGCTGCCGCCGAGCTTGATGTAGGCGAGATCGTACTTGCTCGCCTGGATCTCGAGCGGGTCGAGCTGCGAATAGTCGACCATGTCGGGATATTCCCGGTGACGGTAGACGGCGTTGTCGTCGAAGGTGATCTTGGCGTCCATCGCCATGAGCCAGCCGGCGCGGGAGACGACCAGCGGGTTGATCTCGATCAGCGAGCAGTCCTTCTCGAGGAATGCGCGATAGAGGTTCAGGATGAGGTTGACGCAATCCTCGCAGACGCTGCCGGTAAGCCCAAGCGCCAACGCGACGCGGCGAGCCTGGTAGGGGCGCAGCCCGGTGAACGGGTCGATGGCGAACGTGATGATCTTTTCGGGCGACTTGCTCGCCACCTCTTCGATATCCATCCCGCCTTCGGCCGAGGCGATCAGCATGTATTGCGAGCTGCCCCGGTCGAGGGTGATCGACAGGTAGAATTCCTTGGCGATCTCGACGGCCTCCTCGACCAGGATGCGGCGGACCCGCAACCCTTCCGGCCCGGTCTGCGGGGTCACGATCTTTTTGCCGAAGAGATCCTTCCCGAGATCCTGCGCCTGCTCGGGATGGTGGACGACCTTCACGCCGCCCGCCTTTCCGCGACCGCCGGCGTAGATCTGCGCCTTGACCACGCAGTGGCCGCCCATCTCCTTGGCGGCCCGTTCGACCTGGTCGGACGTCATCGCAACCCGCCCCCTCGGGACCGGTATGCCGAAGGCGCTGAGAATCTCTTTGGCCTGGTATTCGTGGATGTTCATGGTTCCCCCTTCGATGGGAATTCGGATCCGGCTCTGAACGTCATGAAAATGTCATCGGCAGAAGCGTCGGAAAATATCAGTTGCTTCTCGAGGCTCGCCACGGTCAACCGTCTTTTCCCATACGCCCGTCCCGTCCCGGTTCGTCTCATTGGTGATACTTGAACCAGACCTTGAATCCCAGGGCTTGCAGGTACGGAGAAGGCGGGAGCGGGTTGAACGGCGCCGCGGCGAAAATGGAATTGAGCGCGGCCTGGTCAAGTTGCGGTTTCCCGGACCCCCGGTATATCTCCTTCGAGACCAGCGTGCCCTTCCGGTCTACCCGGGCGTGAATCTCGACTTCGCCCTCCGCCCCTTTTTCGATCGTCTCCCAGGGATGGACCACGTTCAGGACGATTCTTCGGCCGATCGATTCAAGATATCGCCGGGCAAATGGATAGTCGTCGACCGTGCCCAGGGCGATATCCACACAACTCCCCTTGCACGCCGTCTCCTTGAACAGGGGCTCCGTGGCGGCTTTCGCAGCATTGTCCTCGACCGGACCGCGCGGGTCGGGAATTCGTTTCCCGGGGCCGACAAGGGATCGATCGACGGGGGCGTTATCCAGCGCAGGGCCGACGCGTGCCGGCTTACCGGATGGTCTGTTGTCAGGAAAGGCCGGGACATGGCTGCACCCGCCCAGGATTATTCCCAGCAAGAGGACCATGACGGCCAGGACGTGTGCCATGACTATTTCTTTCCGGGATAAATTTCGAAAAGTTCGAATGCCTTCTTTTCCACGTCATATACCGCGCCCAGGTAATCATCCCCCGCGCTTTCGCCACTCCAGACGCCAGTCAACCATTTTTTGGACGTGACGAAATCCAGACGTTCATAGTAGAAACTGACGCCGATCATTCGCTTTCCGTTCTCTTTCACACCGACATATTGCCTTTTGTATTTGCTGATCGGTTTCCTCAAGACAATTTTGTGCGCCTTGATATAACGCTTGACGTAAGCGGGCAACGCCTTTTCCAACTCTGCGATCTGGTCGTATCCGGGAATCCAGACCGCCACCTCTTTCCGGGTGGTAGGCATGTCCAGGATCATGCCATCGAACCCGGGTCCCGAAACATGGAATGAAGAAGCAAAGACCAAATGCACCGATAAAACAGACCATAATATTGCAATCACAATAGATATGCGCATCTCTTGTCTCCTTAATCCCAATTCAGTTCTTTTGCGATATCCCCCCAGTTAAAGCTGTTAATGACCCACCCTTCCTTGGTTTTATAGAATATAAATTTCCAAACGAATGCGGTGTTCTCCGTTCTTTCCACGTATAGGTACCGGACCAACGAACTGCCGATAGTCTTTGTCGATATATATTCGGTCGCAATCGTGGCGCCAAATCTCGCCTTGTATTGATCCCTGGTAAGTTTGGTCTGCAAATATACCGAATCCACTTCTGTCCCGGAAAGACTCAAATACGGTTTCATCATCTCAAAACCGGACTTTATATCTCCAGAGCCAACGGACGCCATTACATTGTCTGCCAATGCACGAGCGTTTTCTTCCGCATCAAGACCTTTTGCGTTGGCTATTAGTCCTGCAAGTAGAGCCAAAAAAAAGACGATTACAGACAAGTATTTCTTCATATAATTCACCAATTTCGAATTAATGGTTGTTCAACTCCGAGAACACAAATCCATTCATCATTTTCATAAGAGTTATCCATATAGTCCGCCAAGCCAACAAGCATTTTTGATATGGGGACCTTTTGCTTAATAAATTCACTTACGGCTTTTGGCGACGAATCACCCTTGTATTCGAGCAAACTCAAGATGTCATCATTAATACACGCCAATATACTTTCTGCCGCAACACGCAAATCCGTTGCGACCTTACTCCCTTTCGTCCTGGATATATTATTAATCTCATTATGGTCATATCTGCTGCAATGTCTTTTTATTATTCCTTCTGCCACAACAAAAGAATCTTCTTCAATGAATATATAACCCTTGCTCACGTATTTTCCGGTGTGCCTACCTGATCCAACCCCGACGTAGTCAGTCCCGTGTAATTTAGAAGTATCGGAGTATATCAGGTAGTTTCTGACTATTTGCCGTTTTTGCCTCATGTTTAATCCCCCTGCATGCATGACGTACGGTCAGTATATTTATACTCTAATTTTGGTAACACCTGATGTTCAAGTAATTTCCAAAGTCGAAGGTCCCGCCAAATCAATAACGCGTCATTAGCGGCCTCGGCTCCTCGCTGTTTCAAGTGGGTAGCCTGAAGTCGAGCTTGCCGGCGATGAGGTAGGCCATGTTGATCAGGTTCCGGGTCGTTCGGTATCCTCTGGCCCTTCGTTTTGCCGCCTGGATCAGCCCGTTGACCGCTTCGATG
>JANXQJ010000010.1 GCA_025356865.1 Deltaproteobacteria bacterium | reverse complement strand
ATCCACAACGACATCGCCGTCGTGACGAACGTGAGCGAGGACCACCTGGGGCTGCACGGACATGTCGCGCCCGGCGTGAATACCGGCGCCGAAGAGATAATCAAGCGCCTCGGCGCCGTCCCGGGCGATGACGACCTCGTTCAGGATCTTGTTTTTCTTAAGGGCCCGGATGGTCAGCAGTTCGTCGTCCGGATTGTCTTCGACCAGGAGAATCACCTTCTTGCCCATTACGGCTCCTTGTCCAGCGTGAAATAGAACGTTGCGCCCTTCCCCACTTCCCCTTCGGCCCGGATCTCCCCGCCATGGCGATGGATGATCCGCTGGACGGTGGCCAGGCCGATCCCGGTTCCTTCGAATTCACTGCTCGAGTGGAGACGCTGGAAGGAACCGAACAGTTTCTGCACATACTGCATGTCGAAACCGGCGCCGTTGTCGCGGATGAAACAGACCTGTACCCCGTCCTGTTCGAACGCCCCGAATTCGATCTTCGCATTGCCGCGTTTCCGGGTGAACTTCCAGGCGTTCTGGAGGAGGTTGGCAATCGCGGCTCGCAGGAGCGACGCGTCTCCGTAAACGGTCACGCCGGGGGCGATGACGACCTCGACCTCGCGTTCGGGCGTCGACTCGCGCAGTTCCTTGCTGATCGCGGCGACCATCTCGCTCAGGTTGAAGGTATCACGGCGCAACTCCCCACGGGTCAGCCTGGAAAGTTTCAGCAGGTCGTCGATGAGTGCACCCATCCGGACGCAGCCGTTCCGGATTCTCTGGAGATAATCCTGCCCCGTGGCATCGATCAGCCCGGAATATTCCTCGAGCAGGGCGAGACTGAAGCCGTCTATGCCGCGCAGGGGGGCACGGAGGTCATGGGAAACCGAGTATGAGAACGCCTCCAGTTCCCGGTTGGCGGCCCCAAGCTGGACGGTGCGCTCTTTTACCCGCAGTTCCAGTTCGTCATGCGCTACCCGGAGCGCGACCTCGGCCTCCTCCCGGCCAAGCAGATAGCGATGCAGGTCGTCGGCCATCTTGTTGAACGTGTTCGAGAGCAGGCCGATTTCGTCCCGGGTCGTCACCCCGCTTCGCCGGGCCAGGTTCCCTTCACCGATTTCCTTCACGGCAAGGGTGAGTTCCTTGAGCGGACGGGTCAGATAGGCGCCGAGCGCGTGGCTCAGCAGAAGTCCGAAAACCAGGAACCCCCCGGTGACGAGCACCCCATACCGACGCGTTTCATCGATCCGTTCCTCGACCTGCCTTTCGGACAAACCCAGATGCAGCGTTCCGAGATTCCCTCGCAGGATCGGGGCCGCGAAATCCGTGATCGGATCTCCCTCGGCGTTGAACCGGCGTTTCCCGGAGACACCCGACCCGGACGTAGCCGACCGGAGAATGTCTGCCGGGAGTGTGCCGATAAATGTGTGCGCGACCACGCCTCCCCGCTTGTCGAGTACGAAGGCGTAGACGATTTCGGAATCTTCTTCCTTTGCGTTGACCAGCAACGAGGCCAGTTTGACCCGGCTGTCGAGCAGGATCGGCTCCTCGGAGCCCGCGGCGAGGTTTACGGCGAGGGCGTTGCCCTTGCCTTCGTGCTCTTTCCGAAGCGCCTTGCTCATCCGGGTTCCGAGCACGATGCTCAAGATCCCCATCAGGACGACGATCGCGGCGACGACGTAATAGAACTTCCAGCGGAGCGTCAGGAATGTTCTTACGGAGCTATTTTCCGGCATTCCGGTCGACCCATTTCTTCATGGAGCGAACGGAATCGTAGGACCGGTCGTCGACGAGGGCAAATTTCTCGATCATGATCCGGGAGAGGATCGTTTTCCCCTCCGGGTCCTCGTGGGCATGCAGGAACAGGTCGCGCAACGTCTTCTTGAGTTCCGGGCTGGTTGCCCGGGCGACGACCACCGGCGGGATCCCGTAGGGATCGGACTTCGAGATGATCCGGGTGCGGGAGGTGAATTCGGGATTTTTCCGGTCCAGGTAATCCCACACCAGGCTGTCGACCGCGGCGCCGTCGACGAGGTTTCGGGCCACGCTCTCGATCGATTTGTCGTGGCTGTAGGTGTAACTGGTGCTCTTGAAGAAGGATTCGGGTGTCTGCTTCATCTGCGCCAGCCGGTAGGTCGGCGCCAGTTTTCCGGTGTTGGACATGGGGTCCGTGAAGGCGAAGGTTTTCCCCTTGAGTTCGTCGAACGACTTGACGGGGCTGTCGGCGGGGACGATGGTGTACGAATAGTAGACCGTGCGCCCCTGCGTCACGGGTGCGACCAGAATCTCCATGCCGAAATCATCATGCCCCTCGATGTAGGCGCCGGTGCAGACGAAGGCCAGTTCCAGCTGGTCGTCCTTCAGGAGGGCGTTGACCTCCTCGTATTTCTTCCGCTGCACGAACACGACTTCCATCCCGGTCTTCTTCGAGATCCAGTTCATCAGGTCCTGGTAGGAGGCGAATGTCTCCTTGGGCGAGATCATCGCGGCAATCGCCACGCGGAGTTTTTTGGCGCCGGCGGCCGGCGCGGCCGGTGCCGGCGGAACACTCACGGGCGAAACGGGTACGACAACCGGTTTCGGCGCCGCATTCCGCGGTTCTTCCTTGCGGCTGCAATTGCCTGACACCAGGACGAGGATTGCCAAAAGAAGGAGAAGAAACAGGGATCGAATCGTCTTTTTCACTGGAGACACCGGGTGAACCTCCAAGATAAACAAGGCGTAAAGAGCAGGCAGCCGGATCCGGCCAACCGCAATTAAAACGCTAATCTCCTTCCCCGATCTTGTCAAACGGGATCGGGTCGCGCGGCCGGGGGCGAAGGACGGCGCCAAGATCGTCGAGGAGCGAATAGACAACCGGGGTGGCGAGCAGGGTCAGCACCAGGGAGAGCGTCTGGCCGCCGATCACGACCACCGCGATCGCGCGCCGCTCCTCGGCCCCGGGTCCGGTGCCCACGGCGAGCGGGATCATGCCGGCAACGAACGTCAGCGTTGTCATCAGGATCGGCCGCAGGCGGTCCCGGTTGCCTTGCAGGATGGCCGCACTCCGTTCCATGCCGCCCGCGCGCAGGTTGTTCATGTGGTCGATCTGCAGGATGGCGTTCTTCTTGACCACGCCGAAGAGCACGAGAATACCCAACGCCGAATACAGGTTGAGCGTGTTGCCCGTGAGTCGGATCGAAAGCAGCGCGAACGGGACGGAAAGCGGCAGGGACAACAGGATTGTGAACGGATGGACCAGGTTCTCGAATTGGGCGGCGAGAATCATGTACATGAAGATGACGGAGAGCGTGAAGGCCCAGATGAATTCACCGAACGTCTTCTCGAGTTCGCGGCCCCGTCCCGAGATTCTCGTTGAATAGCCGGCAGGCAGGTTCATGGCGGCCACCTCGGCCTTGACCGCCGCAAGCCGGTCGGCCAAAGCGAAACCGGGCGCCACGCTCGCGCGCAAGCGGATTTCGCGTTGCCGGTCGGTGCGGTCGATCCGCGACGGACTCGGAACCCGGTCGATCGACGCGATGTTGCCGATCTGGACGAGCGTGCCCCCTTCGCCGGAGACGTAAAGGCGGTTGATGGCGTCGGGATCCGCCCGGTCGATCCCCCGAAGGCGAAGCTGGACATCATAGTCCTCGTTGATCGACGGGTCGCGGAACCGGGAGACAGACTCGTCGCCCCCGACCATGAGCCGGACGGCGGTTCCCACCTGTTCGGGATCGACGCGCAGGTCGTCGGCGCGGGCACGGTCGAGCCGGATACGCAATTCGGGCTTGTCGAGCTTGACCGACGTGTCGGCGTCCATCAGCCCGAGCGACTCGGATCGTTCCCGCAGACGCTCTGCGAAGGACGAGAGGGCCACGAGATCGGGTCCCCGGATGACGAAATCGACGTCGCTGTTGCCGCCCCCGATGTTGAAACCGGTCAGGTTGCGGACCGAAATGCGCAGGTCCCGATACTTTTTCATTTTTTTCCGAACGGCCAGCATCGCCTCGCCCTGGGAGACGTTGCCCTTGAAGGCCGCCGACGGCCTGCCGCCGGCCAGCGCTTTCGCGAATCGGGTCAATGAAAAGACGCGCTCGTCGTGCGGGGCCATCCGGACGTAGGCGCGACCTTCGTTGACGCCGCCCAGAAACCCGCCGCCCGCCGTCCCGAGCACGAGTTGGACCCCCTTGACCGACCGGATCTCCCCTGCGATCTTGACCAGGATCTCGTCCATGCTGGCGAGACTGGTCCCCTGCGGCGCGTTGACCCCGACGCTGAATTCGCCCTCGTCGACATTGCCCGGAAGATAGTCCTGCTTGATCAGGCCGTACAGGGGGACCGAGGATACGATGACGCCGAGCGATATCAGCGCGATGACCGTCCGGTGCCGGAGCGAGAACGCCAGTGCCCGCTCGTAACCGGCGTCGACCCGGGCGTAGAATCCACGCCTCGATTGCGCCGGCCCGCCATCGTGTCCGGGGAATGCATCCTTCCTGAGGAACCGGGCGCTCATCATCGGCGTCAGCGTAAAAGAAACCAGCAGGCTGACCATGACGGCCACCGCCGCGGTGATCCCGAACTGGTAGAGGAAGCGCCCCGATATGCTCGACATGAACGACACGGGGACGAAGATGACCACCAGCGAGAAAGTGGTCGCGAGGACCGCCAGGCCGATGTCGGCGGTGGCCGCGCGTGCCGCTTCGAACGGCGGCATCCCCTTTTCCTCGATGAAGCGGAAGATGTTCTCGAGGACGACGATCGCGTCGTCGATCACGATGCCGACCATGAGGACCAGCGCCAGCATCGTGACGCTGTTCAGCGTGAAGTTGAGCGCCCACATCATGCCGAAGGTCGAGATCAGGGAGGCGGGGATCGCCACTGCGGCGATCAGGGTCGAGCGGAGGCTGCGCATGAATGCGAGGACGACGAGCGAGGCCAGGATGCTGCCGAGCACGAGGTGCAGGTTGATCTCGTGCAAGGCGGCGTAGATGTATCGGGACTGGTCCTGGATCACCGTGATGCCGACACCGGCCGGAAGCAGGTCGGCGGCCAGCGCCATCCCTTTTTTCGCCCCTTCGATGACGGCGACCGTGTTGGCCCCCGACTGGCGGCGAATTTCGAGGACGACGGTGGGGACGCCGTTCAGGCGCGAGGTCGAACGCTGTTCCTTCGTCCCGTCTTCGGACCAGCCGATGTCGCGCACCCGGATGGTCGATCCCCCGACTGTCGCAACCGCCAGGTCGTCGAATGATTTCGGATCGACCAGGCGGCCGACCGTCCGGACCGTTTCCTCGCGGGACCCCCTGGTCACGTTGCCGCCCGGCTCGTCGGCATTCTGGCGGGTGATCGCATCCCGCACCGTCGTGATCGGGAGGCGGAACGCGGCCAGCCTGTCCGCCTCGACCCATACGTTGAGGGCGCGGGAAAGTCCGCCGACGATTTTCACCTCGCCCACCCCGGCCGCCCGCTCGAGGCGAACCTTGACGACCTTGTCGGCCAGTTCGGTCAGTTCGCGCAATGACCGGTCGCCGGAAAGGGCCAGCGTCATCACCGGCTGCTGGTCGTTGTCGACCTTCGATATCTGTGGCGGGGTGGCATCTTTCGGAAGATCGCGCAGGATGGTGCCGACCCGGTCGCGGACATCCTGCGATGCGGATTCGATGTCGCGGTCGAGCGTGAAGGTAACGATGACGTTGGAAGAGCCGGGTCCGGAAACGGATCGCAGTTCGTCGATCCCGGCCACGGTGTTGACCGCTTCCTCGATCCGCCGGGAGATCTGGTTCTCGGTTTCTTCGGCAGTGGCGCCCGGCAGGTTCGTCCGGACGGAAACGGTCGGCAGGTCGACCGAGGGGAACCGGTCGACGCCGAGGCGCGAGTAGCCGGCGGTTCCGACGACGACCAGCGCGAGGATGAGCATCGCCGCGAAAACGGGGCGACGGATGCATATCTCGGCGAGCTTCTGCAAGTTGAGCCGCTACGGTGCGACGGTGACGGGCTGGCCACCCGCAAGCGTGCCCGGATCGGCCACGATCCGTTCGCCCGCTGCGAGCCCTTCGAGGACCTCGATCCGGTCGCCGGCACGACGCCCGCTCCGGATCCGCACCTCGACGACCTTGCCGCCCTTGACGCCCATCACTTTCTCGATGCCCGCAAATGTGACGATGGCGGAAACCGGAACCAGCACCGTCGGCCGCGCCGCCGCAACCTCGATCTCCGCCCGCGCGAAAGTGCCCGGACGCAACCGGCCTTCCCGATTGGGCAACTCGACCTCGATCGGCAGCGTACGATTCTGCTCCTGGATCGAGGGGCTGATGCGCGTCACGCGCCCGAAGTGCTCGGAGGGATCGCCCTCGGGACGGACCCGGACCGGTTGCCCTGTCCGGATCGACGACGCATCGCGCTCTGGGACCGCTACCCGGAGCCGGAGCGGGTGAACACGGACCAGCCCGACGACCGGGGTCCCTTCCGAAAGGTAAACGCCGACCGACGCCATCCGCGCGCGAACCGCTCCGTCGATCGGGGATCGCAGCTCGGAGTCGGCCAGTTGCTGCTTCGCCAGGGCAAGCGAGGAGCGACGCTCGGCCAACAACTCGAGCCGGTTGCGGATCTCCTCGACGGCCGCCTGGTGTCGACCCTCCGCGACGTACAAGCGGGAAAGCGACGAATCGTAATCGGCCTTCGAGATGAATCCCTTGTCCAGGAGCTCGACCATCCGGTTGCGGCTGGCGAGGGCTTCGTCGAGGACCGCCCTCGCCTCGCGGACCTGGGCCGTCTTTTCGGGGTCGACCCGCTCGTCGGCACTTTCGGGACGGATGCCGAGACCCGCCCGGACCTGGCGCAACGCCGCTTCGGCCTGTTCCGCCCTGTGACGGAAATCGGTCGGGTCGAGACGGGCAAGGAGCTGCCCCTTCCTGACGGGGCTTCCGAGGTCGACCGTGATCTCGCTGACGCGCCCCGCGATCTTGAAGGCCGCCGTCACCTCCTCGTCGGCGGCGAGCGTGCCCGTCACGATCACGGTGCGCGGCATGCGGCCTTCGACGGCGGGGACCAGGCGGACACTCCGCGGAGATTGAGCGTTATCGGTCGGACGCTTCGAAGGCGACTCGCCTCCGCACCCGTCGCACAGGAAAAGAAGAATGGCCAGTGTACCCAGGGCAACGAGGGTAGCCGGAACATTCCGGTGTGAACGGGTGGACATCCTGTCAGTTTATAACAAAAAGGGCCGGCTGGAATGCCAGCCCCGGTATTTGGGCGGACCTTGAACCAGCCTGGTTACTTGCCGGTACCCTTGGGCGCTTCCTTGACCAGTTCGATGTCGATCGTCACTTCGATCTCGTCTCCGACCATGACGCCACCGGTTTCAAGCGTCTGGTTCCAGGTCAGGCCGAAATCCTTCCGATTGATTTTCGCCGTCGCGGCACCGCCGACATGCGAGTTGCCCCAAGGATCTTTTGCGATCTTCGACGGCCCGTCGATCTTCAGGGAGACCCGTTTCGTCATGCCGTGGATCGTGAGATCGCCGGCCATCTCGAGTGTCCCACCCTTCCCTTTCTTAACGCCCGTCGACTTGAAGGTGATCGTCGGGTATTTCGTTACATCGAGGAATTCCGGGCTCTTGAGATGTTCGTCCCGCTTGGCGATCCGCGTGTTGATCGATGCGGCGTCGATCGTGATATCGGCTGTCGACTTGAGCGGGTTCTTTTCGTCGTACTCGACCTTGCCGGTGAATTTGTCGAAATCGCCGCGCACCGAGGAAACCATCAGGTGCCTGATCTTGAAGTGGACACCGGTGTGGCTGGGGTCGAACTCCCAACCCGCGAATGCAGAACCGGCCATGACCATCAGCCCGGCCAATGTCAAAAGGATCAGGAAACGCTTCATGGAAAACCTCCTTGGTCTTTGAAACCTCGAAATTGGGATGGGCGGCCGGGGGGAATGGTTTCGCGATTGATCACAGTTGGATATGAAAAAGCCCCGGCACCTTTGGGCACCGGGGCTTTCTGATGATCGATGGAGCGGGCGACGAGATTTGAACTCGCGACTTCGACCTTGGCAAGGTCGCACTCTACCGCTGAGTTACGCCCGCGTTCGAGTCCAACGATTCTATTAAAAGGGAGGGGCTGTTGTCAAGCCATCTCGTTATCTTTTGAATATTTCGCCGACGAAACGCATGAAGTAGTCGATCCCCGACCAGGCGGTGAGAACCAGCCCCGCCATCAGGAACGTCATGCCGAAGAGCTGGACGAAATTGGTGGCGGGAAGACCGACTTGCGCGAACGAGGCCCCCCAACCGGACAACGTCGGGTTCCAGGCCGCCCCGAACCCCAGGACCGGGTAGTGGAGCGTGAGCGCGCCGACGCCGAGCGTGAGCAGGAGGGACTTGGCCTTGCCCAGCGGCGAGGCTGCGATGACCAGTCCCTCGGTCGTTGCCACGCCGCGCAAGGCCGTGACGCCGATCTCGCGCGCCACGATGATCGCCACGACCCAGGCCGGAACGCGGCCGGGCGGGATCAGCATGACCATCACGCAACAGACGAGCAACTTGTCAGCGAGGGGGTCGAGCAACTTGCCGAGGGCGGTGACCATGTGGTAGTGGCGCGCAACCCACCCGTCGAACAGGTCGGTGATGGAAGCGACAGCAAAAAGGGAGAAGGCGATGACGGACCGGTCGAGCGGGATTTCCTTGTCGTCGGGCGTCAGCAGCAACAGGACGACCACGGGAACGGTCATGATCCGGAAGAGCGTGAGCAGGTTGGCCGCGTTGAGGCGGGAAGGACTGCTCATTCCGAAAGCGCGTATTGGCTGTAGAGCGACATCACGCGCTTGACGTAGCCGCGCGTCTCGGAGTAAGGGGGAACCCCGCCGTATTTGCGAACGGCGCCGGGCCCCGCGTTGTAGGCCGCCACGGTATTGACCAGGTTGCCTTGAAAGAGCGTCAGCAACTCCTTGATGTAGAGAATGCCGCCCTCGATATTCTGGACCGGGTCGAAGGGATCGTTGACCTTGAACCGCCTCGAGGTGAACGGCATGAGTTGCATGCACCCCTTGGCCCCCTTGTTCGAAACGGCAAGCCGGTGCCCGTTGGATTCGGCCTTCATGATGGCCTTTACGAGGGCCGGGGGCAGCTTGTTGGCGCGCGAATATCGGTCGGCGTATTCGAACACCCAGCTGTTTCCGGAAGACGCTGAGAGCGCCTCGATGCGGGGCCGGGGGGACGGAATTTCATTCGCCCCTTCCTTGACGACGAGTTCTCCGCCTTCGGCCGGATGGTTCGTGAAGCAGACCACCCCGTCCTTGTCGACGCTTCGGTATATGTCAGCAAGAACAACCGTTGGACAAACAAGCGACATTATGATTATAAAGACGCGTAGATAAACCATATTTTCATTCTAGGTCAATACCTTTTGCCCTGTCAACGCACGGGGCTGCCATTCGGAGGCGCCACCATGGAAAAACACGCCAACTTTCTGGTCGTCGGCAGCGGAATCGCCGGGTTGAGCTTTGCCCTCCGGGCAGCCGCCAGGGGCACGGTCACGATCATCACGAAACGCGCGGCCGAGGAGTCCAGCACCAATTACGCCCAGGGAGGGATCGCCACGGTCTGGAGCGGCGAGGACTCCTTCGAATCCCACATCGAGGACACGCACCTGGCGGGCGCGGGCATCTGCCACGAGGACACCGTCGAACTGGTCGTCCGGAACGCGCCCGACTGCATCCGCGAACTGATCGACTGGGGCGTGCGATTCTCCCGGAACAAGGGCGAGAAGGACTTCGACCTGGGGCGCGAGGGCGGGCATTCGCAACGACGCATTTTCCACGCCAAGGACCTCACCGGCCGTGAGGTGGAGCAGGCGCTCCTGGCCCGCGCCCGCGAAAACAAGAAAATCCGCATCTTCGAGAATCACGTCGCCATCAACCTGATCACCCGGCAGAAAATCGAGTCGTTCGACCCGTCGGTCGCCGACGAGGTGATCGGCATCTACGCGCTTGACCAGGACACAGGTTCCGTTCACACCTTCACCGCCGACGCCACCATCCTGGCCACCGGCGGCGCCGGCAAGGTATACCTCTACACCAGCAACCCCGACATCGCGACGGGCGACGGCATCGCGCTCGCCTGGCGCGCCGGGGCCACCATCGCCAACATGGAGTTCGTCCAGTTCCACCCCACCTGCCTTTTCCACCCGCACGCCAAGTCGTTCCTGATCTCTGAAGCGGTGCGCGGCGAAGGCGCGATCCTCGTCAACCGGGAAGGAAAACGTTTCATGGTGGGGCAGCACCCGATGGCCGAACTGGCGCCGCGCGACATTGTCGCCCGTGCGATCGACACCGAGCTCAAGCGGACCGGAGCCGACTGCGTCTACCTCGATATCACGGCAAAAGGGGCGAAATTCATCAAGGACCGTTTCCCCAATATCTACAAGACGTGCCTCTCCTTCGGCATCGACATGACGAAAGCGGGGCTGCCCGTCGTCCCGGCCGCGCACTACCTGTGCGGAGGCGTCCGGACCAACCTTTGGGGGGAAACCGACGTCCCGCGGCTCTTCGCGATCGGCGAATGCGCCTGCACGGGGCTGCACGGCGCCAATCGGCTCGCATCCAACTCCCTGCTCGAGGCGCTGGTCTTCTCCGATCGGGCGCTCACGCGGGCCGTCGAGGCGTACAAGGGCAGATCGCCCAAGAAACTGGCCGTGCCCAGGTGGGATTCGGGAAAAGCGCAGGATTCGGACGAAGCGGTCGTCGTCACCCAGAATTGGGACGAGTTGCGCCGGTTGATGTGGAACTACGTCGGGATCGTCCGCTCGGAGAAGCGGCTATCGAGGGCGCTCGACCGGATCGAGTTGCTCAAGCGCGAGATCGCGGAATATTACTGGAATTTCAAATTGACGGGCGACCTGCTGGAACTGCGCAATCTGTGCACGGTGGCCGAACTGATCGTCCGGTGCGCGATGCAGCGAAAGGAAAGCCGGGGACTCCACACGACGATCGACTACCCGCACCTTGACGAGGAGAACTGGCGTCGCGACACCACCCTGCGTCGCCGCCGAATATAAGGTCCGGAAACGAGGACGAAGGAGCTACTGTTCCCAGACCAGGACGGCGCGCCCCCGCACGCCCGACAGGACCAGTTTCATCCGCGGCTCGCCCGGCTTGCCCGATACGATATCGACCGCCTCCTTCGGAAACGCGACCTCGTAGTCCCGTGACCAGGGCCCCGAATAAGGAAAAAACCGGGCGGTTTCTTCGGGCTGCAGCGCCGTCCTGCGAACGTAGACCGGCTGGAAATCCTTCTCGTCGGCGCGGACCAGCCGGAGGCTCCAGAGCGTGCCCGGTTTCTCGAGGTCGTTCCCTTTCTCGTCGGGCGTCGAAAGCGTGACGAAGAATCGCGCGTGGTTCGCGGACCCGACCTTCCATTCGGAAACGACCCGCTCCTTGCGCGCCGGATCCAGGTAGTAGATGTTGGCGTATTCCTCGGAAAAAACGGTGGCCCATTCGTTCGAGAGCCAGGTGGATTGCAGGATGAAGCGGGTATCGAGCCCGTCCCGGACTTCCTTCGTGCGCGTAAGCGACTCGGTGGTCCGGGCATAGCGCGGAGAGCCGAGCACCTTTTCGTAGAGCGAGGCCACACGGGTTCCGCACCCCGAGGCAAGTGCGACCGCCGCGATCGCGGCCGCCAGAAGTCCCGCCAGGACGCGTCGCCCGCCAACCGCCTTCAGCGGATCAGGCATTTTCGACATCCTCTTTCAGGAACAGCGCCTCCAGCTTGTACCCCTTGTCCGCCAGAATCTGCGCCCCGCCCTCGTTGCGGTCGACCAGCGTAATGACGCGAGCCACGTCGAGGCCCGACTCGATGGCGCGGTCGATCGCCTTGATGGTCGAAGCGCCCGTGGTGACGACGTCCTCGACGATCGCGACCTTCATGCCGGGGCGCAGGTTCTTGACGCCTTCGATCCACTGCGCGGTGCCGTGCTTCTTGGGTTCTTTCCGGATAATGAACGCGGGTATCGGCTTGTTGTTGATCGCGCTGGTCATGGATACCGCGGTGACGATCGGGTCGGCGCCCAGCGTGATGCCGCCCACCGCCTCGACGGGCGCCCCTTCCGCCAGCATCGCGAACAGGAGGCGTCCGGTCAGCAGCGCCCCTTCGGCGTCGAGTGTGGATTGCTTGCAGTCGATGTAGAAGTCGGACTCGCGCCCCGATGACAGGGTGACTTTCCGCTTCTCGTAGCTCTTTTCCTTCAGGATGGCGAGAAACCGTTTCCGATCGTCGGACATGGCGAATGAAACCTCCGTCTCGGGAGAATGGGTGTGCATGAATTGGTCAGATGCGGACGGATCCGCGGAATAGCGGCAACTGTTCTTCGGTCTCGGCCTCTTCGAGCGGAACGGCATACGCACCCGAAAAGCAGGCGTGGCAATATCCGTCGAGGGACTGGCCCGGGACACAGGCGTGCAGGCCGGCCATGCTCAGGTACCCGAGCGAGTCGGAGGTGAGGTAGGTGTTGATCTCGTCGAGCGAGTGGGTCGCCGCGATCAGGTCGCGCCGCGACGGGGTGTCGATGCCGTAGAAGCACGGGTAGGTCGTGGGGGGCGAACTGATCCGGACGTGGATCTCTTTGGCGCCTGCCGCGCGGATCATCTTGATGATCTTGCGGCCAGTCGTGCCACGGACGATCGAATCGTCGACGACCACGACCCGTTTCCCCGCGACGACCTCGCGAATCGCGTTGAGCTTGATCTTGACGCCGAAATGGCGGATCGACTGCTGCGGTTCGATGAACGTGCGGCCGACATAGTGGTTCCGGATCAGGCCCATCTCGAACGGGATGCCCGATTCCTCGGAAAAACCGATCGCAGCGGGCACGCCCGAGTCGGGGACCGGGATGACGATATCGGCATCCGCAGGTGCCTCGATGGCAAGCCGGTGCCCCATTTTCTTGCGGACCGAATAGACTGAGGTGCCGCTCATCACGGAATCGGGGCGGGCGAAATAGATGTACTCGAATACGCAGAAGCGGGAGGATGCGGCGGCAAACGGCTTGAGGGAGCGCATCCCCGTCCGGTCGATGACGACCATCTCGCCCGGTTCGACGTCGCGCAGCAGCGTCCCGTCGATCAGGTCGAGCGCGCACGATTCGGAGGCGACGACGTGGCCGCCCCCCCTGATGGTTCCTACCACGAGCGGCCGTATTCCGCGGGGGTCGCGGACGGCGATCAACTTGTCCGGCATCAGGAATACCAGCGAATAGGCGCCTCGCACCCGGTTCAACGCCTCGACGATCCGTTCCTCGATGGTTTCCCGCCTGGAGAGGGCAATGAGGTGGACGATGACCTCGGTGTCCATCGTCGACTGGAATATCGAGCCGTTGACCTCGAGTTCGCGCTTGATGTGTTGCGCGTTGACGAGATTGCCGTTGTGCGCGACGGCAATCGATCCGCTCTCGAAGTCGACGACGAATGGCTGGGCGTTCTTGAGTTCGGAACTGCCTGTCGTGGAGTAGCGGACGTGTCCGATGGCGCAATCGCCGGGCAGCCGCGCGAGGATATCCTCGGAGAAGATGTCGGCGACCTGCCCCATCTCCTTGTGGAACGTGATCACGCTGCCGTCGGTGCTGGCGATTCCCGCGCTCTCCTGCCCCCGATGCTGCAGGGCGTAGAGCCCCAAGTAGGCCAGGTTGGCGGCCTCGGAATGACCGAAGACGCCGAAAACGCCGCACTCGTCCTTGAAACCCATAAGGTGAGCCTACTCCCCGAAGCCGAGTGCGTTTGCGAACCCTTCGCACCAGGCCTTGTGCGTCTCCGCCACGTTCAGGCGGGCAATGTCGGCAATCACGATCGCGTCGCCGCCGACCGTTCCGAGCTGGGAAATGTGCAACTGGTGCTCCGACGCCGCTTCGAGCAGTGCGGCGACGTTGGCGGGCCCGCAGGAAACGAGCACCCGTCCCTGGTTTTCGGAGAAGAGCGCGAAATCGGGACGCACGCTCTCGGGGAACGGATTGGAAACGACCGCACCGATAGGGCCGTCGGGACGGGTGATGCAGCTCTCAGCCAGGGCGCAGGCAAGCCCCCCTTCGGCTAGATCGTGCGCGGAGGCCAGGAGCCGCTTCGAGGCGGCCGCCTTGATAAATGCGCAGAGCCGTTTCTCGTGGTCAAGGTCGGCGGCCGGCGGAACGCCCGCCACCCGGCCGTGCACTTCCTTGAGGTAGAGCGAACCGCCCAATTCGACATCGACCCGGTCGCCACCCAGCAGGAACACCCGGTCGCCCTCGGCGCGGAACCATGAAACAAGCCGGTCGTCGGCATCCTCGAGCAGGCCGACCGTGGCCACCGTGGGCGTCGGGTAGATCCCCTTCCCCATCGTCTCGTTGTAGAGCGACACGTTGCCGGATACGACCGGGATGGCCAGCGCCTCGCACGCCTTCGATATTCCCTCGATCGCGGAGCGGAACTGCCACATGATCTCGGGTCGTTCGGGATTGCCGAAGTTGAGGCAATCGGAGAGCCCGATCGGTTCGGCGCCCGAGCAGGCGACGTTGCGCGCGCCTTCGCAAACGGCCAGCATTCCGCCCACGAACGGATCGAGATAGCAGTAGCGGGGGTTGCAGTCGGAAGAGATCGCGACCGCCTTGCGGGTTCCCTTGATTCGCAGCACGGCCGCGTCGGACCCGGGCGCCACGAGCGTGTTGGTCCGGATCATGTAATCGTATTGACGGTATACCCACTTCTTGTCGGCCATCTCGGGGCAGCTCATGAGCGCGAGCCAGCTTTCGGAGAGATCGGACGGCGCGGGAAGGGCCGAAAGATCGAGCCGGTTCAGGTCGTCCTGCCAGGCCGGACGCTCGGCGGGCCGGTCGTAGATCGGCGCTTCGTCGGTCACTGCGGCGATCGGCACCTCGGCGACGGTCACGCCGTTCATCAGCAGGCGGGCGATTCCGTCCGGGGTGACCTCGCCGATGACCGCGGCATCGAGGTCCCATTTCTCGAAGATGTCGAGGACCTCCTGCTCGCGCCCCCTGCGCGCCACGATGATCATCCGCTCCTGGGACTCGGAGAGGAGCAATTCGTAGGGCGTCATGTCCGTCTCGCGCTGCGGGACCTGGTCGAGATTCATGATGAAACCGGTGCCGGCGCGCGAAGCCATCTCGAAGGTGGAAGAGGTCAGGCCCGCCGCGCCCATGTCCTGGATGCCTTCGACGCAATCGGTCTTCATCAGTTCGAGGCACGCCTCGAGAAGCAGTTTTTCGGTGAACGGGTCGCCGACCTGCACGGTCGGGCGCTTCTCTTCGGACTTCTCGTCGAACTCGCCCGAAGCCATCGTCGCGCCGTGGATGCCGTCCCGGCCCGTCTTGGAGCCGACGTAGATGATCGGGTTGCCGACGCCGCTCGCGTAGCCCCGAAAGATGCGGTCGTGGCGGACGACGCCAAGCGTGAAGGCGTTGACCAGGATGTTGCCGTCGTAGCACTCGTCGAAGAACACCTCGCCGCCGACCGTCGGCACGCCGATGCAATTGCCGTAGCCCGCGATGCCGGAGACGACGCCCTCGACCAGGAACGGGGTTCTGGGGTGCTCGGGCCGGCCGAAGCGGAGCGAGTTGAGCGATGCGATCGGCCTCGCGCCCATGGTGAACACGTCGCGCAGGATGCCGCCGACGCCGGTCGCGGCGCCCTGGTAAGGTTCGATGAATGACGGGTGATTGTGGCTTTCCATCTTGAAGCAGACCGCGAGGTTGTCGCCGATATCGACGATGCCGGCATTCTCGCCGGGTCCCTGGAGCACGCGCGGCCCCTTGGTCGGAAACTTGCGAAGATGGATCCGGGAACTTTTGTAGGAGCAGTGCTCGCTCCACATGACGGAGAAGATGCCCAGTTCGGTGATGTTGGGATCGCGCCCCAGCGTCGCCTGTATGCGGGCGTATTCGTCGGCTGTGAGGCCGTGTTCTTTCGCCACCTCGGGCGTGACGACCACATCCTTCATCGGGCGTTCTCCTTGATATGGGAAAGCATCGACTCGAACAACCGTCGGCCGTCGGCGCTGCCCATCTCGGGTTCGGTGCAACGCTCGGGGTGCGGCATCATGCCGAGGACGTTGCCCTTCTCGTTGCAGATGCCGGCGATGCTGCCGATCGACCCGTTGGGGTTCGCCTCGGGCGTGACGTTTCCCCCGGCGTCGCAATAACGGAATACCACCTGCCCGTTCCCTTCGATCCGCCGGATCGTCTCGTCGTCCGCGAAGTAGTTGCCCTGGTAGTGGGCGACGGGTATGCGGAGCCGGGTGCCTTCGGGGATGGAGCGCGTGAACGGCGTACGCGCGGTCTCGGTGCGCAGCGTGACGTAGTCGCAGATGAACTTGAGCGACTCGTTGACGATCATCGCCCCGGGCAGCAGCCCCGACTCGAGCAGGATCTGGAAGCCGTTGCAGATGCCGATGACCGGCCCGCCGGAATCGGCGAAGCGGCGCACGGCGCCCATGACGGGAGACAGCTTGGCAAGCGCACCGGTACGCAGGTAGTCGCCGTAGGTGAAGCCGCCCGGGATGACGACGCCGTCGAAACCGTCGAGCGAGCCCTCCTTGTGCCATACGAACTGCGCGTCGGCGGCAAGGACGTGCTTGATCGCATGATAGGCGTCGTGGTCGCAGTTTGATCCCGGAAAGACGAGCACCGCGATTTTCATGGCGGCAGTCACCCTTCGATCTCGAACCGGTAGTCTTCGATGACCGTGTTGGCGATCAACCGGCGGCAGGCGTCGTCGAGCAGTTTCTCGGCATCGGGACGCGTCATCTCCCCGAGCGTGACCTCCATGAACTTGCCGACGCGGATCTCGTCGACGCCTTCCATGCCCAGGTGCGATAGCGACCGCTGGATCGCCTTCCCCTGCGGATCGAGAACTCCCTTGCGGAGCGTGACGTAGATGCGCGCCTTCACGCCTGGCCTCCCTTGCCGCCGAATACGCGGTCGAATATATAGTCGATGTTCTTCAGGTAGTAGCCGATGTCGAACAGTCCCTCGAACTCTTCCTTGGAAAGGAGCTCGCGGACGGTCTTCTCTTTCCAGAGGAGCGACTGGAGCGGCTTGCCGCTGCGCCAGCAATCCATCGCCGGTTTCTGGACGGTCTCGTAGGCGCGTTCCCGCGAAAGCCCCTTGGCTGCGAGCGCCAGCATCACGCGCTGCGAGTAGAGCAGGCCGTGGGTCCGGTCGAGATTCTCGAGCATCCGCTCGGGATAGACGATCAGTTTCTCGATGAGTCCCCGGAAGCGGCAGAGCGCGAAGTGGAGCACGGTCGTCGCATCGGGGGCGATCACCCGTTCGGCCGACGAGTGGCTGATGTCCCGCTCGTGCCAGAGCGCCACGTTTTCCATCGCCGTCACGGAATAGCCGCGAAGGAGGCGGGCCAGTCCCGAGATATTTTCGGATAGGACCGGGTTCCGCTTGTGCGGCATCGCCGACGACCCTTTCTGACCCTCGGAGAAGAACTCTTCGACTTCGAGCACCTCGGTGCGCTGCAGGTGCCGGATCTCGACGGCGAACTTGTCGAGGGAAGAACCGACGATGGCGATGGTCGCGAAGACTTCGGCGTGCCGGTCGCGCTGGACGATCTGGGTCGAGACGGGGGCGGGCTTCAAGCCGAGTTTCCTGCAGACGAATTCCTCGACAAACGGATCGATGTTGGCGAAGGTGCCCACGGCTCCGGAGAGTTTGCCCACGGAGATGGTCTCGCGGGCGCTCTTGAGCCGCTTGATATTGCGCCGCATCTCGTCGGCCCAGAGGGCCAGCTTGAGCCCGAAGGTGACCGGTTCGGCGTGGATGCCGTGGCTTCGGCCGATCATCACGGTGTCCTTGTGCTCGACCGCACGGCTGCGAAGGACCTCGAATACCTTTTCGGATTCCTTGATGAGGAGCGTCAGCGCCTGGCGCATCTGGACGGCGAACGACGTGTCGAGCACGTCGGAACTGGTCATTCCCATGTGGAGGAAGCGGGAGTCGTCGCCGATGTACTCGGCCACCGAGGTGAGGAACGCGATGACGTCGTGCTTGACCCTGAGTTCGATCTCGTCGATCCGTGCGACGTCGAACTTCGCTTTTTTCCGGACCCGCGCGAGCGCGTCGGCGGGAATCCATCCCTTGCCGACCATGGCCTCCATCGCGAGGATCTCGATGTCGAGCCATATTTTGAAGCGGTTCTCGGCTTCCCAGATCCGCGTCATTTCGGGTTTTGAGTATCGTTCGATCACAGTCGGAGTCTCCTTTTATCTGCCCGTGGAGCCGAAGCCGCCGTGCCCCCGGTCGGTGTCGTCAAGCGAGTCGGTCACCCGGAAAGACGCCTCGAGCACCGGCGAAAACACGATCTGGGCGATCCGGTCCCCGCGGCGGACGACGAACGGCGTGTCGCCGAGGTTTGCGAGAATGACCTTGATCTCTCCGCGGTAGTCGCTGTCGATGGTGCCGGGGCTGTTGAGGCACGTGACGCCGTGGTTGATGGCCAGGCCGCTGCGCGGACGGACCTGCCCCTCGGCCCCGTGCGGAATCGTCACGGCGATGCCGGTTGGAACGGCGTGCCGGCCCTTCGGGGGGATCGCCAGCTCTCCGTCGACGTCGGCGCAAAGG
>JANXQJ010000050.1 GCA_025356865.1 Deltaproteobacteria bacterium | reverse complement strand
GGCTCCCTTCCCGGGGGACGACTTGCCGTCCCATCCCTAGGGCGTCTGCGTCTCCATACCCCTCGCGGACCCATCCATGGGTCCTGAACCTGCTCGGGGCACAGGCCCCCGTCCAGGGACCCCCGCTTAGTCGTACGCCGGGGAGCGTGAGGCCTCGGTGATCGGCAAGCCGGGCCACTGCGCTCGGAGCATGACGCAGTGTTTGTTTTGCGATAATCGTGTAGCGCGGATGTCCTCTGCTTCCGTAGCGGAGCCTAGGATTAACGGGGCATCCGCCAGGTAAAGGGGATGCCCGTGACGCAGAGTGCAGGGGTTGACGCCCCGGCCCCTTTGTTCCCGCTCCGCACTCGGCTTTACGTGCGGGTGCCGGTGGGGTACACTTTCCTGATTATTCCGGTCGTACCCTTGCTGTTTACGAGGTATCGAGTTTGGCCAGACCCACCGTCGCGGAGATCTCCCTTTCCGCGCTTCGCCACAATTGCCGGACGCTGCAGTCGCTGCTTCCAGTCGGCGCGTCGATTTTCGGCGTCGTCAAGGCGAACGGCTACGGCCACGGCGCGGTGCCGGTCGCCAAGACCCTGTTCGAGGCGGGCGCGTCGATGCTCGGCGTCGCCTCGGTCGAAGAAGGGATCGAGCTGCGTGAGGCGGCCGTGTCGGGCCCGGCGCTCGTCCTGGGCGACGTCGACGGCGACATGGCGGCCGAGGCGCAGGCGCACCGGCTCTCGGCCGTGCTTTTCCGGGCCGACCAGATCGAGCTTTTCGCCCGGGTCGGCGAAGCGGCCGGCCGGCCGTTTCCGGTCCACATCAAGGTCGACACGGGGATGGGCCGGATCGGCTTCTTCCCCGAAGAGGTGGGCGCGGTGATCGACCGGCTCCGCCGCGAGCCGTCGATTTCGGTCGAGGGGTTCATGACCCACCTTTCGTCGGCGGACGGCTTCGACGAGGCCGACCGCGAATTCACCCGGTCGCAGCTTCGCCGCTTCGAGTCGTCGGTCGGCGCCGTGCGCGAGGCCTTCGGCGGCGGTGTCGTCGTCCACGCGCTCAACAGCGCGGGTCTGCTGGCGCATCGCGAGTTCGCCTTCGACATGGCGCGCCCCGGCATCGCCCTCTACGGCAGTCTCCCGGCCGAGGGGCTGGGCGCCGATCTGGGCTTGCGACCGGTCATGCGGTTCGTCAGCCGGATCGTGTCGCTCAAGAAGATGCCCCCGGACCACCCCGTCAGTTATAGCCGTCTCTTCTCGAACCCCGAACCGCGCGACATCGCCGTGGTGCCGGTGGGCTACGCCGACGGCTACCACCGCTGCCTGACCAACGCCGCCTGGATGGGCGTCCTCGGTCACCGCGCGCCCGTGGCCGGCCGCGTCTGCATGGATATGACGATGATCGACGTAACGGGGATCCCCGACGTCCGGATCGGCAGCGAAGTCGTGATCATGGGCGAAGGCGGTCCGACGGCCGCCGCGCTCGCATCGCTGGCCGGCACGATTCCCTACGAGCTGCTCACCCAGGTGGGCCGCCGCATCCCGAGGCGTCCCGTTGCCTGAAGAAATCGTAAAAAAAGGGCTCGCGGCGTTCGGCGAGGCGCTGGGCATCCGCGTCTACCGCTTCGTCGAGGATATGGGCAACATGTTCACGCTGGGAATACAGGCGTTCGGCTGGATGTTCCGGCCCCCTTCCGAGATCGGCAGCATCGTCAAGCAGATGGAGGAGATCGGCGTCAAGTCGGTACCGGTCGTCGCGGTGACCGCCACCTTCACCGGGATGGTGCTCGCGCTCCAGAGCTACTCGGGCTTCCAGCGCTTCCAGGCCACCAGTTTCGTCGGGTCGGTCGTCGCCCTGTCGATCACGCGCGAACTGGGCCCCGTCTTCGCGGGGCTCATGGTGTCGGGCCGCGTCGGCGCCTCGATCGCGGCCGAGCTGGGCACGATGAAGGTCACCGAGCAGATCGACGCGCTCGTGACGCTGGCGACCAACCCGGTGAAATATCTCGTCGTCCCCCGGGTCGTCGCGGCGACGCTGGTGATGCCGCTCCTGGTCGTCTTCGCCGACCTGCTCGGCATCGCGGGCGGCTACTTCGTCTCCGTGAAACTGCTGGGTGCCAATCCGTACATCTACCTGAACAAGACGTTCCAGTACCTCCAGATGAAGGATATCCTCACCGGCCTGGTCAAGGCCTCCGTCTTCGGCTGCCTGATCGCCCTCATCTCCTGCTACCACGGCTTCATCGCGGACGGCGGCGCCGAGGGTGTCGGGCGCGCCACGACGCGGGCCGTCGTCACCTCGTCCATGGTGGTCCTGATCGCGGACTATTTCATGACGTCGCTGATGTTCTAAGGTGCGCCGATGATCGTCATCAAGGGACTGTGCAAGCGGTTCGGGACCAAGATCGTGCTCGACGGCGCCGACCTCGAGATCCCGACGGGCAAGACCACGGTCGTCATCGGCGGCAGCGGCACGGGCAAGTCGGTGCTGCTCAAGTGCATCCTCGGCCTGCTCAAGCCCGAGGCGGGATCGATCCTGATCGAGGGCGAGGATGTCACGAAGATGGACGAGCGGGAGCTGGTGGCCGTCCGCCGGAAGTTCGGCATGCTGTTCCAGGGCGCGGCGCTCTTCGATTCGATGACGGTCGGCGACAACGTGGCGTTCGCGCTCCGGCGGCTGCGCCTTTATCCCGAAAAGCAGATCCTCGACCTGGTCGAGGAGAAGCTGGCGATGGTCGGCCTTCGCAACGTCTCGCACCTGATGCCGTCCGAACTTTCGGGCGGAATGAAAAAGCGGGTCGGGCTGGCGCGCGCGATCGCCGCCGAGCCCGAGATCCTGCTCTACGACGAGCCGACCACGGGGCTCGACCCGATCATGGCCGACGTGATCAACGACCTGATCGTCGCGCTGCGCGAGTCGCTCGGCGTCACCGGCATCGCGATCACGCACGACATGGCGTCGGCCTACAAGATCGCGGACCGGATCGCCATGTTGTATAAAGGAAAGATCATCTCGGTCGGCACGCCCGACGAGATCCGGCACAGCGACAGCCCGATCGTCTCCCAGTTCGTCGAGGGGCGCGCGAAGGGGCCGATCACGGCCGAGCACGAAGATTTCGTACGGTTCGTCCGGCGCCAGGGCGAACCGGATGGTCGGGAGGCCAATTGATGTCGAAGGAAGCGCGGGTCGGGATCTTCGTCCTGCTGGGACTTTTGATCCTTACCTTTTTCACGTTCCGCGTCAGCAAGTGGGGCGGCATCGGCGGGAAAGGCTACACGATCACGGCCGATTTCGATACGGCTGCGGGTCTCGAGCCCAAGTCCGACGTCAAGATGGCGGGTGTCCCGATCGGCAAGGTCGAAGAGATCAAGCTGACCGGAACCCGTGCGCGCCTCGTCCTCCGCATCAACGAAGGCATCCGGATCCCGATGGATTCGATCGCCTCGATCCAGGCGCAGGGCATGCTCGGCGAGAAATACGTCGAGATCTTCCCCGGCAAGGCGACCGACCGCATGCTGGCCGCCGGCGGTCGCGTGACCCAGACGCTGGCTCCCCAGAACCTCGACGAACTGATCCGGAAAGTGTCCGCGATCGGCGACGACATCAAGCGCTTCACCGACTCGCTCGCCGGCACGTTCGGCACCCCCGAGGGGAAGCAGGCGCTCGGCGACATCCTCAAGAACATCCGCGAAGCCAGTATCGCCGTGAACGCCATCGTCTCCGGAAACCAGGCCCGGTTCCAAAGCATCGTCGTCAACGTCGACAAGGTCGCCGCCGACCTCAAGGACGTCACCGCCGCCAACAAGGAGAACCTGCGCGAGACGATCGCCAACCTGCGCGCCTTTTCCGCGACGCTCAAGGAGCAGACGCCCGAGATCGCCCGGATGATCAACGAGGCGGCCGGCAAGATGGGGCGGATGGCCGACAAGGCGGGGGCGATGGCCGACAACGCCAACGTCATCCTGGCAGACAACCGCGAGGGGATCCGCGAGAGCATCGCCTCCTTCAAGGCGGCCTCGGCCAAGCTCGACAACACGCTCGGATCGGCCAGCGTCGTCATGGCGAAGATCGAACGGGGCGAGGGGACCATCGGGAAGCTGGTCAACGACAACGGCGTCGCGGGGGGACTCTCCGACACGCTCGACGGCATCAACAAGCTGGTGCGCAAGGGCGACGCGCTCAAGACGTTCATCGACTACCGGCTCGAATACCGGGCACAGAGTTCCGACTTCAAGCATTACGTCGACGTCCGGTTGCAACCGACCGCCGACAAGTACTACCTCGTGGGCATCGTCGACGACCCGAAGGGAAAGTTGAAGTCCACCGACACGTTGACCATCAAGGACGGAGTGGGCACCCACACGATCGAAGACCAGTACGAGAACAAGCTGCTCTTCTCCGCGCTGATCGCCAAGCGCTTCTCGGGGCTTACGCTCAAGGGCGGCGTGATCGAGTCCACGGGCGGGATGGCGATGGATTACCAGGTCATTCCCGACCGGTTGACGGTGGCCGGCGAGGCGTTCAACTTCAGCCGGAAGGGTGACCGCCCCCATTTGAAGGCATACGCCAACTATGATATCGTCAAGAACCTTTTCGTCACGGGCGGCGTCGACGACATCGTCAGCAAGGACAGCAGGCTTCGCACGCTCTTCATGGGCTTCGGCATCAAGTTCGCCGACGACGACCTGAAAACCTTGCTGGGGGCCATACCCATCAAACCGTAAGTCAATAAACTACCTACATATCCTTTATTACAGGAAGGTGCGCGATGGCCAAGATTCAGAGAGCGATTCTGAGCGTGTCGGACAAGACCGGCCTCATCGATTTTGCCAAGGGGTTGTCCAAGCTTGGCGTCCAGCTCTTCGCCTCGGGCGGCACGGCGACGTCGCTCAAGCAGAACAAGGTGGCGGTGACGCTGATCGAGGATTACACCGGCTTTCCCGAGATGCTCGACGGGCGGGTCAAGACGCTCAATCCCAAGATCCACGGCGGCATCCTCGCGGTTCGCGCCAAGGCCGACCACATGAAGACGATCAAGGAGCACGGCATCCTCCCGTTCGACATGGTGGTCGTCAACCTCTATCCGTTCGAGGCGACCATCGCGAAGAAAGGGTGCACCCGCGCCGAGGCGATCGAGAACATCGACATCGGCGGGCCGACCATGCTGCGGTCGGCGGCCAAGAACAGCCAGGACGTCGCGGTCGTTACCGACCCGGCCGACTATAAAGAGATTCTCGCGAAGCTGGCGAAGGGCAAGGGGAAGCTCGACGCGGCCACGCACGCCGAACTCGGCCGCAAGGTTTTCGCGCTCACCGCCCGCTACGACGCGGCGATCTCCAACTACCTCGGCAAGGGCGCCGACGCGAAGGACGAATACCCGGTGACGTTCACCGCCCAGTGGACCCGGCGGCAGACGCTGCGCTACGGCGAAAACCCGCACCAGACCTCGGCGTTCTACGCCGACGCCTCGCTTCCCGGCGAACCGACGCTGGGCGGGGCCGCGCAGTTCCAGGGCAAGGAGCTTTCCTACAACAACATCGTCGACATCGACGCGGCGCTCCAGCTCGTCCTCGAGTTCTCCGAGCCGGCGGCCGTCATCATCAAGCACACCAACCCGTCCGGCGTCGGCACGGGACGCCGGCTGGTCGACGCCTTCAACAAGGCGCGCACCTGCGACCCGGTTTCCGCCTTCGGCGGCGTCATCGGCTTCAACCGCCCCGTGACGGGCGAAGTCGCCAAAGAGATCGCCGGCACCTTCTTCGAGGCGGTCATCGCCCCGTCCTACGACAAGGAGGCGAAGAAGATCCTTTCGGCCAAGGCCAACCTGCGGGTCCTCGAGACGGGCGGCGACTATGCCTGGTCGGGCGAAGCCGCCTACGAGATGAAGAAAGTGTCGGGCGGGCTGCTGCTCCAGACGCGCGACCGGTACGCGCTCGCACCGAAGGAACTCAAGGTTGTCACGAAACGGAAGCCCACTCCCGACGAACTCAAGGCGCTCCTCTTCGCCTGGAAGGTGTGCAAGCACGTCAAGTCCAACGCGATCGTCTTCGCGATCAAGGACCGCACGCTGGGCGTCGGCGCCGGCCAGATGAGCCGGGTCGATTCGGCCAAGATCGCGGTGATGAAGGCGCAAAAAACCCTCAAGGGCACGGTCGTGGCTTCCGACGCCTTCTTCCCGTTCCGCGACGGGCTCGATGCGGCGGCTGCGGCCGGCGCCACGGCGGTCATCCAGCCGGGCGGGTCGGTTCGCGACGCCGAACTGATCGCGGCGGCCGACGAGCACGGGATGGCGATGGTGTTCACCGGCGTCCGCCATTTCAGGCATTAGTTCGAAGAAGGCCCCCGGGCGGGGATACCGGCGGAAGGCTCCAGGCTGCGACAGCCCTCCGGCTCCGGCGGCAATCTCCTTCCGGGGGACGTCTTGTCCGCCCCTCCATGGGCGTCCTGCGACTCGCTTCGGCAAGGCTCCGGCATCCATGCCTCCCGCCTTGCCTCAGACGCCCCCCTCAGGGGACCGCCCCCTCCGCCTGCGGGCGATGGGCAGCCGCAACCGGAATGGCCGGTATTCGGCAAGTGGGGCAAGTTTCGAACGAGGGTGGCGCGCAACTGGCGTCACCGGTGATGTGATTCCGGAGGAAAAACGATGGGGATGAACGTATTGTTGGTGGGCGGCGGGGGGCGCGAGCACGCGCTGGCCTGGAAGATCGCGCAGAGCCCGCTCGTCGAAAAGATCTACGCGGCGCCGGGCAACCCGGGCATCGCCCGTCACGCCGAACTGGTCCCCATCGCGGTCGACGACGTGACGTCGCTCTGTGCCTTCGCCATCGAAAATAAGATCGGCCTGGTCGTTGTCGGTCCCGAGATTCCGCTGGTGCTGGGGCTTTCCGATCTGCTGGCGGCGAGCGGCATCCCCGTTTTCGGTCCCGACAGGGCGGGGGCGCAGCTCGAGGGTTCCAAGGTGTTCATGAAGGAGATGCTGTCGTCCTGCGGCATCCCGACGGCGGCTTTCAAGGTTTTCGACGAGTACGACGACGCCGAGCAATATGTGCTGACGCACCGGCTCCCGGTGGTCATCAAGGCCGACGGGCTCGCGGCGGGCAAGGGCGTCGCGGTGGCCGGAACCTACGAAGAGGCGCTGATCTTCCTTCGCCAGGTGATGGTCGACCGGATCTTCGGCGAGTCCGGCGACCGGGTCGTCATCGAGGAGTGCCTGCCCGGCGAAGAGGCGTCCTACATCGTCTTCACCGACGGCGAGAAGGTCGTGCCGCTCCCCAGCTCGCAGGACCACAAGCGGATCGGCGACAACGACGCGGGCCCCAACACCGGCGGAATGGGCGCCTATTCGCCCGCGCCCGTGGTCACGCCCGAGATCGACCGGCGCGTGATGAAAGAGGTGTTCGAACCGCTCCTCGCGGGTCTGCGTGCCGCCGGCATCCGGTATCGCGGCATCCTTTACGCGGGGCTCATGATCGACTACGGCGTTCCCCGGGTGCTCGAGTTCAACGTGCGCTTCGGCGACCCCGAGGCGCAGCCGCTCTTCCTGCGGATGAAGAACGACCTCGTTCCGCTGATGCTTCAGTGTGCGCAGGGCACGATCACCGATGCGACGATCGAGATCGACCCCCGTCCCACGGTGTGCGTCGTCATGGCGTCGTCGGGTTATCCCGGCGCCTACCCCAAGGGACTTCCGATCACCGGGATCGACGAGGCGGAAGCGCTGGCCGACGTCCACGTGTTCCACGCCGGCACCGCGATGCAGGACGGACGTCTCGTGACGGCCGGCGGCCGCGTGCTCGGCGTCACAGCGATCGGAAACGACCTGCGGGCGGCCATCGAGAGCGCCTACAGCGCCGTCGACCGGATCGACTGGGAAGGCGCCTACTACCGCGCCGACATCGGGAAAAAAGCGCTGGCCGGGGGAGGGTGGAGGTAATCATGTCAGGTAAAGTGCTTGTTCTCATGGGAAGCGCCTCCGATGCCGATACGATGCGAGAGACGGTCAAGGTGCTCAACGAATTCGGCATCGACTCCACCATGACGGTTTCCTCCGCCCACCGGTCGCCCCAGCGCACCCACGACCTGGTCTCGAAGGCCGAGGCCGACGGCTACTCGGTGATTGTCGCGGGTGCCGGGGCTGCCGCCCACCTCGCGGGCGTCGTCGCGTCGCTGACCATCCTGCCGGTGATCGGCGTCCCGCTCGCGGGCACGCCGCTGGCCGGTTTCGACGCGCTCCTCTCGACCGTCCAGATGCCGGCGGGCATCCCCGTCGCCACCGTCGCCGTGGGCAAGGCGGGAGCGCAGAACGCCGGCCACCTCGCCGTCCAGATGCTGGCGCTGGCCGACCCGTCGCTGCGTGACAAACTCAAGGTGAAGCGCGCCGCGATGGCCGAGGCCGTGGCAGAGGCGGCCTCGAAACTCTAGCCCGCGCCCGATGGTTTCCCTCGCCCCCGAGTGCTTCCCCTGCTTCTTCCGGCAGGCCGACCTGGCCGCCCGCGCCCACGGCGCGTCCGAATCGCTGCGGCTGGCGCTGGCCGAAAAGGTCGCCGCGCTCCTTCCCTCCCTGCCCACGGGGGGCGCTCCCGCGGCGCTGGCCTCCTGCCTGCAGGCGGTCGTCCGCGAAACGCTCGGCACCGACGACCCGTTCCGATCCCTCAAAGCGCGCGAGCTGGCACGTTTCCCCGAAACATCCGAAGGCGCCCAGGCGTTCGTCTCGTTGTCGCCCGACCCGCTGGCCGCCGCGATCGGGCTCGCCGCACTCGCCAACATCATGGACTCCGGCATCATCGAAGAGGCGCAGAAGGAGTGCGAGATCGCCCGCATCCAGGAGATGGCCGCGGCTTTCGTCCTGCCCGAGGCGTTGCGGGAGCAGATCGGCCGCGCGCACTCGGTCGTCGTGCTGCTCGACAACGCGGGGGAGGCGGCGTTCGATGTCCCGCTCCTGGCGTGGCTCCATCGTGCCGGCAAGGAACTGCTGATCGTCGCCAAGGGCGGACCCGTCATCGACGACCTGACCTGCGACGAGGCGTTGGAGATCGGGCTTCAGCAGTATGGCGAACTGGCCTCCAACGGCAACCGGGCGATCGGGACGGAGCTGGATCTTTGTCCCTCCGCGCTCGTCGACCGGATCCGCGCCGCAGACCTCGTGCTCTCCAAGGGGCAGGGCAACTTCGAGACGCTGACGGGGAAACTGTCGAACTGCTGGTTCCTGCTGCGGTGCAAGTGCCCGGTCATCTCCCGCGTCACGGGCAGGCTCGAGGGGGAACTGCTGCTGCTCGACGAGGCGCGTCCGGCGTGACCCTGTCGGCCGGGGTCTCGGGCCGTGGCGATATCCCGCCGGGCGCGATCGAATCGCTTCGCGCCGGCGGCCTGGTGATCTACCCGACCGACACGCTCTACGGCATGGGCGTTGATCCGCGGTCGCCCGGGGCACTGGCCCGGCTCTTTCGCGTCAAGGGGCGCGAGGAAGGGAAGCCGCTTCCGCTCCTTTTGGCCGACGGCAGGCGCGTGGGCGCGTGGGCGGCGTGCACCCCCGGGGCTGCGACGAGGCTGATGGCCGGGTTCTGGCCCGGCGCGCTGACGATCGTGTTGCCGGCCGCTGCCGGCCTGCCGCCCGGGGTCACCGGAGGCGGCGACACCGTGGGGCTTCGCATCCCGGCTCACCCCGTCGCACGGGCGCTGGCCGCCGCTGCGGGCGGCGCGATCACGGGCACCTCGGCCAACCGGTCGGGCGAACCCGGCTTGTGGCAAGACGCCGACGAAATGCTCGCCGAGTTTTCCGGCGAGGCCGACTGGCTGCTGTGGGACGGGCCGGTCGCGTCGGTTTCGCCGTCGACCGTCGTCGCCGTTTCGGCGTCGGACAACGTGACCTTTATCCGGGAAGGGGCCATTCCCTTCTCCACCATCACCGAATTCCTGAAAAGGGGGACATGACCATGCCCGTCGTCAGACCGTTCCGCGGCATCCACTTCAATCCTGAAAAGATCGGCGGGAACGACTTCACGCAGGTGGTGGCCCCGCCTTACGACGTGATCTCGCCCGAAGAGCAGAAGAGGCTGCACGACCGCCACCCGAAGAACATCGTCCACATCGACTTCGGCGTCGGGGAGCCGGGTGACGCGCCCGGAAACGACAAGTATTCCCGCGCGGCCGCCTTCTACGCCCAGTGGCTGGCCGAGGGGACGCTGGTCCGCGACGACCAGCCGGCGCTCTACTACTATGAACAGGAATACGACATCGAGGGGTTGGGGCACTTCATCCGGAAAGGGTTCCTCGGCGCGCTCAAGCTTTCGGCCTTCGGCGAAGGCGAGGTGTTCCCGCACGAGAAGACCCTCTCGGGCCCGAAACTCGACCGGCAGGCGCTCATGCGGGTGACCGAGGCGAACATGAGCCCGATCTTCGGGCTCTACTCCGACCCGTCCGACGAGGTGTGCGGGGCGCTGACCGCCGGGATGGCGAAGGACCCGTCCTTCACCGCCGTCGACGACATCGGCGTCAGGCACCGCGTCTGGGTCGTGACCGACGAGACGGTGATCGCGAAGACCGCCGTCCTGATGAAGGAACGCGGCGTCTTCATCGCCGACGGGCACCACCGCTACGAGACCGCCTTCGGATTCCGCGAGGAGCAGCGGGCGAAGTACGGAACCGCTCCCGACGCGGCTTACGAGCATGTCCTCATGTTCCTGTGCAACATGGACGACAAGGGAATCGTCATCCTGCCGACCCACCGCGGCATCCACTCCGTCCCCGGTTTCTCCGAGGCGGCGTTCGCCGCGAAGGTGCGCGAATTTCTGCCGATGGAGACGCGCGAAGGGACCCCGAAGGACGCGATCCGCGCCGTCGAGGAGGCAAGCCGGACCGGCAAGGCGATCACCTGGAGCGCAGGCGGAAACCGGTTCCACATCATCTCCTTCCCCGACGTCGCGACGTTCTCGGATGCGAAACTCTCGAATTTCCCGCCGGCGCTCCGCACGCTCGACGTGGTGCTGCTGCACGGCTTCCTGATGGACCGGCTTCTCGGCGTCACCCAGGAGGCGGTCACGGCGGGCCAGCACGTCAAGTACTACAAGGACCCCGCGAAGGCGGAAGGAGACCTCGCCTCAGGGGCAGTGCAGCTCGCCTTCTTCATGACCGGCGTCACGGTGAAGGAATTCCGCGACGTCTCCCTCTCCGGCCACGTGCTGCCGCAGAAATCCACCTTCTTCTACCCGAAGATCGGCACCGGCCTCCTGGTCTTCGCAAACGGGAATGAGCGCGTCGGCTGATCCTTTGAACGGTCGCCAGGGGGGGGAGAGCGGGTTGTCCGGCGCTCTCTCCCCCGACCGCCTCGATTTCGCCTCACTCGCAATCCGGCAGCCGGAAGACGGCTACCGCTTCTCGGTCGATTCCGTCCTCCTCGCCGATTTCGCCTCCCCCTTTTGTCGTGCCGCCCTCGCGCCGACCCTCGACCTCGGCACCGGGTGCGGGATCGTCTTGATGCTGTTGGGCCGGAAGTGCCCCGAATTGCGGCACGGCGTCGGCATCGAGATCCAGCCGCCGCTATGGGAATGCGCCCGGGCCAACTTCGCGGAAAACGGGCTTTCGGAACGTCTGGCGGCCGTACTGGGCGATTTCAGGGAAACTTGCCCGGAAATCCCGTCCGGAGGATTCGGGCTCGTGGTCTCGAACCCGCCGTTCCGGCGGGCCGGGGAAGGGCGCCAAAACCCCGACGAGAGCCGGGCGATCGCGCGGCACGAACTCACCGGCACCCTTTCCGACCTGTTCGCCGCCGCCGGGCGCGCCCTCGCCCCGAAAGGGCATTTTGCGCTCGTCACGCTGGCGTCCCGCACGGGCGACCTGTTCGCCTGCGCAGCCGCCTCGGGCATCGTCCCCGAGGCGCTCCGCTTCGTCCATCCCTATGCTGAACAGCCCGCCGGCCGCGTCCTGTTTCTGGGCCGAAAGGGGGGGCGCGCACGCGATATCACCGTGATGCCGCCGCTGGTCGAGTATGCGGCGAAAGGGGTCTACCACCCGGCAATCGAGCGGGTTTTCGAGGGGTTGTTGCGGAAGTGAGGCGCCGGCCAAAGAATACGCGATTTGATCGCGTCAGGACGGTTGACATCGGGTTGCGGACGGGACTATCTTATGGGGCACGGTGCCTGTCCGGCAATCTCCAAACATTGTTACAGTCGGCTGTTCCGGCCGTTGTCACGAAATGCGCTCGAGCATGAAAATCCACGATAGAGGGAAGGAACCATGTCACTATTCGCGAATGCAGTAGGCAGAAAGGTGCTGATGGGCGCGACGGGGCTCTTCATGCTCCTGTTCGTCCTGGCGCACCTGCTGGGCAATTCTTCCATTTTCGCGGGGCGTGAAGCGCTCAACGCCTACGCGGAGCATCTCCACGCACTCGGCCCGCTGGTCTGGATCGCCCGCATCGTGATGGGCACGATGCTGGCCGTCCACCTCTTCTTCGGCATCATCCTGACGATGGAGAACAGCGACGCCAATCCCACGAAATACGCGGTCAACAAGACGCTCAAGGCCAATTTCTTCAGCCAGACCATGATCTGGACCGGCCTGCTGATCCTCGGCTTCCTGGCGTTCCACCTGGCCCAGTTCACGCTGCGCATCACGCCCGACATCACCGCCGAGGCGGCTGCCAAGAAGCCGGGCGACGTATTCACGATGGTCGTCACGAGCTTCAACTACCTCGCGATCTTCGGCGTCTACGTCGGCGCCATGGTGGCGCTCTTCTGCCACCTGACCCACGGCATCCAGAGCATCTTCCAGTCGCTGGGCCTGAGCAACAAGTGCACGCTTCCGAAGGTCACCTCCTTCGGAAAGGTGCTGGCCACGCTGCTGCTGCTCGGCTACTGTGCGATCCCGGTTGCGATCATTACCGGCATTTTGACCAAATAGAGGGGGCCACCAGTGATACTCGACGGAAAGTGTCCGACCGGACCGATAGAAAACTCATGGGACAAGCACCGCTTCGACATGAAGCTGGTCAACCCGTCCAACAAGCGTAAATACAAGATCCTCGTCGTGGGCACCGGCCTCGCCGGCGGCGCCGCCGCGGCCTCGCTGGGCGAACTCGGCTACAACGTCGAGGCGTTCTGCTACCAGGACAGCCCCCGCCGCGCGCACTCGATCGCGGCGCAGGGCGGCATCAACGCCGCCAAGAACTACCCCAACGACGGCGACAGCGTCCGCCGCCTCTTCTACGACACGATCAAGGGCGGCGATTTCCGGGCTCGTGAAGCCGACGTCTGGCGCCTCGCCCAGGTTTCCAACAACATCATCGACCAGTGCGTCGCGCAGGGCGTGCCGTTCGGCCGCGACTACGCGGGCTACCTCGACAACCGCTCCTTCGGCGGCGCGCAGGTTTCGCGCACCTTCTTCGCCCGCGGCCAGACGGGCCAGCAGCTCCTGCTGGGCGCCTACTCGGCGCTCTCCCGCCAGATCAAGCTGGGCACGGTCAAGATGTTCGCCCGCACCGAGATGCTCGACCTCGTGGTGGTCGACGGCGAGGCCAAGGGCATCACCGTCCGCGACCTCGTCACCGGCGAGATCCGGGTCCACACGGGCGACGCGGTGCTCCTGTGCACCGGCGGCTTCGTCAACGTCTTCTACCTCTCCACCAACGCGATGGGGTGCAGCGTCACGGCGAACTGGGCGGCGGCCAAGAAGGGCGCCTACATGGCCAACCCGTGCTACACGCAGATTCACCCGACCTGCATCCCGCAGGCGGGCGATTACCAGTCCAAGCTCACGCTGATGTCCGAGTCGCTCCGCAACGACGGGCGCGTCTGGGTTCCCAAGAAGAAGGAAGACTGCGGCAAGGTTCCCTCGGCGATCGCCGAAGAGGATCGCGACTACTACCTCGAGCGGAAGTACCCGAGCTTCGGCAACCTCGCCCCGCGCGACATATCCTCGCGCGCGGCCAAGGAGCAGTGCGACGACGGGCGCGGTGTCGGCCCCGGCGGCCGCGGCGTCTACCTCGATTTCGCGGATTCGATCAAGCGCCTCGGCGAAGACACGATTCGCGAGCGCTACGGCAACCTGTTCGAGATGTACGAGCGGATCACCGACGACAACGGCTACAAGACGCCGATGCGCATCTACCCGGCTCCGCACTACGCGATGGGCGGCCTCTGGGTCGACTACAACCTCATGAGCAACGTCCCCGGCCTCTTCGTCCTGGGCGAAGCCAATTTCTCGGTCCACGGCGCCAACCGGCTGGGCGCCTCGGCGCTCATGCAGGGGCTGGCCGACGGCTACTTCGTCATCCCCAACACGGTTGCCCACTACCTGGCGCAGACCAAGCCCGGCAAGGTCAAGGCCGACAATGCCGAGTGCAGGAAGTCGATCGCCGATGTCGAGACGCGCACCAACAAGCTGCTCAACATCAACGGCAAGAAGACGGTGACCGAGTTCACGCGCGAACTGGGCACGCTCATGTGGGACAACGTCGGCATGGCGCGCAGCGAGAAGTCGCTCACCGACGCGATCGCCAAGATCCCGGCCATCCGCGAAGAGTTCTGGAAGAACGTCAAGGTCACCGGCACCGGCGCCGAGCTCAACCAGCAGCTCGAGAACGCCGGCCGCACGGCCGACTTCCTCGAGTTCGGCGAGTTGCTCTGCCGCGATGCGTTGCATCGCAAGGAATCGTGCGGCGGCCACTTCCGCACCGAGTACCAGTACGAAGACGGCGAGGCCATGCGGAACGACGCCGACTTCTGCTACGTCGGCGCGTGGGAGTTCAAGGGAAATGACAAGGAGCCCGAACTCCACAAGGAACCGCTTAAGTTCGACAACATCCACCTTGCGGTAAGGAGCTACAAATAATGAGCGGCCATAACGATCACTCTGCACACGGCACCACCGCGGCGCCCCAGGCGGACGCCCACGGCCACGACGACCACGGCGCGCACGGCACGATGAGCCTCACGCTCATCGTCTGGCGGCAGCCCAACGCCGACGCTCCCGGTCGCATGGAGACCTACGTCGCCAAGGGCATCACCGAACACCACTCGTTCCTCGAGATGCTCGACGTCGTCAACGA
>JANXQJ010000036.1 GCA_025356865.1 Deltaproteobacteria bacterium | reverse complement strand
CAGCCCGAGGTCGGCCAGCGCCGCGCGCGCGGCATCGCCGGTGCCGGTGAGCGCATCGGCGACCGTGCCGTGGCCGCGGAACGCGTCGATCGTCGCGGGCGGCATCGTGTTGACGGTGCCGGGGCCGATCAGTTCCTCGATGTATTTCACGTCGGAGTAGGCCGGGTCCTTGGTGCCGGTGCTGGCCCAGAGCGGCCGCTGCACGCGGGCCCCCTTGGCGGCCAGTGCCTGCCAGCGGGGGGTGCCGAAGATCGCCAGCGACCGCTCGAACGCCAGCCGGGCGTTGGCGACGGCGATCGCGCCCATCAATCCGTGGACGGTTTCGGCCTTCGGCGACCCGGGCCACCGGTGGGCGATCGCGGAAAGCAGCTTGTCGACCGCCGTGTCGACGCGCGAGACGAAGAACGACGCGACCGACGCGACCGACCGCGCCTGCCCGCCCGCCGCGACCAGCCGCTCGACGCCGCGGATGTAGGCCGCCGCGACTTCCTCGTACCGGAGGACGGAGAAGATGAGCGTCACGTTGACCGGGATGCCGAGCGAGATCGTCTCCTCGATCGCGGGAAGCCCTTCTTTCGTGGCCGGGATCTTGATCAGCACGTTGGGACGGTTGACGAGCGCGTAGAGTTCGACCGCCCGGGAGACCGTCGCGGCCGTGTCCTGCGCGAGGTCGGGCTCGACCTCGATCGAGACGTAGCCGTCCGCGCCGCCGCTCTCGCTGTAGACGTCGGAGAGCTGATCGGCCGCCGCCCGCACGTCGTCGGTCGCCATCACGGTGAACGCCGCGAGCGGCGATGCCCCGGCCGCGGCCAGTTCCTTGAGTTGCGCGTCGTAGGCGTGGCCGGTCGAGATCGCCTTCTCGAAGATGGTGGGGTTGGTGGTGACCCCCTTGATCCCGTCGTCGGCGATCATCTTCGCCAGGCCGCCGGACGTCAGGAGATCCCGCGAGATGTAATCGAACCACGGGGACTGGCCCGCGCCGGAGAGAAGCACCATCGGATTATTCGTTGTCATGGTTCGTATCCTCCTGTTGGAAAGACCGTTACGACAGCCGGGAGAGAACGGCGCGCGCCGTCGACGCCACGTTTTCGGCCGTGAAGCCGAACTCGGCGAAGATCCGGTCGCCCGGCGCCGAAGCCCCGAAATGATCGAGTGCCACGCACGCGCCGGCATCGCCGACGTACCGCTCCCACCCGAACGAAGCGGCCGCCTCGACCGAGACGCGCGCCTTGACCGCCGGCGGGATCACCGCGTCGCGGTATTCCTTCGGCTGCGCCTCGAATACTTCGCGGCATGGCAGGCTCACCACCCGCGTCGATATCCCTTCGGCCTCGAGGAGCGCCCGGGCGTCGATGGCCGTCGAGACTTCGGAGCCGGTCGCGATCAGGACGATCGACGGACTCGCCGTGCTCCCTTCCATACAGATGTATCCGCCGCGGTAGGCGTTGCCGTTGCCGAAGACCGTCTCGGGCGGCAGCACCGGCAACTTCTGGCGCGAGAGGCACAAAAGACTCGGGCCGTCGGCCCGCTCGAGCGCCATCTTCCAGCACGCCGACGTCTCGTTGGCATCCGCCGGCCGGAACACGTGGACGTTGGGCATCACCCGAAGCGACGCGAGCTGCTCGACCGGCTGGTGCGTCGGACCGTCCTCGCCTACGCCGATCGAGTCGTGCGTGAAGACGTAGATCACCCGGCTCTTCATCAACGCCGCCAGCCGGATGGCCGGCCGGACGTAGTCGGAAAAGATGAGAAATGTGGCGCCGAAGGGAATGACGCCGCCGTATCGCGCCATCCCGTTGAGGATCGCCCCCATGCCGTGTTCGCGGATGCCGAAATGGATGTTGCGCCCGCCGGGCGTCTCGGGGAGGAAGTCGCCGCCCCCCTTGATGTTCGTCTCGTTGGAAGGCGCAAGATCGGCCGACCCGCCGAACAGCTCGGGAATCTTCGCGGCGACCAGGTTGATCACCTTGCCCGAGGCGCTGCGTGTCGGCATCGCCCCGCCATCGGCCGGGAAGGTCGGAAGCGCCGCGTCCCACCCCTCGGGAAGGTCGCCCCACGACGTCCGCTCGAAATCGAGCGCCAGCGCCGGGTGCGCCACCTGGTAGGCCGCGATCCTGAGCCGCCAGTCGCGCTCGAGCGACTCGCCCCGGTCGATCGCCTGGCGGAAGTGGGCCCGCACGTCGTCGGGGACGAGGAACGTCGGCTCGACCGGCCAGCCGAGCGCCTCTTTCGAGAGCGCGATTTCCGCGCTCCCAAGCGGTGCGCCGTGCGCATCGGCAGTGCCGCCCTTGTTGGGCGCGCCGAAAGCGATCGTCGTGCGGACCGCGACCAGCGTGGGCCGCGCGGTTTCGGCGAACGCCGCCTCGATCGCGGCGCACAGGCCGTCGAGATCGGTATCTCCGTTCTCGACCCGCAACACGTTCCAGCCGTAGGCGCGGTAGCGGGCGGCCACGTCCTCGCGGAACGCGAGGTCGGTCGACCCCTCGATCGTGATCTTGTTGTCGTCCCAGAATGCGACCAGGTTGGAAAGCCCGTGCATCCCCGCGAGCGAACACGCCTCGGCGGAAACGCCTTCCATCAGGTCGCCGTCGGAGCAGATCGTCACGATCCGCTGGGGCACGAACTCGTGCCCGGGCCGGTGATACCGCTGCGATGTGAACCTTGCGGCCATCGCCATGCCGACCGCGCTCGAGATCCCCTGCCCGAGCGGCCCCGTCGTCATCTCGACGCCCGGCGTGTGCCCTGCCTCGGGGTGCCCCGGCGTCTTGCTCCCCCACTGGCGGAAGCTTTTGAGGTCGTCCATCGAGACGTCATATCCGGTCAGGTGGAGCAGCGAGTAGAGCAGCATCGACGCGTGGCCGCATGACAGGATGAAGCGGTCGCGCCCGGCCCAGTCGGGGTTGCGCGGGTTGTGGCGCAGGTAGCGCATCCACAACAGGTAGGCGAGCGGCGCGAGCGCCATCGGCGTTCCGGGGTGCCCGGAATTGGCCTTCTGGACGGCGTCGGCGGAGAGGAAACGGATCGCGTTGATCGCGCGGAAGGCGACCGGGTCGTTCGAAACGGCTGTCACGAAATTTCCCCCTGGGGTCGAATGGTTCAAACCAGCGGAGCGCCGGGGATGCCCGACGCGTCGGAATGACTAGTTGTTGCCGCTGCCCTGCTGTGCCTGGAGTTTCTCGTTGGGGCTGATCTCGAGCTGGACGCGCCGGTTCAGTGCCCGGTCGGCGTCGGTATCGTTGGGAACCGCCGGACGCGTCGAACCGTACCCGACTGCGGTCAGCCGGGAAGCGGGAACGCCGTTGGCCGCGAGAAAGTCGCGGACGTGGTCGGCGCGCCTCTGGCTCAGCGGCTGGTTGACCGCATCCGAGCCGGTCGAATCGGTGTGCCCCTGGACGATGATGGTGGTATCGGGGTGCTCCTTGAGCGATCCCGCCGCTTTCCGCAACGATTCCTGCGCCGCCAGCTTGATCGCATCTTTCCCGGAATCGAACAGGATGCCGGAGGGAAGGGCGACGTAGACCTTGTCGCCGTCGCGCACCACTTCGGCTTCGGGCATCTTCTTTTTCAGATCCGCCGCCTGCCGGTCCATGTAGTTGCCGACGCCGCCGCCGACCACCGCGCCCGTCAGGCCGCCGATCGCCGCGTTACGGCCCCGGTGCGACTTGCCGCCGACCAGCGCGCCGACGCCCGCACCCACCACCGCGCCGCCCAACGCCCCGATGGCGGTCTTCTGGTAGGCGATGCTCCCGTCGGGATTGGTCGCGCAACCGCTCGCGAGCAGTGAACAAGCCAAGGCTCCGACCAGCGTTGTTGTCCATTTCCGGTTCATGTCCCCTCCTATAGATAAGGCCGGCCCCTCGATCCGGATATTTGATCCGGGTATTCTACCACCGCGGCGGAGCGTGGTGATAAATCCGGGGCGGGAGTGATACGATTCTTCCGGGTCGGCATCGAAACCATGAAGGGGACATCCAGGAGGAGGCAAACCGCATGGGACACGAAATGGGGAACAGCTTCGGCGCCTGCGGAAAGTTGATCGTCGGCGATGCCGAGTTCGGAATCTTCCGCCTGAAGACCCTCGTCGACCAGGGGATCGGCCCCGTTTCGAAACATCCCTGCTCGATTCGCATCCTGCTCGAAAACCTGCTGCGCAACGAGGACGGAACGACGGTCACCCGACCCGACATCGTCTCGCTGGCCAACTGGACGCCGAACGACCCGGATCGCGGCGAAATCGCCTACCGGCCGACCCGCGTCCTGCTCCAGGACTTCACCGGCGTCCCCGCCCTGGTCGACCTCGCCGCCCTGCGCGACGCCGCCAGACGGATGGGGGGCGACCCCGCCCAGATCAACCCGCTGATGCCCGCCGACCTCGTGATCGACCACTCGGTCCAGGTCGACCGCTTCGCATCGCGCGACGCTTTCGCGGCAAACGTCGACCGGGAATACGAACGAAACAGCGAACGGTACGCGTTTTTGCGTTGGGGAAAGACGGCATTCACGGGGTTGCGCGTCGTTCCGCCCGGCACCGGGATCTGCCATCAGGTCAATCTCGAATATCTCGCGTCGGTCGTATTCAGGGAAGAAAAGGACGGATCGACCGTCGCCTGTCCCGACACGGTCGTCGGCACCGATTCGCACACCCCCATGGTCAACGGCCTGGGCGTGATCGGCTGGGGCGTCGGCGGCATCGAGGCCGAGGCGGCGATGCTCGGGCAACCGGTGTCGATGCTCGTGCCCGACGTAGTGGGCGTACGGCTCACCGGCGCCCTGCGGCCCGGCGTCACGGCGACCGACCTCGTCCTGGTGATCACGCAACTGCTCCGGAACAAAGGGGTCGTCGGAAAATTCGTCGAGTTCTACGGCCGGGGGCTCTCGGCCCTCTCCGTCGCCGACCGCGCCACGATTTCGAACATGGCGCCCGAATACGGCGCGACGATCGGCTATTTCCCCGTCGACGACGAGACGCTCGCCTACCTGCGCTTCACCGGGCGGCCGGAAAAGCAGGTCGCCCTCGTCGAGGCGTACTGCAAGGCGCAAGGGCTTTTCCGCACGGACGAGACCCCCGACCCGGTCTTCTCGGATACGGTCGCACTCGACCTCTCGGTCGTCACGCCGTGCCTCGCAGGTCCCCGCCGTCCTCAGGACCGGGTGCCGCTCCCCGACGCGAAAACCGTTTTTCTCGATGCACTGACCGACTGGGACAAGACCCGGAAAAGCGGCGCCCCGCCGCCCCGGGAAGCCGCCGTCGAAATGAACGGCCGGTCGTTCACGCTGCGCGACGGGTCGGTGGTCATCGCCGCCGTCACGAGCTGCACGAACACCTCGAATCCGTCCGTGATGATGGCCGCGGCGCTCCTCGCCCGAAAAGCCGTCGAACGGGGGCTTTCAAGCGCCCCCTGGGTCAAGACCAGCCTCGCCCCCGGCTCGAAGGTCGTCACCCGCTATCTCGACCGCGCGGGCCTGACGCCGTATCTCGAAACGCTCGGCTTCCACCGGGTCGGCTACGGCTGCACCACCTGCATCGGCAACTCAGGTCCCCTTCCCGCAGAAGTCGAGAGAGCGGTCTCGTCCGCGGAGCTGGTCGTCTGCTCGGTCCTCTCCGGCAACCGGAACTTCGAGGGGCGGATCCACCCGGCCACCCGCGCGAACTACCTGTGCTCTCCGCCGCTGGTCGTCGCCTACGCCCTGGCCGGGCGGATGGACATCGACCTCGGCACCGACCCGCTTGGCGTCGGGAGCGACGGGCGGCCCGTCTACCTGCGAGAAATCTGGCCGTCGCCGGAAGAGGTCACATTCGCGGTGCGAGCCGCCGTCGGGCGGGATATGTTCCTCGAGGAATATGCAAACGTCTTCGACGGGGATGCGCAGTGGCAGGCGCTGCCTATCCCGTCCGCCGAAACCTTCTCGTGGAGCCCCACGTCCACCTACATCCAGGAACCGCCCTACTTCACCGGCCTCCCGGACGAGCCGGACGAGCCCTCCGATATCCGCGGCGCCCGCGTCCTGGCGGTCCTGGGCGATTCGGTGACCACCGACCACATCTCGCCAGCGGGCGATATTCCCGAAGACGGACCCGCCGGGCGATATCTGATCGAACGCGGCATCGCGAAGGCGGATTTCAATTCATACGGTAGCCGTCGCGGCAACCACGAGGTGATGATGCGCGGAACCTTCGCCAACATCCGGTTGCGCAACCGGCTCGCGGGTGGCGCCGAAGGCGGCGTCACGGTCCATCTCCCGTCGGGCGAGGGGATGAGCATTTACGACGCGGCGATGCGTTACGCGTCCGACGGGACTCCGCTCGTCGTCCTGGCCGGCAAGGAGTACGGCTCCGGCTCGTCGCGCGACTGGGCGGCCAAGGGGCCGAAGCTCCTGGGCGTGGTCGCGGTGATTGCCGAAAGTTTCGAGCGGATCCACCGGAGCAACCTGGTCGGGATGGGCGTGATGCCGCTCCAGTTCGAGGCGGGGCAGAGCGTGGCGACGCTCGGGCTGACCGGCCGAGAAACCTTCTCGATCGAAGGAATCGCCGGCGGACTGGCGCCGAAGAAGCGGCTTGCCGTGCGCGCGTCGCTGGACGGGAAGGAGACGCTCTTCGCGGCCGTCGCCCGGATCGACACGCCGGAAGAGGTTCACTATTACCGGCACGGCGGCATCCTGCCGTATGTGTTGCGGCGGATCGTGCGGGGGTGAAAGTCAGGCGATCCGGATGATCGCGTGGCGGACCAGGAAGCGGGCGGTCTCGGCCGACCGGATCAGGAAGTTGAGCGGATTGCTCCACGCCTTCGGGGCGCGGCCCATGATGAGGCGGACGTTCTTCCACCAGGGGCAGGGTTCCCCGCCCATCGCCAGCCAGCGGGCGTAATCCGCATTCCAGGCCGGGTCGGCAAAATCGGTCCACGGCTTCCGGTGCCCGACCGCGTGGATGATCCGGGCCTCTTCCCCGTGCGGGTGGTGCCGGAACCGGTTGAACTCGGGAAGGATGCTCTCCGGGTCGATCGCGTGGGCGACGAGCCACAGGTTCAGGACCGCCTGGTCGGCCATCCGCAGCCGTTCGGCGTGGGTCGCGGTCGCAGAATAAAGCCATCCCCTCGCTTCCCGCCAGCCAGGCAGCTCGTCGGAGAGCACGAACACGCCGCTGTTGTGGAAATCGCGCGCCATGTCGAACCCGTCGATCGGTCCCGTGAAATTGAAGCCGAGCGGTTTCCGTTCCCGGGCCATCCCGATCCCACCCCGGCATCGGCCGGGCAGCCCCGAGGTGTCGCCGTGTATCATGATGTCGACGTCCAGCCAGATCACGCGGGAATACGCCCACAACAGGTCGAAACACTCGTAGCGGGAGTAGGTCATCTCCGAGAAGTGGCCTAGCATGACGGGCGGAAGACGGCGGGCGATCTCGCCCGGAAACCGGTACCGTTCGAACCGGCACGGAAGGATCGAGTCGAGCAGCGCCCGGGTCGGGGCGTCGATCCCGGGGTGGAACACGACGACCTCGAACGCCCCGGCGGGGGGGAACCGGCGAAGCCCCATCAGGACGACGGCCGCCGCGAAGGCGTAATCCGAGGTGATCCCCAGGACGATCGCCAGCGGCTTTTTCGGAGTATCATCCGGCTCGCCAGGTTTCATCAGGTGCGATTCCATTCCCATCAGGCCGGCCGTCGCCTGCCCCCCGCCTCGAGGAGCGCGTGGAGCATCCGGACCCGGGTCATCTCGACGCCGGCCCGCGATGCGTGTTCCAGCGGAATCCGGTAGATCGCGCCGATTTCCAGCGGCCGCCCTTCGAGGCGGTCGATCATCATGCTGGGCTTGTGCCCCCCCGTGTGCTTCTCGAGCCCGACCGCACCGGATCCGACGATACCGACCTTCATCTTCCCGCCTCCAGTTTCCTCTTTTGCCTCTGGACCGATCAACCCTGTATTCTGGCATCCCCGGGCATGGAAGACCATCGTGCTATCATTAGCCGTGGCTCTGGAGAAGATAATTCCCGCCGGGAAATCCGATCGGCCGTGGGATGAAGCGGCTTCGGTTCTCTGGTGCCTGCTGCTTGCCGCCCTGGTCGCCTACACCTTTTTCTTCCTCCGCTTTTCCCTCTCCCTGCTTCGCTATCCGTTCGACCTGCAGGAAGCCGACGGGCAGGTCCTCATCGCCGTGAAACTGATGGAGCAGGGGCGGCCTTTCTACGATCACCCCTTGCGGTTTCCCTTGTACCCGACCGTCTACCCCCCGCTATTCCCCGGCCTGGTATACCTCCTGACGCGATGGTTCGGAGATTCAGTGGTCGTGGCCAGGGGTGTCTCGATCTTTTCCGCTTTCGCGGTCTCCCTCCTGATCTATCGCTTTTCCCGTCGGTACGCCGCCCGACGGGTACCGGCCCTGGTCGCGGCTCTTTTGCCATTCTCCTTTCCGGCGGTAAGCCTTCACCTGGCTTCCGCGAAATCGGACAGTCTTTTCTGCCTGTTCCTGGCGACCGGCTTCTGCCTGATCCCCTGGGCATCCGAAGCGGGGGGGCGATATTTTCGCCCGGCCGCACTGGCCACGCTCTTTCTTGCCGCGGCCCTGACGAAGCAGACCGGGATGCCCGCCGCAGCCGTTGCCGGCGTGGCAATCGGCCTGGCCGATTTCCGGCGGGGCGTCGTCTTCTCCGCCGTATTCGGCGCCTCGTTCCTCGCGGCGACGCTGCTTCTCGACGCGTGGTCGGGGGGGTGGTTCTATCGCGACGTGATCCACTTCGCAGCCAAGTACGGCCGCGCGTGTCCCATCGAACCCATGCGCCTGCTCCTGGGATGGCTTCCGTGCCTCGCCGCCTTCGCCGGCCCCCTGGCCGTTTCCATCTGGCTCGTCGCACGGGCCCGATCCCGCCGAATCCTCCTGGCGGCGCTCCCGTTTCTGCTCTTCGGCCTGGCGTGGACCCTCCAGGTCGGGCGAAACGGCTGCGCCCGGAACCATTGCCTCCCGGCCCTCGTTGCCACCTGCATCGCGTTCGGCATCGCCGCGGGAGCCCGATGGGGCGGACCGGACGGCAAACATCTCCCCGGAAAGCTCCCGGGCGCGGCGGTGGCCGCCCTGTTGCTCCTGGGATTGGTCGTTCCTCTTGACCAGTTGAAATTCTACGAACCGCCGTCGGCGCGGGACCGGGAAACCTGGACGCGAATGATCGGCGCCATCGCCGCGATGCCGGGGCCCGTTCTCGTGGATTACGCGGGGAGCGCCGCGGTGGCGGCGGGGAAATGGGAATATTCCGTCGATTCGGCCAACCTGAATTACGGGCGGGTCGATGCGGGGCCGACCTTGGTCCCGATGATTTCCGAACGTCGTTTTTCCGCCATCCTGCTTTACCGGCACACGTTCTTCGCACCCGAGATCAAGGAGGCCATCAAGCGGAATTACCGAATCGTGGAACAATCCCGGATACGGACCGACGAAACGGACCAGGAACGGGACCTGCTGCTTGCAGTCCCGAATGGATGACCCGCGATGAAGATCGTCATCGTCCTGCCCACCTACAACGAGAACGGGAACATCTCCCTGCTCCTCGACGCGTTGTTCGGCCTGTTCCCTTCCCTGGGGCACGAGATGCACGTTCTCGTCGTGGACGACCGTTCCCCGGACGGAACCGGGGAGACGGTTTCCGCAATGATGGGAACCCGTCCCCGGCTTCACCTCCTCACCGGAGAGAAGCGGGGACTGGGCAATGCCTACATCCGCGGGATTCGATACGCGCTGGACATCCTTGAAGCGGATGCCGTCATGGAGATGGACGCCGACTTTTCCCATGACCCGAAAGACATCCCGAAACTGATCGGAGCGCTTGCGGACGGGGCCGATTTCGTCATCGGGAGTCGCTATGTTCCCGGAGGGAGCATTCCCGGGACCTGGGGAATTCTCAGGATCCTGATTTCAAAATGGGGAAACGTCCTCGCCCGCCATGTCGTCGGGCTGGCCGACGTCCGCGATTGCACCGCCGGATTCCGGGCCATCAGCTCCACGCTGCTTCGCAGGATCGATTTCGGGCTGCTCGACGTGAGGGGATATTCCTTCCAGGTCACCCTGTTGAACCAGGCCATGATCAACAGGGCTTCCATCCGGGAAATTCCGGTCCATTTCGGCGACCGGACGCGGGGGGAAACGAAGCTGAGTTTCTTCGACATCCTCGAGTTCGTCTGGAAGGCGTGCCGCCTCAGGCTGGCCGGGCGGAAGCCGTTCCCGCGATAACCGGGCGCGGCATCTCGCGGATCATCAGAGATCCTCGAGCAGGGGGCGCGTCGGCCCGGTCAACCGCACCCGCACTTCGACGCGCAGTACGACGCGCAGCCGGATGCCTGCTTCCGGTCGATCCCGTGCGCCTTGGCGCAAGCCAGCGATTCAACGGATACGCGCCATCCCCCGTCGGCCTCGCATCCGAAAAGCGCCTTCGAGCGCAGCATCATGAGCACCTTCGTCGGCGTCGTCCCGAGTTCCCGGGCCGCCGCCTCGACGGAAACCAGCGCTTCAACCGGTTTGATTCCTTCCATCACGTGCCACCCCTTCGCCTGTTCTTCCCGGTCAGCCGTGCGAATCGGACGATCCCGTGCGTGCCGCGCTTTCCGCCGGGAGATTCGCTCATGCGACGCTCTTCCTGTGGCGGAGGCAATCCAGCATCTCGAGAAGGGACGGCGTGCCCGTCGGTCGGTCTCCGTGCGGCCGGTCATCCCTGAGGAGCGCCACCAGCGACTTCGCCTCATCCATCGTGATCGCCACACCCATTTCCTGAAAGACGTGGATCACCGAATTGCGGCCTGAATGTTTTCCAAGAACGATGCGACGGGAAGCGCCGACCGATTCGGGCGGGAACGGTTCGTAGCTCTCCGGGTTCTTGATAACGCCGTCGGCATGGATTCCGGCCTCGTGGCGGAAGGCGTTGGAACCGACGATCGCCTTCCAGGGCGGCATCGCCTGGTGGGTGACGCCGGTGACGAAGCGCGACACGCCGGCCAGTTTTTCGGGCAGCACGCCCGTTTCGCGGCGCAGGACGTGCCGCAGCCCCATCACGACTTCCTCGAGCGCGGCGTTGCCGGCACGCTCCCCGATTCCGTTGACGGTCACGTCCAGGAACGTGGCACCGGCACGGGCGGCGGCCAGCGCGTTGGCGGTCGCCATCCCGAAATCGTCGTGCGTGTGCGCCGCCACGGGAATGTGCAGCACCGCCGTCAGGCGCGACACGGCCTCGAAGACGCCGAACGGGTCCAGCACGCCGACCGTGTCGCAGAAGCGGAGCCGGTCGGCACCGGCTTCTTCGGCCGCGCGGGCGAAATCGAGGAGGAATGCGGGTTCGGCGCGAGAAGCGTCCTCGGCGCCGACGGAGACGTAGAGTCCGCGCCGCTTCGCGTATCCGACCGATTCCCGGAGTTGCCGCAGCACCCATTCGCGGCATTTGCCGAGTTTGGACTCGATCTGTCGTTCCGATACCGGCAACGCGAGCGCCACGGCGTCGACGCCGCAGGCGACCGACGCGTCGATGTCGGCCAGCACCGCCCGGTTCCATCCCGTGACGCGCGCCCGCAGCCCCAGCGCCGTGATCGAACGGACCGCTTCGGCCTCGTCGCCGCCCATCGCCGGGATGCCCGCCTCGATCTCGTCTACGCCCGCCGCATCGAGCATCCGGGCGATCCGGACCTTTTCCTCCCGGGAAAAGGCCACGCCCGCGGCCTGCTCGCCGTCCCGAAGCGTCGTGTCGATGATGGATACGCGATCCTCACGAGGTCGCATGGGATGCCTTCCGGGTAGCCAGCACCTCGAAACTTTCCCGGATCGCATCCTCGATCCGGTTGCAGGTCATGACCACCAGGAGGCCGCGCTCCTCGAGCGTGTGACGGGGCGCGTCGCCGATCCGCATGACCAGGACACCCCGGCAGTCGTCCAGCGACCGGACGAGTTTCTCCATCCGGCCCTCCGTCGTGTCGCAGGACGTTTCACCGGAACAGTACTTTTCGATATTGCGTCTTTCGACGAAACGGATGCCCGACGGGGAAGCGTCGTAGACCAGCAGTTCGTCGGCGTGCCCGAAGTGGAGGTCGACCACGTAACCGCTGCCGGACGCCACCGCAAAACGGACCGTTTCCTCGCCGGCGGCCGCGAAGGCGCCGCCCGAAGCATGCCCGCCTGCAGCCATCTCGCGGACACCGTCCTTCGCGTCGAAAAACACCGGTTTCTCGTTGAGCACGGTTCCGACCGCATCGGCGCGGCATTGCCGGCAATGGCGCATCTGCGGGAGGATCTCGCCCATCCGGTCCCGAATCCCGTCGAGCGCCTCACGACTGACCATCGGAAACTTCTCGAAATAGGTGCCCGGAGTGGGGATGAACGGCATCACGTTGAGAATGTCCGCGCCCTTGCTCTTGACGTATCGGGCGATCGATTCGATCTCCCCGTCGTTGACGCCAGGGATGCAGATCGTGTTGATCTTGACGTGGATGCCGGTCCCTTGGAGCGCCTCGAGCGCCTCCTCCTGGCGGTGCAGGATGAAACGCGCCGCGAGATCCCCTTTCAGGTAAATCGTGCCGTCCTCCGCCCAAGGATAGAGGGTGCGCGCCGTTTCGAGCTTGCGGGTGTTGATCGTGACGGTGATGTAGCGGATGCCGATTTCCCTGATCTTGTCCAGATGCTCGACCAGCCCCACGCCGTTGGTGGACAGACAGAAATCGACCTCGCCGTCGGCGGCCCGGATGAGGCGGAATGTCTCGACCGTTTCCTCGGGGTTCGCCATCGCGTCGCCGGGGCCGGCAACCCCGACGATCGCCAGGTTCGGCATCAGCCGCTTCGTTTCAAGGAAGCGTTCCAGCCCCTGCCGCGGCGTGAGCACCGAACTGGTGACACCGGGACGGCTTTCGTTGACGCAGTCGAACTTCCGGTTGCAGTAGAGGCACTTGATGTTGCAGCGGGGGGCGACCGGCAGGTGCAGCCTGGCGAACTTGTGCGCGGCCTCCTTGGAGAAACAGGGATGTTTTTTCCGGTCGAGTCCGCTCAACATGTCGTGCCTCCTTCGGTCGCCGGCCGCGGCCGTCATTCCCGCCTATGCAAGGGCGGGCTCGAACGTGAATGCCTTCTTGGAGCAGGTGCGGCCGCACGCCTGGCAGCCGATGCAGTTGCCGCCGTTCTCGACCTTCATGAACATCTTCGCCGAGTCGTCCTCGTCGACTTCCTCGAACCCGAGCACGTCGTGCGCGCAAACCTTGAAGCAGCGGCCGCAGCCGATGCACAGTTCCATGTCGATCGCCTTGACGAACTCGGGCGTCCACTCGTGTTGATCTCTCGTCAGTCCCGTGATGTATGCCATCTCTTCAATCCTCCTCGGTAAACGTTTGGGCCGCGCCGCCGTGCATCGCCTTTCGGAGCCAGGGGGGCGGCGTGCCCTGCAGGACCTGTTGCAGCTTGTGTACCACCTCGGCGATCGGCGCCGGTTCGCCCGTCTTCATCGGCTGGATCTTCCTCGACACCAGCTTCGCGGCGGGCGGCCCGCCGATCTGGACGGTGTAGACGATCGCGCAGCCGGCGACCGCATTGGCGCGGGCGGAGATGCGGTCCTCCTCGTCGTCGCCCGTGTGGATCACGGCAACTTCATGGATGAACGCGGCCGTATCGGGACCGATCTCCCAGACGTGGAATTTCGTCGCGTGGCCGAAATGCTGGTCGATCGTTTCGCCGTTGCTGGTCGTGAATGCGACTTTCATGGCGTCCTCCGCGGAACCTTTTTGTCAGTTGTGCGCCAACTTCTGCGCTTCGGTCGAATGGGCCTGGAAAATGTTCGCAACCTCGAAGAGCAGGTTCAGCGTTCCCCGGTACCCCACCCACATCTTCTGGTGGGCGCCGAGCCGGTCGAACACCGGGTAGCCGGTGCGCAGATGCGCCTTGATGCCCAACTTTGCCGCAGCCTGCCGTCCGTTCGAGTTGGCTACGAGCAGGTCGGCACCGACCGCCGCGCCTTCGAGGTCCTCAAGATCGCCGACGAACACGTTTTCACACGGCAGATTGTCGAGCCCCCGCGTCCGCGTCGCGGAAAGGGCCGCCTGGATCTCGCACCCCATCGAGGCGAGGAAACGGGTCATCCCCTTGAGGTGGTCGGCCTCCAGCGCGAGCGCGACTTTCTTCGCGCCGAACTGGTAGTGGCCGTCGACCATCGCGTCCATCAGGCGGGAACGCCACCGGCGATATTTTTCGGGCACCGGTCGACCGCCGAGCGCGGAAAGCGTCTCCACCAGCCGGTCGTTTTCCTCGAGCCCGGTCAGCGACGAGAACCCGTACGCCGGGATCCCGAACGAAGACTTGACCCCGAGCGCCGCCCTGGCGAGCGAGTCGCCGACGTAGATCGTCGCCGCGCTTCGTCCGATGGTCCTGATCGCCGCCACGGAAACGCCGCCGGTGGAGAGCGGCGATACCGTGTCGTCGATGTGGCCGTCGAGCGCGTTGGAGATATCGGGGACCACGACCACGGTCAGGCCGAACGACTCGATCAACTCCTTCACTTCCTCGACTTCGGCCGGTGTCAGCTGGGCGCCCGGGAGGAGCGTGACCTGTCCTGCAATCGTCTCGCCCGCCTCCGCCAGGGAGACCACGATCGACTCGACCGCGACGGCGTACCCCTCCTGCAGCGACCCGCAATAATCCGGCGTCGAAGCCCACACGACCGGGACTCCTTCGTGTTGCGGATTTTCCTTCCGGAAATGGACGATCGCGCTGTGGACGTCGTCGCCCATCGTCTCGGTCAGCCCCGACGTCATCACGCCGACCACGCCGGGATCGAACTTCTCGATGACGCGGCCGATTCCCTTCTTGAGGTTTTCCCACCCGCCGAAGATCGCCGTGTCCTCGCTCATCGAGGTCGAGTTGAGCGCGATCGATTCCTTGAAATGACGCGACAGCTGCAGGCGGATGAAGGTCGAGCACCCCTGCGCTCCGTGCAGCAGGCCGAGCATCCGGTCGATTCCCAGGTAGGCGAGCGTCGCGCCGAGCGCGGGGGAATTCTTCTGCGGATTGACGGTCGCCGCCTTGACCGAGACCTTCACGCGGGAAGCGGAGAGGTCCTCGGCAAGCAGCCCCTCTGCATGGCTCGCGGCAGTCGCCACGTCGTCCGCAAGTGTTGCCGCATCCCGATCCCAGGGAGCGGGGGCGTTCAAGGCACGCCAGATCGGGTTGTTGACGGTCAGGTCGAGCTGACGGGCGAACGTCACCATCCCCTCGTATCCCGCGTACGGACAGGAGCGGCCGTGGTTGATGTCGAGGAACGGCGTCTTCGTTTTCAGCGCCAGGAACTTGGTCTTGCCGCCGGCGACGATCAGGTCGGGCATCTTCTCGGCCATGACGGCCAAAAGACCCGCGGTCGAGGTGTCCTCGATGATCTTCGCGTCCCGGTGCATCAGCGCCTTCATCCGGTGGAAATCTTCGAGGGTGGAGTTCTGCGTGCCGGCCGCCAGGATCTCGACGCCCAGTTCGCGCAGCGCATTGACCATCGACCAGGTCTTGACGCCGCCGGTGAAGAGGACGGCGCGCTTCCCTTCGAGGCGCGCGCGGATCGGGGCGATGGCCTCGCGACACTTCGTTTCTTCCGCTTCGATCAGCGATTCGACGCGTTCCCGCATCGTGAAGTCGGCTTCTCCTCCCGTGGCGATGTCGAGTTCCCACGCGATATCGCGAAGTGCCTTCGCCGTATCGGTCATCCCGTAGAACGACTCCTCGATATAGTTCATCCCGAACTGCTTCTTCATCTTCCGGGCGAGGTTGGTGAGCGACTTCGAGCAGATGATGATGTTGAGCTTCGCCCGGTGCGCGTAGCGCAGTTCCTCGAACCTGGCGTCGCCGCTGACGCACGACAGCACCCGGATACCGAGGCGCTCGAAGAGGGGCATCATCCCCCAGAGATCGCCGGCGATGTTGTATTCACCGATCAGGTTGATGTCGTAAGGGGTGGTGGTTTCCGGCTCGGCCGTGCCGATCACGTATTTGAGGAGGATCTCGCCCGCCAACCGGTTCCCGATGTTCTTGTCGCCGATGAAGCCGGGCGTGTTGACGGGAATGACCGGGATCGCGACTTTTTCGGACGCCGCGAGGCAGACGGCCTCGACGTCGTCTCCGGTCATCGCGGTGACGCAGGTCGCGTAGACGAAGATCGCCTTCGCCTGGGACGCGTAACGGCCGGCCAGATCGAGGATCGCCTTGTACAGCTTCTTCTCGCCGCCGAAGATCACGTCGTTTTCCAGCATCTCGGTCGTGAAGCCTCGACGGTAAAGCTGGGAACCCGACGAGCGGGCGCCCCGGTTGTCCCACGAATTTCCGGCGCAGGCGATCGGACCGTGAACCAGGTGGATGACATCGGTGATCGGCATGAGCACGACGCGGGCGCCGTCGTAGGCGCAGGACCGTTCCGTGCCTTCCCCCGGCTCCGATTTCTTGCAGAACTTGGGCGCGCCCTTCTCCTGCGTGTCGCACTCGGGAGCATCGTAGTAATCCGGCCGCGCCATCTGCGTACCCTCCTTAGCCTGTGTAACCGGATGCCCGCTAATTCCTTCGCTACGCGGGAGGGGGCCGTTCGCCTCCGTGGTCAGCCGCAACACTTCTATCCACCGGCACTTCGCTCAGACCCCCATCCCGCCTCCGCTACGGAAAGCAGCGGCATCCGGGTCCGGTCACCGAGGCCTCACGCTTCCCGGGCGTACGCCAAAGCGGGGGTCCCTGGACGGGGTCCTATGCCCCGAGCGGGGGTAGCCGCCATGGATGGCGGCGCGAGGGGTATGGAGTCGCAGCGAGCCCATGGATGGGCGAGCAAGACGTCCCCCGGGAAGGGATCCCCGCATGGCGCTAGCCGGGGAGCCATGGGCCTCGCCCCCGCCCGCTACCGCATCAGTTCGAAGAACCGGTCCTCGCAGGTGTCGTCCTTGATGTCGATGAACTTGTTGCAGATCTCCGTGACCATGTTCATCACGCCCTGGTACCCGATCAGCGGGTAGCGGTGCTTGTTCACCCGGTCGAAGATCGGGAAGCCGAAGCGGAAGAGCGGGACCTTCGCGTCGCGCGTGGCGAACTTGCCGTGCGAGTCGCCGATCACCGCGTCGACCGGTTCCGTCACCAGGAGGCTTCGCAGGTGCCAGAGATCCTTGTTCATGTAGATCTTCCCCTTGGCGCCGAATGGAGAAGCGTCGAGCATCGCCTGCAACTCCTTCTCGAGTTTCTTGCTCCCCTTGCTGCACAGGATGTGGACCGGTTCCGCCCCCATCTCGAGCAGGAAGGAAAGGTAGCCGACGAGGTAGTCGGGGTCGCCGTAGAGCGCGAACTTCTTTCCGTGCATGTACTGGTGGGCGTCGGTCATCGCGTCGACCGCGCGGCCGCGATCGGCCTTGATCGACTCGGGAACCGGCTTGCCGAACAGGTCGGAGAGCTTCATCAGGAACGCGTCCGTCTTCGCGATTCCGAACGGCGTCGGCATCGAGACGTGCTTGCCGGCGTAGTTGTCCTTGACCCAGGTAAACGTCTTGGGCGTCGCGTACGGAGCGACGGAAAGCGTCGCCTTCCCGTTGATCGAGTCGGCCGCCTCCTCGAGCTTCGTCCCGCCGGGATAGATCCGGTAGGTTCCGTCGAGCGGCGAGTCGAACGTCTCGGAGACGTCGGCCAGGAACGTGTACGGGATCCCGAACTCCTTGAAGATCCGCTTGTACTCCCGGTAGTTCCCGGTGTTGAAGTCGCAGCCGGCGATGAAGTTGAGTTTGCCGGTGCAGCGGCCTTCCACCTGTTTCCCCGCCGTCAGCGTCTGCAGGATCGAGAGGAGCATCGCGTCGTAGCCGTGGATGTGCGACCCGCTGAAGCTCGGCGTGTTGGCGTAGGGCGCCGGATAATCCTCAGGAAGGAATCCCTTGTTGCGCGCGTTCTTGACGAACGCCGTCAGGTCGTC
>JANXQJ010000034.1 GCA_025356865.1 Deltaproteobacteria bacterium | reverse complement strand
CGACATCGGCTACCGGCGGGGGGAAGGCGAGCTGCTCTCGCTCGGATCGCGGCGGGTGGCCGAAGCGATGGGCGTCCCGGGGCTGTCGATGAGCGTCAAGTCGCTCGAATTGCCCGCATACGACCCGCGCGGCGCTTACGGCATGGCGCTCGCCTACTGCACGAGCAACCGGGGCGGCTGCCACCTGCGCGCCTATCCCGTCTCCCACGAGATCCTCCGCAAGCCGGTGCCCACCGACCGCTTTTCTTTTTCGGGCAAGGCGCGGATCATCAAGATCGCCGAGGACACCAACGCCGTCGTCGACTCGCTCGTGGCGTGCAAGTTCTCCTTTTTCGGCGCGACGCTCGAGGAGTACGCCGAGCTGCTTTCCGCGGTGACGGGCGTGGATTACGGGCCCCAGTCGCTCAAGGAGATCGGCGAGAAGATCTACCTGACCGAGCGCTTCTACAACTGCGCCAACGGATTTTCGGCGAAGGACGACCGGCTCCCGGCGCGATTCTTCCGCGAGGCCGGGTCGAGCGGTGAGGGGATCGCCATCCCCCCGATCGACGAGGCGCGCTTCGACGAGGAACTCCAGAAGTATTACCGGATCCGGGGCCTCGCCGAAGACGGCACCTTCCGCGATCCCGGATTCCTCGAGATGCTGCCGTGAGGGACCAGATCGCGAAATATTCCGCGAAGCTCCTCTCGGATCGTTCCGCATCGCCGGGACGCGTCGCCTTCGCCGCACAGGACGACCGGCTGCTGTCGGGCGGAAATCCCGAACTGGCGCGGTTGGCCGAAGACGTCCTGGGGCGGCTTTCCAGTCTCGGCCTCGTGGTCGCGACGCCGTCGCTGCCGTTCGCCGACCTGCTCATACGCCGCGCGGCGCCCGGCGAGGATTGCATCCTCCCGCCCGACACCGAGACGCGCACCTTCCTCCACGACATCCCCTTCCTGCGTCGCGACGAACTCGGTCCCGAAGCGCCCGCGCGAATCGCCCGTCTGCTCGGAAGCCGGAAGGGGATCGTGGTCGAGGGGGTCGGCATCGTGGCGGGCGGCACCGTGACGATCGAGCAGGCGTACATCAACTATTCGTCCGTCTTTCACGCCACGTTCGTGAAGTACCTGCTCGACGTCCTGGCGGAGGGATTCCGGTTGCCCCGGGAGGCCGAGGGATTCGAGGCGTTCCGGCGCGACTGGGTACGGCCGCTCTCGGTCGACGGCCTGACGTTCCGGACGGGCCCGATCGAAAGCCCGGACGACGTGCTCGACGAGGTAGCGGCCGTGGGTCGATACACCGTCGAGCGAGGGCTGGTCGACTCCTTCTTCGGCAACATCTCCTGGCTCCTGGGCGACACCGTCTACATCTCGCAGACCGCCGCCAGCCTCGACGAGCTGCGCGGGTGCATCGATCCCGTCCCGATGGACAACTCCTCGACGACCGGGATCACGGCGTCGAGCGAACTGCTGGCGCACCGGCGGATCTACGAAGCGGGCGGCGTGCGCGCGATCCTGCACGGCCATCCGAAGTTCGCGGTGGTCATGAGCATGCTGTGCGGCGAGAAGGATTGCCCGGTGAAGGACTGCTGGCGCGACTGCGACAAGGTCCGGATGCTGGGCGACACCCCCGTGGTGGCCGGAGAGATCGGCGCCGGCGGGCTCGCGAAACGGGTTCCGCCCGTGATCAGGGGGACGGGCAGGGCCGTGGTCTACGGACATGGCGTCTTTACCTTGGGGCGGGAAGGGTTCGCCGAGGCGTTCGCCTCCATGGTCGACGTCGAGAACTGGTGCCGGCGGGAATATTTCCGGCGGGTTGGCGTATACTGTGCCGATTCGTCCCTGGATCGTCCGGAGGCCTCATCGTGAAATGGCGCGCCGCGTTGCGCCCGCTATATCTGTCCTTCTTTTCGGCCCCGTTCTACCGGGAGGTCGGCAAGGAACTGACCGGGAGCTGGTTCGGCTACCTGTTCTTCGTGGTGACGGTGTGCGCGATCCCCGGGATGGTGGGCGGCTACTCGGTGATCTCCGACTATTTCGGGAAGGAACTCCCCGGCATCATCCGGCAGATTCCCTCGGTCCGCATCGACAACGGCGTGGCGTCGATCGATCCTCCGGGGCCGCACTTCGTCGTGAACCCGTCCGACAACAGCCTGCTCCTGATCCTCGACACCTCCGGGCAGACCACCTCCCTCGACAACACCCGGGCCTCGATGCTGTTGACGCGCGACCGGATGCTCATGCGCAGGGATGCCCGTGACACGCGCGTCTTCAACATGAACGGCCTCGACAACGGCGTCATCGACGAGGTGATGCTCGACGGGTGGCGGACCACGGTCTGGAACTGGATGACCGTGATCTACATCCCGGTCGTCGTCCTGATCTCCTATGGCCTCCGCGTCCTGCAGCTGCTCCTGGTGGCCCTCGTCGGGATGTTGTACGCGAGACGGGTCAATGCGCCGATCGACTACGCGGGAGCGCTCCGACTGACGGTCTTCGCGGCGACGCCGGCCATCGTGGTCTCGGGCCTTCGCGACGCGTTCGGCGTCTCGTCCAACCTCGGGACCGTCTTCGATTTCATCCTCGTCCTCGGATACATCCATTTCGCGGTTCGTGCCAACGCGCGTCCCCGCTCCGGCCATGAGATTTCCATCTCCGCCTGACGCCCTTCACCGCCCGTCGATTCCTCCGGTTTTTCGTGCGCTCCGTTTTTTGTTGACCGGGAGGGCGGGATGCGTATACTTACCGGTAGGTAAACAATAATGCGCGCGAGAAGGAGACCAACGGGATGACTGCGAGTAAGGGAGCGGCTCCGCCGGCCGGCGACGACGCTCGGGCCCGCCTGCTCCGGAGCGCCACGGAGCTTTTTGCACGGAAAGGATACTCCGCGACCACGGTCCGCGAGATTGTCGAGGCGGCAGGCGTCACCAAGCCGGTCCTTTATTATTATTTCAAGAGCAAGGAAGGCCTCTATCTCGAGCTGATGCAGGTGCCGCACACCCGTTTCATGGCCATGCTCGACGAGTCGCTCGAGGGGAGCGACCGTGCGTCCGCGAAGATCCGGATGGTGCTGGAACGCGGCTACGACCTCCTGAT
>JANXQJ010000030.1 GCA_025356865.1 Deltaproteobacteria bacterium | reverse complement strand
TTCGAGAGAGGGGGGGGGGGATGTTCCGAACCGGCCCGCACCGCGTGAAACCATTTACCCATATTTTCCCGGCAGGGAAACGCTTTGCCTGTTATTCCCCAAAACGTTCCGCTCTCGCGATCCCTTCGCATCATACCCCCCCCGGCCTAGCACCCCCGACCAAGCAGTTAATGGCCAGTAGCGCGCAACTTGCCCCACTGGCACAGTTTATGCTTAAGATTTGATCCAAGTTATTTGACTCTTTGGAGGTATCTCGTGAAGATCACAAGAAAGCGCATCGTCCGGGTCGCCGGCCTGTTGCTGGCCGCCACCCTCGTCATCGGCGCCCCGAAGGCCGACGCCGCGGCGATCACGACGCTCTACAACACGGGCGCCGGCACCACCGCCGGCAATATCGACCCGAATTACCAGATCGTCTTCTCGCCTGCGGCCGGGTCGACCGACGGGTTCAACGCCGGGTATACCGCCGCCACCGTCGCCGCCTATGAGCTGCAGAACGTCTGGCCGCTGGCCGGAATACCGGTGGGCCCCGGACCGTGGGTCGCGAACAACGGCATCTCCCAGTGGATCACGCCCAACGTGGGCGGCACCGGCGACTCGTCGAACGCGGGCTTCTACCTCTACCGCACCTCCTTCGACCTGACCGGCTTCGACCCGACGACGGCCCGCATCACCGGGCTGTGGTCGAGCGACAACGACGGCTTCGGCATCTACCTGAACGGTATCGGCATGCCGAATTTCGCGACCGCGAGCACCCCGGGGCACACCCAGCCGTTCTGGAGCATGAATCCCTTCGCCGACATCACGACGGGCTTCGTGGGCGGGACCAACTACCTCTACTTCGCGGTCTACAACACGCCGCTGGCAGGTGGGAACCCGAGCGGCCTCCGCGTCGAAATGACCGGTACCGCCGATGCAGCGCGCGTTCCCGAGCCCGGCACCATGATGCTCCTTGGCAGCGGACTGGTCGGCCTCGCGGCGTTCGGCCGGAAGAAGACCCGCCGTTAGCCCGCATTTCTCACCGGGCGTCGTCGCGAGTCGGTGGAAATGGGCGTAGATACAAGGCGCACGAAGTGAGGGCGACGCAGGCGTAGTTGACACTACGTCGAGGAGAACGAGTGGAACGCAGTAGATATGCTCATCTCCGCCGACGCAGCAGGCGGCTGGTGAGAAAAGCGGGCTAGTCCTTTCCCGTCTCCTGAAGACGCGAACGCCCCCCGGGACCGCTCCCGGGGGGCGTTCTGCATTCGGGCGGTTGCCCAGAGGGGTTACGGATAAAGCCCTCGAAGGCGCATCGCCTCGGCGACCCGCGAGATGCCGATCATCAGCGCCGCCATCCGGTGGCCGACCTTCCGCTCCGCCGACAGCGCCATCACCTCGTTGAAGGCCCGCCTCATGATCTTTTCGAGCCGCAGCTGGATCTCGGGGAGGTCCCAGAAATAATTCTGCGAATCCTGCACCCACTCGAAATAGGAGACGGTGACGCCGCCCGCGTTGCCCAGGATGTCGGGAATGATGAAAACGCCGGCGTCCTCGAGGATCCGGTCGGCGTCGAGCGTCGTCGGGCCGTTCGCCCCTTCGGCCAGGATGCGGCACCGGATGCGCGGCGCATTCTCCGCGGTGATCTGCCCGGCGGTGGCGGCGGGGACCAGGATGTCGCAGGGGATCTCGAGGATCTCCGCATTCGTCACCGGCACGCCGCCCGAGAAGGCGCCGACCGGCTGCTTCCAGTCGACGTGGTGAACCAGGGCCTCCACGTCGAGCCCGGCCTGGTTGAAGATCCCCCCGTCGACGTCGCTGACCGCGATGACCCTGACGCCCCGTTTCGAGAGTTCCTGCGCGGCGACCGAACCGACGTTGCCGAACCCCTGGACCACCGCCGTCATCTTTTCGGCCTTGAGACCCAGGTGGTCGAGCGCCGCCCCGACGAGGTTGACGAGCCCGCCGCCGGTCGCCTCCCGCCGCCCCACCGAGCCGCCGATCACCACGGGCTTGCCGGTCACGACGCCCGGGACCGAGTGGCCGACCTGGGTGGAATAGGTGTCCATGATCCACGCCATCGTCTGCTCGTTGGTGTACATGTCGGGGGCGGGAATATCCTTGTCGGGCCCGATGAAGTTGAAGATCTCGAATGTGAAGCGGCGCGTCATCCGCTGCAGTTCGCCCCGCGACATCTTCGTCGCATCGCAGCAGACGCCGCCCTTGGCGCCGCCGAACGGGATGTTCATCAGCGCGCACTTCCAGGTCATCCACATCGAGAGCGCGGTCACTTCCTCGAGGTTGACGGAGGGCGAATAGCGGATCCCGCCCTTCCCCGGCCCCAGCGTCACGTTGTGCTGCACGCGGTATCCCGTGAACGAGGTGACGTGCCCGTCGTCCATCCGGACCGGGACGTTGACGATCAGCGACCGCTTCGCGTGGCGCAGCCGCTCGGCCAGGTTCGGGTCGAGCGACAACCGTTCCGCCGCGTGGTCGAGCTGTGCGAGCGCCTCCTTGAGCGCGGCCTGGCCCTCGGTGTTGCCCTGCTGCGGAAACGGCATCTTGCCTCTCCTCTCCAACTGCGAACGGATGACTGCGCCGACCTGCCGGAATTATACCCTGCAATGTGTCCCGCATGACCGCATGCTAGACTCTGGGAATGACAACGCCCGGGCGGATAGACGGGAAATGGGAAGCCGCACCCACCTGGCGGCGCCTCGCTTCCGGCGAGTTGCCGTGGACGCTGCTGCGGCAGCGGGGGGCGATCCTCGACGGGATCCGCGCCTTCTTCCGGACGCGCGGTTTCCTCGAAGTCGACACGCCCGTGGCGCTGGCCTCTCCCAATATCGACCCCAACATCTATCCCGTGACGATCGCCGACGCGTCGGACCGGAAACGCCCCTTCTTCCTCCACACCTCGCCCGAGCTCTCGATGAAGAAACTGATCGCGGCCGGTTCCGGGGATATCTTCTACCTGGGAAAAGTGTTCCGGGACCGGGAAGGGTCGCCCCTCCACAGCCCCGAGTTCACGATGCTCGAGTGGTACCGGGTGGGCGGGACGGCGGACGACATCATGCGCGACGTCGAGTCGCTGGCGCGGGAACTCTCGGAATCCCTCTCGGGAAAACCGGAGATCGTCCGCGGGGCCGCGACGATCCCCCTTTCCGGCTCGTGGAGCCGGTGGGAACTGACCGACGCGTTCGTAACTTCACTGGGCGTCCCGGCGACCCACGAGGCGGGGTTGCGAAAAGCGCTCGAAGCGCGCGGATTCCGGCCGGGGGTCGGCGAGGGGTGGGAGGATCTCTTCTTCCGGGCCTACGTCGACCTCATCGAACCGGCGCTTGCGGAGAAAGGGGCCTGCTTTCTCACGGGCTTTCCGGCACCGCTGGCGGCGATGGCGAAACGGCGGGCGGACGATCCGGCAATTTCCGAGCGGTTCGAGGGGTATATTTCCGGCATCGAGCTGGTCAACGGGTACGAGGAGCTGACCGATCCGGCCGAACAGGAGGCGCGGCTGCACGAACTCGTGGCGGCGCACCGGGATAAAAGCGGCGAGACGCTGCCGATCGATCCCGACTTCCTCGACGCCCTGCGGATGGGGCTCCCCCCCTGCTCAGGCGCGGCGCTGGGCGTCGACCGGCTGGTCATGCTGCTCCTCGGGCGCGGCGACATCGCGGACGTCAGTTACCGGTAGCCCGGGAAGGCCTCCCCGGGAAAAATGTTATCCTTTCCGGCACACGGTTGAACGGACGGTTTTCACTATTACGGAGGACGGCGGACCATGGTGGCGGAAGCGGCAGGAAACGATTCGACGACGGCAGGCACGACCGATAACGGCAACGGGGGGGCGAAACCTTCCCGGAAACGTCAGGCGCTGCTGACCTTCCTGATGGTCACCCTGCTGGTCATCGGCACGGGCGTCGGCTACTGGATGTACAAGCAGACGCACCTCGACACCGACGACGCCTTCGTCGACGGCCGGATTCACGTCATCTCGTCGCGCATCCCGGGCACGGTCGCGCAGTTGCTCGTCGAAGACAACCAGCCCGTAAAAAAGGGCGACGTGCTGCTGCGGATCGACTCCGAACCTTACGCGGTGCGCGAGGCGGGCGCCCAATCCGGCATCAATATCGCCGCCGCCGAGATCGCCGCGGCAAAATCGGACGTGGCGGCGGCCGGCGCGGATCTCAACGCAGCCGGACGCGACGCCGACGCGGCCCGGCGCGACCTCGACGCCTCGAAGTCGCAGCTGGCGCAGGCCCGGATCGCGATCGACGCGTCGAAATCGAAGGTCGCGCTGGCGGCGGCGCAACTCGCGCAGGCCGTCCGCGACGCCGACCGGGCGAAGGCGCTCTTCGACCGGGGCGCCGTCAGCCGCGAACGGAACGAAAAGGCGCAGACCGCGCTCGACGTCGCCCGGGCGCAGGAGTCGATGGCGAAGGAAGAGCTCCGGATCGCCGAGGCCGCCGTCCCGACGCAGCAGGCGCTGGTCTCGCAGCGCGAGGCGATGATCGCCCTGAAGGAATCCCGCGCGGCGCAGGTCCGCTCCGTGATCGGCCAGCGCCAGGCACGGGTCACCCAGCAGGAGGCGGGGATCGCTCAGCGCCGGACCGTGCTCGACGAAGCGAAACTCAACCGACGCTACGCCGGCCTCGTGGCGCCCGCCGACGGCTTCATCACCCGGAAGAACGTCGAGGTGGGACAGGTCGTGGCGCCGGGACAGGCGTTGATGGCCGTGACGGCGCTCGACAACCTGTGGATCGTCGCCAACTACAAGGAGACGCAGGTCGGCCGGATCCACCCCGGGCAGCGGGTGACGATCGTCCCCGACAGCCACCGGGGCAGCGTGTTTTCCGGCCGGGTCGACAGCATCATGGCGGGCACCGGCTCGGCCTTCTCCCTCTTCCCGCCCGAGAACGCGACCGGAAACTACGTCAAGGTCGTCCAGCGCGTCCCGGTCAAGATCCTCCTCGACCCGGGCGAGGATCCGGGGCACCTGCTCCGGATCGGGATGTCGGTCGTTCCGACGGTGCTCGTGAAGTAAGGCCTGCCTCCGGTGAGCAACGGCAACGGAAACGGGGGCGGTCGGCTCGGCAACGCCTACTCGGCGATGCAGGGCAACAAGTGGATCATCGCGCTGACGGTGATGCTCCCCACGCTGATCGAGATCATCGACACCAGCGTCGCCAACGTCTCGCTCGACCACATCCGCGGGTCGCTCTCCGCCGGCATCGACGAATCGGCGTGGGTGCTCACCTCCTACCTCGTCTCCAACGCGGTCGTCATCCCGATGACCGGCTGGCTCGGGCGCACCTTCGGCCGGAAGCGGTACATGATCTTCTCGGTCTCCCTCTTCACCTTCGCCTCGCTGATGTGCGGCGCCTCGCAGTCGCTCGGCATGCTCATCTTCTTCCGCGTGCTGCAGGGGATCGGCGGCGGCGGCCTGCAGCCGATGTCGCAATCGGTGCTCCTCGAGACGTTCCCGCCTCGGGAGCACGGGATGGCGATGGCGCTCTTCGGCATCGGCGCGATGTTCGGCCCGATCGCCGGGCCGCTGATGGGCGGCTACATCACCGACGCCATGTCGTGGCGCTGGATCTTCTACATCAACATCCCGATCGGGCTATTCGCGATCTTCATGATCTCGCTCTTCATCCGCGACCCGGCCTACATCCGCGACGCCGTCAAGACCAAGCCCGACCGGTGGGGAATCGCGCTCCTCGTGGTCTGGGTCGGCTGCCTCCAGATCATCCTCGACAAGGGCCAGCGGGAAGACTGGTTCCAGTCCGCCTTCATCCTGGTGCTGGCCGCCATCGCCATCCTCGCGCTGATCGCCTTCGTCATGGTCGAGCTGTGGTTCGCCGAACACCCGGTGGTCGACCTGCGCGTCTTCAAGAACCGCTCGTTCACCACCGGCAACGCGCTCATGTTCATCGCCTTCTTCAACCTGATGGGGAGCATCGTCCTGCTGCCGCTCTACGCCCAGATGCTCCTCGGCTATACCGCCACGCTGGCGGGGTATGTCCTTTCGCCGGGCGGTGTCGCCACCCTCTTCTGCATGCCGGTCGTCGGGAAGCTGATCGGGAAGCACAACCCGAAATACATCCTGTTCGCCGGAATCTTCCTGTGCGCGATCTCGACGCAGATGATGTCCCGCTTCACGCTGGGCGCCGATTTCGCCTCCCTGATGTGGCCCCGCATCATCCTGGGCTTCGGCATGGGCTTCCTCTTCATCCCGCTTACGACGCTCACGCTCTCCTCGATCCCCAAGCGGGAAATGGGCAACGCCACCTCCGCCTACAATCTATTGCGGAACCTGGGCGGTTCGGTCGGCATCGCCTTCTCGACCACGATCTTCGGTCGCCGCGCCCAGATGCACCAGTCGCACCTATCGGAACACCTGACCTGGCTGGACCGCGGTTTCAACGAGGCGATCGGGCGGGGACGGATGCTGATCGGCCACGGGATGCCCGAGCTGGCGGCTTCGGCGGATCGCACCACGATGGGGCGCCTGTACGGCCAGCTGGTCCGGCAGGCCACCATGATGGGATTTAACGACGCGTTCTTCCTGCTCTCGATGCTGATGTTCGCGATCCTGCCGCTGGTCCTTTTGCTCAAGCGCCCGGCACACCAGACAGGCGACCTGCCGCCCGCCCACTGACGGGCATTATCCCCGCATCCCCCCCTCGTTCCCCGCCTCACCCTTCTGCTTGACCCGGAAGAGACCAGACCGTACACTGATAACCGAGTGAGTACTCAGTCAGCAGCCATTCCAGGAAAGGATCCAGGATGTCACCGACGACCCGGCGCGACACGATCCTCGCGGTTTCCGCACGGCTCTTCGCGGAAAAAGGATTCGGCAACACGACGACCTCCGAGATCGCGCGGGAGGCGGCGGTGGCCGAGGGGACGCTTTACCACCATTTCGCCAACAAGGACGACATCTTCCTGACCCTCTTCAACGAGACGATGGACGGCTTCCTGGCCGGGGCGACCGCGGCCGCGGTCACCGGCTCGGGCCGGGAGCGGCTCTCCGCCTACATCCGCTTCCACTTCGATTACTTCGCGAAAAACCAGGGCCGGATCCTGATCCTGCAGCGCGACTTCCCGCCCCACCTCGCAAATCCGGGGGGCGTCGGGAAGCCCGCCTTCATCCTCGACAAGCTGTCGCGAATCACCGAGCTGCTTTCGCTCATCCTGGATGCCGGGAAGAAGGACGGGACCCTGGCCTTCCGCTATGCCAGCCGGGATGCCGCAGAACTGCTGCGGGGAATGCTCATCGGCTGCACGCGCCAGAAGGTGCTGGGCACCATCACGACCCCGATCCCGAAACTGGCCACGATGGTCGAATCGTTCTGCATGGACGCATTGGCCGCCGGTCAGGCCGGGGCGTCGAGCGACAGACACGGAGGCGAAAGATGATCCACACTCGAACCCGGAGGACGGCCCTGGCGATTGCCCTGCTGGGGTTCGCCATCCTGTCGATATCCGCGCCCGCACCCGGCGTCGCCGGAGCGGTCCAGACGGACGTGCCCGTCACCGGGTCGCCCGGCGAAAGCCCCTGGACGATCGAGCAGGTCGTCGCAACGGCGCTCGCCAACCACCCGCTCGTGGCGGCGGCCGATGCCGACATCCGGGCGGCACGCGGGCGCCAGACCCAGGCCCAGGCGGCTTATTACCCGTCGGTCACCGGAACCACGGGCTATTCCAAGGTGCGCGCCTGGTCGCAACCGACCCACCGAAGCGCCGACATCACGAATCTGTCGCTGCAGGGTTCGCTCAACTACGTCATCAGCGACTTCGGCCGCACCGACGCCGCCGTGAACCGGACCGGATCCCTCCTGTCGGCCACCGGCGCCACGGGGCAGCTTGCGCGTAACGAGGTCGCGTTCGCCGCCCGTCTCGCCTACTACAACGTGTTACGGGCGCAGCGGGTCCTCGATGTCCGCAAGGAGACCGGGCACCAGCGGCAGGCGCTCCTGACGCAGGCGCAGGCCTACTACGAATCGGGGCTTCGGGCGCGGATCGACGTCGCCCGGGCCGAAGCGAATCTGTACCAGGCGAGGGCGGAACTTGCCGGCGCCGAGAACGACCTGCGCTTCGCGCGGGTCACGCTGCTCGACAGGATGGGACTCGACGGCCCGGCCGGCTTTGCCCTGTTCGAGAGCGGGGTCCCTCCCGATGCCCCGTCCGGCTCCCCCGACGAATGGATGCTCGCCGCCGAAAAGAAGCGGCCCGACCTGCGCGCCGCGGCCGACCGGGTCCATGCGGCCGACGAGGCGATCCGGCAGGCGCAAGCCGGCTACAACCCGACGCTGACAGGAAACGCCGGATACGGCTACGCCGCCGACGATGTTCCGCTGAAGCAGAACTACACGCTCGGCCTGCAGCTCAGCGTCCCGATCTTCAACGGGCACCTCACCCGCGGTCAGGTCTCCGAGGCCGAGGCCCAGGCCGCTTCCGTCCGTTACGCGCTGACCGGGTTGCGTCGGCAGGTGCGCCTGCAGGTCGAACAGGCCTCGCTCGCGCTGCGCCAGTCGGTCGAGCAGATCCAGGCGCGGAAGAAGCAGCGTGACGCCGCCGATGAAAACCTGAAGCTTGCGACCGGGCGGTACGAGGCGGGCGCGGGCGACATCATCGAGATCATCGATGCCCAGACGCAGTCGACGGTCGCCGAGACATCGCTGGTCGAAGCCCGTTACGACTACAACACGTCGCTCGCGGCGCTTTCGCGCGCGATCGGCGAATGACACCGGATTTTCAAGGGAGCGAACAATAATGCCCGCATCCACCGCACGCCGCATTGCCCTGCTCTTCCCGATCGTCGCCCTGGTCGTGCTTTCCGGTTGCGGCGGATCGAAGAAGGCGGACGACAAGAAGGGCGCCGCCGCCAAGGTTCCGCCCGCCCCGGTCACGATCCAGGTCGAAACCGCCCGCCGGACGCCCATCACCCGCAGGGTCGAATTCGTCGGGACGCTCGCCGGCATCGACCAGGTGACGCTCGCATCCGAGGTCGACGGCACCATCCAGAAGATCGGCGCCGACCTGGGCGACCCGGTCCGGAAGGGGCAGACGCTCCTCACGATCGTCCCGGACGAGTTCCGCTTCCGGCAAGAGCAGGCGAAGGCGGACGCCGACCAGACCGCGGCCAAGCTCGGTATCGCACCGGATGCCGAGGGTGCCGATATCGACAGGACGTCGCTCGTCCGGAAAGCGCAGGCCGACTATACGAATGCGAAAACCGACCACGATCGCCGCAAGGGGCTGGTCGAGAAGAAACTGATAGCCCGGAAGGAACTTGACGACGCCGAGGCCCGGCTGCTCATGGCCGAGGCAAACGTGGCCACGGCGCGGGAAGAGGCCAACACGCAACTCGCCGTCCTCCGCGGCAAGCGGGCCCAGGCGTCGCTGGCGGCCAAGAAGGTCCGCGACACCGAAGTGCGCTCCCCCATCGACGGCTCGATCGAGGCCCGACTCGTCTCCGCCGGCGAATACATCAAGACTGGGGCGCCGCTCTTCCGGATCGTGAACGATCGGCCGGTCAAGTTGGTGGGCGAGGTACCCGAATATTTCGCCGCCCTCGTGCGCCGCGGCATGTCCGTGGAATTGGCCGTCGACGGCCAGGCCGGGCGCGTATTCCGCGGGACCCTTTCCCGGATATCGCCGTCATCCACCGTCGCAAACCGTGCGGTGCAGGTCGAAGTCCTGTTCCCGAACGCCGGGCGCGAACTGAAACCCGGCTTCTTCGGCAAGGGCGCCGTGCTGCTGCGCGTCGATCCGAACGGCGTAACCGTCCCGAAAGAGGCGCTGGTCACATTCGCAGGCGTCGACAAGCTTTACGTGATCGAAGGGGGCAAGGCGGTCGAACGGAAGGTCAAGCCGGGATCGGACCTCGGGACGCGCGTCGAGATCGCCGAGGGCCTCAAGGCCGGCGAGCCGGTCGCGATCACCAACACCGGGAAACTGTTCACGGGCGCCGCGGTCACCGTCTCCGGCGCGAAGGTCAAGTAACGCCATGAAAATTTCCGAGGTCTGCGTCCGCCGCCCCGTCTTCGCCACCATGCTGACGGCGGTGATCATCGTCCTGGGGGTCGTCTCCTATTACAAGCTCGGCGTCGACCAGCTCCCCAACGTCGACATCCCGACCGTCACCGTCACGACCACGCTCAAGGGCGCGAGCCCCGAAGAGATCGAAACCAGCGTCACCAAGCCGATCGAGGAAGCGGTCAACACGATCTCGGGGATCGACGAGTTGCGCTCCGTTTCCCGCGAAGGCGTCTCGGTGGTCACCGTGCGCTTCCTGCTCGAACGCGACGGGCAGCAGGCGGCGCAGGACGTCCGCGACAAGGTCGGCGTGGTCGTCAAGAAATTGCCGGACGGGACCGACCCGCCCGTCATCGTCAAGTTCGATGTCGACTCGGCGCCGGTCATGACGGTTTCCGTCTCGGGCACGCGCGAGATGAAGGAACTGACGCAGGTCGCCGACGAGCGGATCAAGCAGAACATCGAATCGGTCAACGGCGTCGGCGCCGTCAACATCGTCGGCGGCCGCACACGTGCGGTCAACGTCTACGTCGACCCCGCGCGGATCGAGGGGTACGGCCTTTCGATTCCACAGATCAAGGCCGCGCTCCAGGCGCAGAACATCGAGGTCCCGGGCGGCCGCGTCGACGCGGGAAACCGCGAACTGGTTTTACGGACGATGGGCCGGATGCCCAAGGTCGCCGATTTCGAGCAGCTCATCGTCGCCAACATCGGCGGACGCCCCGTATTCCTGCGCGACATCGGGCGCATCGAGAACGGAGAGGTCGAAGCCCGGTCGCTCGCCCGCCTCGACGGCCTGCCGTGCGTCAGCCTCGTCATCCAGAAGCAATCCGGAACCAACACCATCGAGGTGATCCGGCGCGTCAAGGAACGGATCGATGCGATCCGCAAGACGCTGCCGCCCGACATCAAGGTCGACCCGATCCGCGACCAGTCCGTCTTCATCCTGCGATCGATCAACGAGGTCAAGACGCACCTCGTCCTCGGCGCCCTGCTGACCTCGTTCGTCGTCCTCATCTTCATGGGCGACTGGCGCTCCACCCTGATCGCCTCGGTGGCGATCCCCACGTCGCTCATCGGCACCTTCACCGCGATGCGGATCTTCGGCTTCACGATCAACAACATGACCCTTCTCGGCCTGACGCTGGCCGTCGGCATCGTCATCGACGACGCCATCGTGGTCCTCGAGAACATCTTCCGGCACGTCGAGGAGAAGGGCGAGGCGCCCATGTCGGCCGCGGTCAGCGGCACCGCCGAGATCGGGCTGGCCGTCTCGGCCACCACCCTTTCGCTCGTCGTCATCTTCCTGCCGCTCGCCTTCATGTACGGCATCGTCGGCCGCTTCTTCAACTCGTACGGCATCACGGTCGCCGTCGCCATCCTGATCTCCTGGTTCGTCTCGTTCACGCTGACGCCGATGCTCTCCTCCCGCTTCCTGAAGGTGCACAAGGGGGAGGGCGCGAAGAAATCGTCCGACGGCCTGTTCCACCGCACCACGGTCAAGAGCTATATCGGCATCCTCAAATTCTCGTTGCGGCACCGCTGGATCGTCATCGCCCTGACGATCGCCGTCCTGTTCGCCATCAAGCCGCTGGCCGGCGCCATCGGAAAAGACTTCATGCCGTTCGACGACCAGAGCGAGTTCGAGGTCTACATCCAGTCGCCCGAGGGGTACTCGCTCGACGCGGTCCAGCAGACCTACCGCGAGGTCGAGGCCGACCTGCGCAAGTTGCGCGGCGTCGAGCACCTGCTCACCTCGATCGGCAACGTGGCCGAGGGCGACGTGACGCAGGGAACGATCTACGTCCGGCTGAGCGACCTCGAGACCCGGAAGTTCACCCAGTTCGACGTGATGAAGGACGCCCGGAAACTGATGGCGAAATATCCGACGCTGCGCGTCTCGGTCCAGAACATCGGATCGATCAGCATGGGCGGCGGGCGGCAGGCGCAACTCACCTTCACGCTGAGCGGGCCCGACCTGGACAAACTGATGGAATACGGCGACAGCATCACGGCGGAGATGCGGAAGATCAAGGGACTCGTCGACGTCGACACGACGCTGTCGAACCGGAAGCCCGAGCTGCGCGTCTACGTCGACCGGAAGAAGGCGTCCGACCTCGGCGTGCAGGTGGCGCACATCGCATCGTCGCTCAACGTCTTCGTCGGCGGCGAGCAGGTGAGCAAATACAAGGAGGGGGCCGACCAGTACGACGTCTGGCTGAGGGCCGACCTCCCCTCCCGCGACACCGCGGAAGCCGTCTCGAACCTGCCCGTCCCCTCGATGACGACCGGCAGGACGCGCGTGCGCGACGTGGCGTCGCTGGCTCGCGAGCTGGGACCGGCACAGATCGACCGGACCATGCGGCAGCGGCAGGTGACCATCGTCGCCAACCTCGACGGCCTCGCCCTGGGCACCGCCACCGAAAACATCCAGGCGATCATCAAGTCGCTCAACCTGCCCCCGCAATACCAGGCGCAGTTCTTCGGCCGGGCCAAGACGATGGCGGAAACGCTCTCGAACTTCCTCATCGCCCTGCTGCTCTCGGTCGTCTTCATGTACATCGTGCTGGCCGCGCAGTTCGAAAGTTTCCTGCACCCGATCACGATCATGCTCGCGCTGCCCGTCTCGATCCCGTTCGCCCTCTTCTCGCTCCTGTTCCTGGGCGAGACGCTCAACATCTACAGCATCATGGGGCTCTTCATGCTGTTCGGGATCGTCAAGAAGAACGGCATCCTGCAGGTCGACTACACCAACACGCTGCGGTCGCGCGGCATGGAGCGCGATCCGGCGATCCTCGAAGCCAACGCCGCCCGGCTCCGCCCGATCCTCATGACCACCGTCACGCTGATCGCGGCCATGATCCCGATCGCCTTGGGCCGGGGGCCGGGCGCCGCCTCGCGCGCCTCGATGGCCAAGGTCATCATCGGCGGACAGGCGCTCTGCCTGCTCCTGACGCTGGTGCTGACGCCGGTCGCCTACTCGCTCTTCGACGACCTGGGCAACATGACCTTCATGAAACGGTGGCGGGAAAAGGCGGGGCGTTCAACGCGTCGATCAACAACCGGAGCCGGCCGAAATCGCGCCGGTTGAACCGGAACACGAGCCGGGGCAGTTCCGCCAGTTCGGGTTCATTCGCCTCCTCGGCAAGCGGGCCGGATAGCCGGAAACCGCCCGCCTCGACCAGGTCGCCGAATCGGACGCCGAGCTGCGTGACGAACGACTCATCGAGCGGCGTCTTCAGGCGAATGACGAGGTCGGGGCCGACATAGCGCAGGCTGTGGTAAACGCGGTAGAACGACTCGATCTCGAGGACCGCGTCCTCGACCCGGTCGGTGATCCGGAAGAGCGCCGTGTCATCCCCTGAAATCCACCCCCCCCCCTTGATGTCGCGCTCGATGAACTGTTCGAACGCGCGCCAGTACCACCCTCCGGGCTCGTCGACCAGGACCACCGGAAACGGGTGGCTTTTCCCGGTCTGCAGCAAGGTCAGCACCTCGAACGCCTCGTCGAGGGTCCCGAATCCGCCCGGGAACAGCGCGACGCCCTGCGACTCCTTGACGAACAACAGTTTCCGGGTGAAGAAGTATTTCGTGTGGATCGTGTTGACGCTTCCTTCGAGTACCTTGTTGTCGTGTTGTTCGAAGGGAAGGAGGATGTTGATCCCGAGCGACAGGTCGCGCCCGGCGCCGACGTGCCCCGCCTCCATGATGCCGGGACCGCCACCGGTGACGACCATCCACCCGCGCGCCGCCATCTCGCGGCCGAACGCCTCGGCCTGCGCATAGGGCGGGCTTCCGGGCTTGCACCGCGCGGAACCGAAAACCGTCACCTTGCGGAGTGCCCGCATCGAATCGAAGCGCCGAAATGCGTGCACCAGTTCCCGAAACGACTTCGAGAGCATCTTCAGGTCTGCACGCCCGAGACCGCTTTCGGGAAGCCGGTCGACCGTCTCCCGCAATTGGGCGATCAGTTCTTCGGGGGTGACGGGGTGTCCGTTTCCGTTTCTGTCGCTGCGGCCGACCATCGTTAAAGCATCTGGACGCCGCCGCTGACCGGCAGGTATCCGCCCGTCACGAAGCGCGCCTCGTCGGAGGCCATGAAGAGCACGGCCCCGGCGACATCTTCGGGGACGCCGATCCGCTGCAATGGCGTCGCCTTGGCCGCCCCTTCCTTGTACTCGGGCTTGAGAAACGACGTCGCGTCGGTTTCGGTGAGGCCCGGCGCAACGACGTTGACCCGCACCCCGCTCGGTCCCAGTTCGAGTGCGAGCGATTTCATGAAGGCGTCGAGCCCGGACTTCGCGGTCGAGTGGGCGCAGAAGCCGTATCCGGGGTGACGCGAGAGCCCGCTGCTGACGGCCACGACGGAACCGCGCTTCCGCTCGACCATCCCCGGGACGAAAGCCTTGCAGCAGAAGAAGGCCGCCTTGAGCTCGCCGGTCAGCTTGGCCTCGAAATCCTCCCAGCGGAACGACAGGAACGGGACGATCGGGAAATTGATGCTCGCGTTGAGCACGAGCGTATCGACCGGCCCGAGCACCTCGACGACCGTCGCCGCCATCGCCTCGACCTGGGCCGCTTCCCGCACGTCGGCGTGCACCGCGATCGCCTTCCCGCCGGCCGCCAGGATTTCCCGGACGACCAACTCGGCCGCATCCCGGCTGTTCGCGTAATTGACCGCCACGGCGGCTCCGTGCGCGGCGAGCCGCTTCGCCGTGGCCGCCCCGATTCCGCGTGAAGCGCCCGTAACGAGCGCCACCTTTCCAGTCATCATCATCGCCCTCCCCTTTCGGTTCGTGTTGTGATTCCTTTCAGCAGGTCCATCCGGCCGATCCGGCGAAAATAAGCCGCCGCCTTCTCGGCGTTGCGCGGGCTCTTCAGGTCGAGCAGGCTTTTCTGGACCTTGGCCTCTCCCCCGGACGGCACCGGGACGGCCTGCCCGTCGGCCGGATCCCGCCCGGTCACGAACATGCAGGTCGCATCCGTCATGGGCGTGGGCGTGAACTGCTGCGCCTGTTCCACGCCGCCCCCCAGCTTTTCGATCACGAATCGGCCCAGCGCGATCGCGTCCTCCATGGACGTCCCCGGATGGCCGGCAATCAGGTAGGGCACCAGGAAGATATCCTTCCGGGCGTCCTGGCGCAGTTCGTGGAAGAGCCGCTGGAATTCCTCGAAGACGGCGGCCGGGGGTTTTCGCATCCGGCGGAGCGTGTCGGGCGCGACGTGCTCGGGCGCCACCTTCATCCGTCCGCTCACGTGGTGGGCCACCAGGTCCCGGAACAGAGCCCGCTCTCCCGGCAGGATCAGCAGGTCGTGCCGAAGTCCGGACGCCACGAACACGTGCCGGACGCCCGGCATCCGGCGCGCCGCAGCCAGAAGTTTCCGGAGCGGCTCGCCCGACGTCTCGAGATTCGGGCAGATCTTCGGCCACAGGCAGCTCGGGCGGGAACATCCCGGCCGCCCCTGCGCATCCGAATGACCGCACCGGCTTCCGTACATGTTGGCCGTAGGCCCCCCCACATCCTGGATCGTCCCCTTGAAATCGGACCGCGCCGCGAGCTCCCGGATTTCTTCGAGGACCCCTTCGGGCGGGCGGCTCACGACTTGCCGCCCCTGGTGGGCGCCGAGCGCACAGAAGGCGCAGCCGCCCGCGCAGCCGCGATGGGTCACGACGGACGTCCGGACCGTTTCGAGCGCCGGGATTCCCCCTTCCCGGCCGTAAGCCGAAGGAAAGGCGCGAAGAAACGGCAGCTGGTACAGGGCGTCGAGTTCTCCCGGCGAGAGGGGAGCTGCGGGCGGATTGACGACAACCCACCGCTTGCCGTGGGGCTGCGACAGGATGGGCGGTGACGGCTTCAGCGTCGCCTCACGGAACGGCCGATAGAATTCGAGGAAACCGGCGGGTGTCGCAGCCGCGACCTCGGCCGAAGGAAGGCAGCAGGCGTCTACCGGCGGCGCTGAGGTGAGGTACGCGATCCCCGCCATCCCGCGCAGGGATTCGGGCGCGCGCCCTTCGGCGTAATGCCGGGCCAGTTCGCCCACCGCCCGCTCACCCATCCCGTAGACGAGGACATCGGCCTTGGCGTCGGCGAGGACCGATCCGCGCACTTTCTGCTGCACGAAGTCGTAGTGCGAAAGCCGCCTGAGGCTGGCCTCGATCCCCCCCAGGACGATCGGCACGCCGGGATACGCCTCCCGGCAACGGTGCGCGTAGACGACGGTCGCCAGATCCGGACGGAGCCCCGTCCGCCCCCCCGGGGAATAGGCGTCCGTCTCGCGGTGGCGCCGGTCGGGCGTGTAGTTGGCAACCATGGAATCGAGGTTTCCGCCTGTGACGCCGAAGAAGAGACGCGGTCGCCCGAGCCGGGAAAATGCGGACGCATCCTTCCAGGCGGGTTGCGCGAGGATTCCCACGGTGTAACCGAGCGATTCGAGGTAGCGGCCGATGATGGCTGCCCCGAATGCAGGATGATCGACATAGGCGTCGCCCGTCACCAGCACGACGTCGAACGGTTCGCCCGAGGGGCGCGGGGACTGCGGGATGAATGTCATATTTCAATTGTCGGGGGCATCATCCCGAAATGCAAGCCGGCCCCCCGTTTCATCTATAATCATCGTCATGGAAACGGGCTTCGGACGGCGCGCGCTCGAGACAAAACTGCGGCCGCCCTCTCAGGGGGTTCGCCACATGCCGCGCCCCCGCCTCTTCACCGAACGAGGGGACGGGGAACCGTTCCGTCTGGCGCTCGTCTCCGCGCCGGCCGGCGCCGGGAAGACAACGGTGCTGGCCGAGTGGTACCAGTCGCTCCGGGCCGCGGGCCGCGAGGCGGCGTGGCTCTCGATCGACGAATTCGACAACCCGCCCCGCCGATTCCTCGCAAACCTTATTTCCGCGATCCGGGCCGCACGGAGCGGTATCGGGCGGGAGGCGCTCGACGTGCTCGCCGCAACCCCGGACGTGCCGATCGAATACGTCGCCGAAAGCCTGCTTCGCGATCTCGAAAAAGACGCGTCTCCCCTGACCGTATTCCTCGACGACTACCATGAGATCCGGGAACAGGCGATCCACGCCGTCATGGATTTTCTCCTCCGCAACGCCCGGGTCGGAGTCCGCTTTGTGATCGGAACCCGGAAGAGCGTGCCGCTCTCGGTCGAGCGCCTCCGCATGCGGGGGGCGCTGCTGGAACTCCGGTGGGACGACCTTCGCTTCAATCCGGCCGAAACCGGCGTCTACCTGAACGAAACGTGCCGCCTCGGTCTATCCGGTCGGCAGGTCGAAGCGCTCTGCGACCGGACCGAAGGGTGGATCACCGCCCTGCAACTCGCGGCCATGGCCTTCGCCGGGTCGGATGATCCCGACCGGATCGTCGCATCCGTCACCGGCGCCCAGCGGAAGATCGCCGGATTCCTGCTCGAGGACGTGTTCCGACGACAGCCGCCCGACGTCCAGCGCTTCCTGATGAAAACCGCCATACTCGACCGGATGACCGCACCGCTCTGCGACCGGATGACCGGTGGACAGGACGGGAGGCAAATGCTCGAAACGCTCGAAAGTGCCAACCTGTTCATCTACGGGCTCGACGACCAGGGCACCTGGTACCGCTATCACCATCTTTTCGCCGACTTCCTGCAGAATCGCCTGCGCACCGAGAGCCCCGAAGCGGTCGGTGTTCTCCACGACCGGGCCAGCGAGTGGTTCGAGAAGAAGGGACTGGCGAACGAAGCGGGCCGGTATGCGATCGCCGGGGGGAAATATCGGCGGGCGGCGCGGCTTCTCGAAATCTCGGGCCGCGAGTTGTTCCGCCGGGGCGACTTCAAGGAACTGCGCGGGTGCCTCGACGCGCTTCCCCGCGAAATGGTCCGCCGATCCGCAACCCTTTGCACGCTGCACGGCTGGGCGCTGAGTTACCTGGGCGAGTTCGAGAAAGCACGCGACTGCATCATCGCAGCGGAAACGGCGATCGCGACCCGGTCGGCGGCCGGGGAAGGCCCCCCCGTTCCCGGTGCCGTTTCCCCTGCCGAAGCCGAGCTGCGCGTGCTTCGCGCAGTCCTGGGGATCATCCGGAAAGACGAGCCCGACGTTTCCGGACTGACACCCGACATCGCGTCCTTCTTCCCCCCCGGCGAAGCGGCATTGCGCGGTTACGCCGCCATCGCACTCGGTTTTGCCGATCGCCTGTCGGGCGACCTGCCCGGCGCGCTGTCCCATTTCCGGGACGCGGTCGACGGAACCGACGGGGTCGACAGTTCCCTCGTCAACCTGAACGCGCGCCTCAACGTCGGCATCGCGACCTACCTGATGGGTCACGGCATCGAGGCGGAACGCAGTTTCAGCGAATCGCTCGACGTCGCCGGCCGGCGGCTATGGCTGCGAAGCATCGGGAGCGCCTTCCTCCGCTATGGCCTCGCCCTGACGCTTCACGACCAGAACCGGCTGTCCGAAGCGCAGGAGCAACTTTCGGAAGGGATCGCGCTCATCGAGGCAGGCGAGGCGTTCGGATTCCTGGGAGTGGCGCTTGTCGAACGAGCCCGGGCCAACGCCGCGCTCCGAAGGCCCGACCTGGCCGCCGCGGACCTGGAACATGCGCGGCAGATCGCACGGGATCATGGCGTCGAACGGGTGACGTTCCGTGCCGACCTGCTCGACGCCCGGATGGCGATCCTGACGGGCGAGCCCGGGAAGGCGGCGACGTTCCTCGACGCGGCCGCTTGTGCCTTCGCAGGCGAAAAACAGTCTGGAGCCGACCGCTTCACCGAAAAAAACGAAGGGTACCTGGTCGAACGGATCCGCTGCCTGCTGGCGCTCAAGCATTTCGACGACGCGTCGAAACTGGCCGGGAAAGCGGTCCGGAGCGCCACCTCGGCCGGCCGGGGCCGCAACATCATCGAATTCCGGATTCTGCAGGCGCTGGCCATCGACGGACTCTCCAAACGGGACAAGGCGCTGGCTTTGCTGGCCGATGCACTGAAACCGGCCGGGGGAAACGGGATCATCCGCCCGTTCATCAACGCCGGCGGACGCCTCATCCCGCTCCTCCGGCAGCTCGAAGGCAATCGGACGGTGCGCGAATCGGTCGCCCCGCTCCTCGCGGCGATGCAGGATCGCGGGACGGCCGTCTACGGGAAAAAGGAAGCCGACGCGATCGACGAACCGTTCCACCACCGGGAAGTGCAGATCCTCGAGCTGATCTCGAAGGGGCTGCGCAACCGCGAGATCGGCAAGCGGCTCTTCCTCTCCGAGGAAACGGTGAAGTGGTACCTCAAGCGCCTCTACTGCAAGCTCTACGTAGGCACCCGCACCGAAGCCCTGAACAAGGCGCGCAAGCTCGGCCTCATCGCCTGACTTCACCCCCCCCGGGCAAGGGGGCGACCACCCCGTGAATTCCCCCCCTTCGGGGGGTGCGGATCCCCCACTGCTCCCCTATCATCCATCCTGACGCGGGACACCGCCGCCATCCTCCGGCTTGCGCACGGCTCAGGCGCCCCTTTGGCGGGGGCGTGTGCCCCGAGCGGGGTTGGGCGCCATGAATGGCGCCGCGAGCGGGTACCCGAGTACCCGCATCGAAGTCGGAGAATGCCGATTTCCGCCGCAGATGCCCATTGCTTCCGGAAGCGGAGGCGGGAGGGGCCTGAGCGAGTGGCGATGGATAGAAGTGTTGCGCCGGGACGGAGACGAATGGCCCCTCCCGCGGAGCGCAGGATTCAGGGGCATTTGCGCCCACCATACCGAATCAAGGGAGGAAAAGATGGCAGTACTGGTCACACCGAGCGACAGCTACAGCATCACGATGCGCGTCGAGATCCAGAACAAGCCCGGCATGCTCGGGAAGATCGCCACGGCGATCGGCGCTGCGGGCGGCGACATCGGCGCGGTCGACCTTTCGGGGCACGGCAAGGGAACGGTCACCCGCGACATCACGGTGCGCACACGCGACATCGACCACGCAAACGAGATCATCGACACGGTCAAGAAGGTGAGCGGCGCCAAGGTCGTCAACGTCTCCGACCGGACCTTCCTCAAGCACCTGGGCGGCAAGATCGAGATCGCCAACAAGATCCCCGTCAAGACGCGCGCAGACCTTTCCATCGCATACACCCCCGGCGTCGCCCGCGTCTGCATGGCGATCCACCGCGACGTCAAGAAGTCGCACACGCTCACGATCCGGCGCAACACGGTCGCGGTCGTTTCCGACGGCACGGCGGTGCTCGGCCTGGGCGACATCGGGCCCGAGGCGGCGATGCCCGTGATGGAAGGGAAGGCGATGCTGTTCAAGGAGTTCGGCGGCGTCGACGCCTGGCCGATCTGCCTCGACACGAAGGACACCGAGGAGATCATCAAGATCGTCAAGGCGCTCGCCCCCAGCTTCGGCGGGATCAACCTCGAGGATATCTCCGCCCCCCGCTGCTTCGAGATCGAGGACCGGCTGAAGGCCGAGATGGATATCCCCGTTTTCCACGACGACCAGCACGGCACCGCCGTTGTCGTTCTTGCCGCCCTGCTCAATTCGCTCAAGATCGTCAAGAAGCGGATCCAGGACATGAAGATCGTCGTGGCGGGCGTCGGGGCCTCCGGCGTCGCCTGCAGCAAGATCATCATGAACGCCGGCGCGAAGAACATCATCGGCGTGGACCGGGTCGGCGCCATCTACAAGGGACGCAAGCAGCACATGAACTTCATGAAGGACTGGTACGCGGACAACACGAACCCGAAGGGCGAGAAAGGAAAACTCTCAGACGTCATCAAGGGCGCCGACATGTTCATCGGCCTTGCGGGTCCCGGCCTCATCACGGTCGACGACCTCAAGTCCATGGGGAAGGACCCGATCGTCTTCGCGATGGCCAACCCCGACCCCGAGATCATGCCGGAAGAGGCCGCACCCTACGTCCGGATCATGGCGACCGGCCGCTCCGACTACCCGAACCAGATCAACAACGTCCTCTGTTTCCCCGGCATCTTCCGCGGCGCGCTCGACTGCCGCGCCTCGATGATCACCGAAGAGATGAAACTGGCGGCCGCATATGCCATCGCGGCCTGCGTCGACAAGGACGAACTGTCGGAGGACTACATCATCCCGTCGGTGTTCAACCGGAAGGTCGCACCCGCAGTCGCGAAGGAAGTGGCGAAAGCCGCCCAGCGCACCAAGGTCGCCCGGCGCGCCCTCAACAAGATCGAGAGCCCGGAGATCCCCAACGGCGTCCGGATGGATTCGGAGTGATCATCTCCTGATCGGTAGCGGCAGGGCGGTCGCCTGACCCTTTGCGATCAGGCGGCCGTCCTCGCCCGTAACCGAAAGTTCGACCACGATCGACTGCCGGCCGGAATGGACGGCCTTCGATTCGGCCGTGATCGTCTCGCCCGGTTTCGACGCCCGGAGGACGTTCATGTTGTACTGGGCGCCGACCGCGTCGACCGTCGCGTTGACCGAGATCGCGAACGCCGCATCGGCCACCGCGAACACCAGCACGCCGTGCCCGATGTTATGGGCGTTGAGGAACCGCTCCTGGACCCGGACCGACACGCGGGCATACCCTTCCCGCGCCTCTTCCAGCGTCATCCCGAAATCCTGGATCAGCCGGTCGCCGTTCCAGATCGCCTCGATCCGGTCCATCATCGCCCGCCACCCGCAGCCTGCGCCGCCTCCCGTTCCTTCATGAATTCCTTCGCATAATTGACGTAGTTGTTCGTGTAGACGCGCACCTTGTCGACGGAACCGGGGCCGAGGTCCTTGACCACCTTCGCCGGGACGCCCATCACCAGCGAGTGGGGCGGCACCTTGAGCCCCGGCGGAACGACCGCCCCCGCCGCCACGATGCTGCCGCGCCCGATCACCGCGTTGTCGAGGATGACCGCGCCGATCCCGATCAGGCACAGGTCCTCGATCACGCAACCGTGCGCGCAGACGCCGTGGCCGAACGTCACCTCGTCGCCGACGATCACGGGCAGGTCCTTCGTCAGGTGGAACATGCAGTTGTCCTGCACGTTGCTGCGCCGCCCGATCTTGATGTAGTTGATGTCGGCCCGGATGACGGTGTTGAACCAGATGCTCCCCTCCTCGCCCACCTCGACGTCGCCGATCAGGACGGCGCCCTCG
>JANXQJ010000026.1 GCA_025356865.1 Deltaproteobacteria bacterium | reverse complement strand
GATCTTCGGGACCGAGGTTAAAAACCACCTTCTTCATCACGTTGTGGTGGCCCAACTGGCTGCCCGTCGTGCCGGTACGGCGTCAACGAAAACCCGGAAGGACGTTTCCGGCGGCGGCAAGAAGCCGTTTCGCCAGAAGGGTACCGGTCGGGCACGTCAGGGAACCTCGCGGTCCCCTGTCATGCGAGGCGGCGGAACGGTTTTCGGACCGCACCCGCGCAGTTACGAAACGAAGGTAAACAAGAAAGAGATGAAGGCGGCGTTGCGTTGTGCGCTGTCCGACAAACTTCGCGAGAACAAACTTTTCCTGGTCGATTCGCTTGAACTTGAAGCGCCCCGCACCAAGGAATTTCTCAAGGTTGCAGGCGTCCTCGGGCTGAATGACGCACTTCTGGTCACGGACGGCTTTCCCGAAAACCTCTACCTTGGTGTCCGGAACCTTCATGATTTCAAGGTACTTCCGGTTGAAGGTCTCAACGTTTACGATATCCTTTCATACGACCAGCTGGTTCTGACCAGGCCTGCGTATGACCAAATCATCGAGGTGCTGGGGTAATGAATCATACCGACGTAATCAAGCGCCCCCTGATCACCGAGAAGGCTACGTTCATGAAAGAACTTGGCAATGCGGTTGCTTTCGAAGTCGATCGCCGCGCCAACAAGAACGTAATCCAGGAGGCGGTCGAGAAACTCTTCAACGTCAAGGTCGTCGAGGTCAGGACCATGATCGTCCCGGGCAAGATCAAGCGCCGTGGACGGGTGGAAGGGCGTCGCCCGCGTTGGAAGAAGGCCGTAATTACCCTCAAAGAGGGCGACTCGATCGAATTCTTCGAAGGCGTCTGACGCAATAGAAGGCAAGGAGAGCAATCATGGGTATCCGCAAATTTAAACCGACTTCGCCGGGTGTTCGTCAAAAGTCGGTTCTTACGAATGAAGAGTTGACCAAGAAGGCGCCAGAGAAAAGCCTTACTGTCAGCCTGAATCAGACCGGTGGTCGCAACAACCATGGTCATACCACTTCTTGGCTTCAGGGCGGCGGCCACAAGCGCCGATACCGCATCATCGACTTCAAGCGGAACAAGACCGAAGTTCCCGCGAAGGTTGCGGCGATCGAATACGACCCGAACCGGTCGGCCCGGATCGCACTGCTCCACTACGCCGACGGCGAGAAACGCTACATCCTCTGCCCCCAAGGATTGAGTGTCGGTGATAGCGTACTTGCCGGTGCTGCTGCCGATATCAAGCCGGGCAACGCGCTCCCGATCCGGAACATCCCGGTCGGTACGCTCGTCCACAACGTCGAACTGAAGGTCGGCAAGGGCGGTCAGATCGCACGTTCCGCCGGCGCCGTTGTCCAGATCCTCGCAAAGGAAGGGCAGTACGCCCACCTTCGTCTGGGATCAGGGGAGGTTCGTCTCGTCTTCATCGAATGCATGGCGACCATCGGACAGGTCGGAAATCTCGACCACGAGAAGGTCTCCCTCGGCAAGGCTGGCCGCAATCGGTGGCTCGGCGTTCGCCCCTCCGTTCGAGGCGTGGCAATGAACCCGGTAGACCACCCGTTGGGCGGCGGCGAAGGCCGGTCTTCGGGCGGACGTCACCCTTGCACCCCTTGGGGCAAGCCCACCAAGGGTCACAAGACCCGGAAGAACCCGGCTACCGACCGCTATATCGTCAAGCGTCGCAGCAAGTAACGGACTAAGGAGTATACAAGTGGGACGTTCGATTAAGAAGGGACCGTACATTGAAGAAGGCCTTCAACGGAAGGTGACCAAGGCGATTGCGACTGGCGACAAGAAGGTCATCAAGACTTGGTCGCGCCGTTCGACAATCACGCCTGAAATGGTCGGCTATACGTTCGCCGTCCACAACGGCAGGAAGTTCATGCCCGTGTTCGTGACCGAAAACATGGTTGGTCACAAGATGGGCGAGTTCTCCCCGACCCGGACCTTCCACGGACACTCCGGTGATCGCAAAGCCAAGGTCAAGAAATAAGCAATAAGCCCGAAACGAGGGAGACACACGATATGGAAGCCAAGGCAACACTCAAATTTACTCGGATCGCCCCCAGGAAGGCACGCCTGGTTGTCGATCTGATTCGCGGCAAGAAACTTTCCGAGGCGCAGGCCATCCTGAAACTCGCCAAGAAGGCTTCCGCCGTGACCATCAAGAAGGTGCTCGATTCTGCCGTGGCCAATGCCGGACAGACTGGCGTCATTGATGTAGACACGCTTTTCGTCAAGCAGGCGTTCGTCGATGGCGGCGCCTCCTTGAAGCGGTTCCGTCCTGCTCCGATGGGACGGGCGCACAAGTACAAGCGGCGCACGAGCCACATCACCATCGTTGTGGACGAAGCCTGATCTAAAGGAAAACGTTAAGGGAGGCGGCTTTTGGGACAGAAGACACATCCGTTCGGCTTTCGTCTTGGGGTTATCAAGACGTGGCGTTCCCGGTGGTACTCCGAGAAGGAGTACGCCCAGTACCTGCACGAGGACCTTCGCATCCGCAAGTTCGTGAAGGATCGCCTCATCCACGCAGGCGTATCTTCCGTCGAAATCGAACGGAAGGCGAGCCGGGTCCACGTCATCATATTTACCGCCCGTCCTGGAATTGTCATTGGCAAGAAGGGCGCGGAAATCGAAAACCTCAAGAAGGACTTGAAAAAGTATTCTTCTAAAGAGGTGGCGATCACGATCCAGGAGATTCGCCGGCCGGAAACGGATGCCCAGTTGACCGCTGAAAATGTGGCGATGCAACTCGAACGCCGCATCGCCTTCCGCAGGGCCATGAAGAAGACAGTGCTTTCCTCCATGAAGCTCGGCGCAAAGGGAATCAAGATTCAGGTTTCCGGCCGACTTGGCGGAGCAGAGATGTCGCGGACCGAATGGTATCGTGAAGGCCGTGTTCCTCTTCACACGCTCAGGGCCGATATCGATTATGGCTTTGCCCAGGCCAAGACCACCTATGGCATCATCGGGGTGAAAGTCTGGATCTACAAGGGTGAAGTTCTGCCGATGGCCATCTCCGCCTCGAAAACCGAATAGGAGCAGATAGATGCTTTCACCAAAGAGGGTCAAATTCCGGAAGATGATGAAGGGCCGGCGTGCCGGAAACGCCAACTCCGGAAACCAGCTTAACTTCGGTGATTTCGGAGTAAAGTCGCTTTCCGCAGGTTGGCTCACCGCCCGCCAGATCGAGGCCGCCCGTATTGCAATGACGCGTTTCATCAAGCGTGGGGGCAAGATCTGGATCCGGGTGTTCCCCGACAAGCCGGTTACGCGGAAAGCGGCCGAAACCCGAATGGGCAAGGGCAAGGGTGCACCCGAAGAGTGGGTGTGTGTTATCAAGCCGGGCCGCGTACTTTACGAGATCGAAGGGGTTGATGAGGCCACGGCGCGCGAGGCACTCCGGCTGGCGTCCCACAAACTCCCGATCCAGACGAAGTTCCTGTCGAGGGAGGAGTAGACGGTCATGAAAGCGAAAGAGCTTCGCGATCTGGCGGTAGAAGAACTTCGCCAGAAAGAACTGCAACTTAGAGATGAAATCTTCCGCTTGAAGATGAAGCGTTCGGCGAATGCCCTCGACGATCGGATGCTGATCCGGAATCGACGGCGTGACCTGGCCAGGGTTGCCACGTTCCTGGGCCAGAAGGCCGAAAAGAAGGCGGAATAACATGGGAACGGAGAACGAAATGGAACCGCGCGGAATCCGAAAAGCGAAAGTCGGGCTGGTGGTGAGCGACAAGATGGACAAGACCGTCGTGGTCCGCGTCGAGCGCCTGGTTCCTCACCCGGTTTACAAGAAATACGTTAAAAAACGTACGACCTACAAAGCGCATGACGAGAAGAACGAATACAGCATCGGCGATCGGGTCGAGATCATCGAAACCAGGCCGATCAGCAAAGATAAACGCTGGCGGGTGGCACGGCTGATCGAACGCCCTGTCGTCCGGTAGTAAAAACCAACAGCGGAGCAATTTGCCATGATTCAGATGCAGACAATGCTCGATGCGGCCGACAATTCCGGTGCCAAGCGCCTATGTTGCATCAAGGTTCTCGGCGGGAGCAAGCGGCGTTACGCAGCAGTCGGAGATATCATTGTGGTCAGCGTCAAAGAGGCCATTCCCCACGGTAAAGTAAAAAAAGGGGATGTTTACAAGGCCGTCGTTGTACGCACTACCAAAGAAGTCGGTCGGAACGACGGGAGCTACCTCCGGTTCGACCAGAATTCGGCCGTGCTGATCAACCCCGCCGGGGAACCGATCGGAACGCGCATCTTCGGACCGGTCGCGCGTGAACTTCGTGCCAAGAAGTTCATGAAGATCATCTCGCTCGCGCCCGAAGTGCTGTAGCCGGAAAAGGGAAAGGGATACCGATGTCCGAAATGACGACGATGCAGATTCGCAAGAACGATATCGTGAAGATCATGGCTGGCAAGGAAAAGGGCAAAGTTGGCCGGGTCCTCAAGATCGATCGTGAAAAAATGAAGATCTTCATCGAGAAGATCAACATGGTGAAGCGCCACACGAAGGCCGGGAAAGGCAATCCGCAGGGCGGCATTATCGAGAAAGAAGCCCCGATGGCCTATTCCAACGTGCTCATCATGTGCGACAAGTGCAACAAGCCCACCCGAATCAAGATGACCGTCGAAGCGACCGGGGAGAAACACCGGGCTTGTAAACGGTGCAGCGAACCGCTCGAGACGAAGAAAAAATAATTTATCCGCGCGGTTGCGGATAGGGGTGACAGGAAATGCCGAGACTGCAAGATTTTTACAAGTCCGATGTTGTGCCCAAGATGAAAGACAAGTTCGCCTACAAGAACCCGATGCAGGTTCCGAAGGTCGAAAAGGTCATCGTGAACATGGGCCTGGGCGAGGCGCTCGAGAACGTCAAGATCATCGACTCTGCCGCCCAGCAAATCGGGATCATAACCGGCCAGAAGCCGATTGTCACCAAATCGCGCAAGGCCATCTCCAACTTCAAGCTTCGCGAGGGCGTACCGATCGGTGTGAAGGTAACGCTGCGACGCGACCGGATGTACCATTTTCTCGACAAGCTGATCGGGATCGCGTTGCCCCGGGTCCGTGACTTCAAGGGGATTTCCCCAAAAGGGTTCGATGGCCGTGGAAATTACACCCTTGGTGTCAAGGAACAGATCATTTTCCCCGAGATCGATTACGATAAGATCGACAAGGTCAAGGGGATGAACATTACGATCGTGACCACCGCCCGCACCGACGAAGAGGGGCTTGAACTGCTCCGACTCCTCGGCATGCCTTTCCGGGCTTAGAAGCA
>JANXQJ010000210.1 GCA_025356865.1 Deltaproteobacteria bacterium | reverse complement strand
ATCCGGGTCTCCTGTAGCCACTCTGTCCGTCTCATGCTCACCCCCGATACAGGTGAAACACAAACCGGACAGATCGTGTGCTACAAAACCGGACACATCATGTGCTGCCAACAATCGCTAGCGATTTGCTTGCCCCTGATTTGTATCCCCTGTTACCATGTCTCCATAGCACGCCCGATCGCACCCAACTCGATACGCGTTGTCAAGAGGCGCTTGGATTCAAATTAGGACACTACCGACAGGCGGGAACAACGCGAAAAAGGGTGGAGGGAGTCGCCTCCCCCCACCCCCGAACCCTCCGGAAACCCGAAATCGTTATTTCTTGGGAGCCGCTTCGGTCTTGGGAGCCGGAGCGTCGGCCTTGGGGCAGCTGGCGCAAGCCTTGTCGGCCTTCATCGCGGCCTTCTTGCCCGCCTTGCCGGCCTTGGGGCAATCCTTGCACTCCTTGCAATCCTTGCAGGAAGGGCAATCCTTGCAATCCTTGGGGCAGTTGGCGCAGTCGGCGCACTTGCACTCCTTGCAGCACCTGGAGGCGGCCGCCTTCCCTTTCTTGCCCTTGCCCGCCTTCCGGGCACCGGGAGCGGCCTCCTTCTTGGCGGGCGCTTCCGGAGCGGCCGGGGCGGCCACTGCGGGAGCGGCGGACTTATCTTCGGCTACGGCCGCGACTGCGACGGACAGGGCGAATGCGGCGGCGATCATCAACGCGACGAACTTTTTCATCTGGGTGAATCCTCCTATGGAATATTGCCTCATTGTACCGCGTTACGGTGCGATGATTCCGAACTTCCTGAGGCGGTAGATGTAGGTCTTGTAACTCATCCTGAGCAACTCGGCCCCACGGGTATGGACACCGCTGGACCGCTCGACCGCCTGGCGGAGCAACCCTTCTTCGACCGCCTCGAAATCGACCCCCTGCGGCGGCAGTTCGAACGCGCGCTGGACACCGGCCACCCCGCCCTCGTCGGAGAGCTCGGGCGGAAGTTCGTCCGGCGTGATGGCACCGGTCTCGGAGAGGACCACGGCCCGCTCGATCACCGAAGCGAGTTCCCGGATGTTGCCCGGCCATCCGTATCGCATCATCAGCCGCATCGCCTCTTTCGAAATCTCGCGAACCGGGGGAATCCCTTTTTCGCCGTGCTTGGCGAGGAAGTGGGCCGCGAGCGCCGGAATGTCGGAGATCCGCTCTCGCAGCGGGGGCAGCGAAAGTTTCAGGATGTTGAGCCGGTAAAAGAGGTCGGCGCGGAAGGCGCCCGCCTTGACCGCCTCTTCGAGCCCCCGGTTGGTGGCCGCAACGATGCGGACGTCGACCGGGATGTTGGTCTTGCCCCCGACGCGGCGAATCTCGCGCTCCTGCAACGCGCGCAGCAGCTTGGCCTGGATCTCGAGCTTGACCTCGGCGATCTCGTCGAGGAACAGGGTGCCCTTCTCGGCCGCCTCGAACAACCCGATCTCGCGGCGATGCGCGCCGGTGAAGGCGCCGCGCTCGTGCCCGAACAATTCGCTCTCGAACAGGTTCTCGGGGAGCGAAGCGCAGTTGACCGCCAGGAAGGGCGCGGCGCTCCGGTCGCTCATCGCGTGGATGTTGCGGGCGACCACCTCCTTGCCCGTGCCGCTCTCACCCGTGACCAGCACGGTCGATTCGCTGCGGGCGATTCGGGGCATGATGCGCTTGAGGTCGCGGATCTTCGGGTGCTCGCCGATGATCTCGGCCGCGCCCGGGAACAGTTTTTCGGAAAGCACCCGGTGCGATTCCCGCAACCGCAGGTTTTCGAGCGCCCGCTCGATGATGATGAGCAGCCGCGCCCGGTCGACCGGCTTCTCGAAATAGTAGTAGGCGCCCCGCTTGATGGCGTCGACCGCGGTCTGGATCGTGCCGTAGGCGCTCGTCAGCAGGATGGGCATGCCGGGGTTGGTCTCGTGAAGGGCGTCGATCAGCTCGACCCCGGTCATGCCGGGCATCACGAGGTCGGTCAGCACGAGGTCGACCGACTCGCGCTCGATGGCGCGCAACGCTTCCTCGCCGCTCCCTGCGAGGACGGCCGTGTACCCCTGGCTTCGGAGGATGGATCCGAGGATCTCGCGCTGGTTGTGTTCGTCGTCGACGACGAGAATGGTCCCCTTCATCGGGTTCATGCGGATCCGCCCGAAGGGCCCGGGAGCAGGATCCGGAGGCAGGTCCCGCGCCCCGCCTCGGAAGAGATCTCGATGTCTCCCCCGTGCGCCTCGACGATCTTCTTGGACAGGACGAGCCCCAGCCCCAGTCCGGAACTCTTGGTCGTGAAGTAGGGCTCGAAGATTTTCTCGCGATCGGCCGGGGCGATTCCGGCCCCCGTATCCTCGACGGAAATCGCGTACCCTCCGTTCCCGACGATCCCGGCCGTGATGCGCAGTTCGCCGCCGCTGGGCATCGCGTCGAGCGCGTTGCCGACCAGGTTGAGGATCGCGCGGCGGATCATGTCGGGGTCGATCAACAGCGGCGGTGCCTCGCCGTAGGTCGCCGTGCAGGCGATCTTCTGGACCTTGAGGCGGGGAGCCGCCATCGCCAGGACGCTTTCGATGATTTCGGGGACGGGCACGCTGGCGAACGCCGGCGCCGGAGGGCGCCCGTACATGATGAAATTGGTGACCAGTTCGTTCAGTTTCTGGATTTCTTCCTTGACGCGGTAGATGGTCAGTTTTTTCTCGGCCTCGGCTTCGGGCGTCACCCCTTCGGTCAACTCGGCGAGGTGGTCGACCGCCAGGCCGATCAGGTTGAGCGGATTTCGAATCTCGTGCGCGACGCCGGAGGCGAGCCGTCCGAGCTGCGTGAGGTATTGCGTCTCGCGCACCTTCTCCTCGAGGTCCCGGTTCTGCCGCAACTTGACGATCATCCCGTTGAAAGAGCGGGTGAGACGCCCCACCTCGTCATTCCCCGTCTCGGTCAGCGTCTGCGACAGGTCGCCGGCCGCCACCTTCTCGGCCGCGCGGGCGAGTTGCTCGACCGGCCTGACGTAGTGGGACGAGATGGAGACGGCGACCGCCAGCCCCAGCGAAAAGATGATGAGGGTGCTGACGGTGCGCAGGTAGAGGTTTTTCCGGATGGCGTCGGTGAAATCGTCGATCTGCATCCGGACGTGGATGTAGCCGAGCGAGTCGCCCCCCACCGTGACCGGGATGACGAGGTCCTTGGACTGGATCTTCCCCTCGCTGGCGGTGGCCTCTTCGCCGAACGTGGCGTTGATGACCAGTTTCTTGGCAGGGAGCTTGATCTTGGAGTGCTTTCCGATGTCCTTGGGGTTCGTGCTGTCGATGACCCCCATATCCTCGTCGATGATCGAGACTTCCCGGATACCCGTCCGCTTCAACCCCTCGACATAGCCGCGGAGGCGGTCCTTCTCGTTCTCTTCGGGCGCCGTGAGCTGGTCGACGCTGACGCGGATCGCGTTGGACAGGTCGAGGAAACTTTTTTCGAGTTCCTGCTTGAGCGACTCGCGCCCCCAGAAATAGGGCGCGACGACGGCCGTCATCGAGCAGACGAAGAGGATGAGCATCACGAGCGTGAGCTTGAACTGCAGGCCCCGGTCGCGCAGCGAAGGACGGCGGAGTTTCGGCATGCGCCCGCCCCGGTCCCGGTCCCGCTAGCCCCGGACGCCGGGGGCGTGCGCGAGGACGCCCTCGATGCGGGCACGGACCGACATCACCTCGGACGGGGCGTGCCGCTCGCCGAACGCGGCGCCGGCGGCGCTGCCGTCGACCGACACCGATCCGTCGGCATTCAGGCGGGCGGTCGCGTTGCGCACCTCGCGGCCGTTTTCGTGGAGCGACGAACGAACCACGCCGTCCCCGCCGTCGCGGATCACGAGCGTCGAGACTCTTTTCCCGTCGTGGAAGCGGTCGAGCGTGGCCACCGTTCCCCGGCCGTCGCGGGCGAGGGTCATCGCCACCGTATCGGCGCCCTCGCGGTGAACCTTCGTCACGGTCATCGGGTTTTCGCCGGTCCAGAATTCGACCACGTTGAAGACGACGACGTCGAGGAACGCGGAGAAGAAGTATACCGGGGGCATCACGAACGCCCAGGTCAAGGCGCTCCGGACGTACTTGTCCTCGACCGACTTGTTGAGGTCGTAGATCATCCGGGTCAGCTGGAACTTGCCGAAGCAGCCGGCCGAAAGCACGGAGAGCGAAAGGGCCATTCCGAGCGCGATTCCCTTGATGACGCGACGTGTGGACATGTGTTGCACCCCCATGATCGATTGTGCGTTCAATTCCCCATTGTATACCGTAGTAAGATGAGTTGCCGAGCATCAGAACACGCCGGAACGGAAGCCCCTTGATCCCTTCGCTACGCGGAGGGGGGCCGTTCGCCTCCGTTGTCAGCCGCAACACTTCTATCCACCGGCACTTCGCTCAGGCCCCCCTCCGCCTCCGCTACGGAAGCGAGGGCATCCGGGAGGGAAAACCGTTTGAACCGATCGTCGTGGATCAAGCTGGCTGCTTTCGCGGTGCTTGCCGCCGCCGGGTGCTGGCTCCTTTTCGGGACTTCCTTCGGGCCGATGCTCATCTCGGCCGACGGCCGGACGGCGCTGGTCGACCGGATGAACGGGACGGTCCGGGACGCCGGGGCCCTCGGGCCGCTCGCCTTCGTCGCGATCATGACCATCGGGCTCATCTTCCTGCCCGCGACGCCGTTCGTCCTGGCCGGCGCCCTGCTGTTCGGGAAGCTGGCCGGCTCGCTCTACAACTTCACGGCCGCGATCCTGGCCGCCTCGGCCTCGTTCGTCCTCGGGCGCTACTTCCTGCACGACCTCGCCCACCGCTTCGCCGCGGGCAGGCTGGCCGACCTCAACGCCAAGTCGGAACGTCACGGCTTTTCGGTCATTTTCTACCTGCGGCTGGCGTGGTTCCCCTTCATCGTCCTCAACTACGGGGCGGGCGCCACGCGCATCCGCTTCAACGACTATTTCTGGGGAACCGTGCTCGGCGGCGCCGCGCCGTTCGTCATCTCCACGTTCTGCTTCGGCAGCTTCTGGGAAATCGCCCGCGACTACCGGACGCCGGCCGACCTCCTGCGCTTCGACGTGCTGTTCCCCGTCCTGCTGCTCGCGTTCTCGCTCTTCCTGCCGAAGATCGTGCGGAAGCTTCGACGCGGCACGCAGGGTGACGATGGCGCGTGACGTCGCCGGGACACCCGAACCGCAGGGAACCCTGCGACCCGCGGGTCTCGGTGATCGTTCCCGCGCTCGATGAAGCCGGACAGATCGCCGCCTGCATCCGCAGCGCACGCGAAGCCGGAGCCGGCGAGCTGATCGTCGTGGACGGCGGCAGCGCCGACGGGACGGCCGACGAAGCGCGGGTTGCAGGTGCCGATGCCGTCATCGCAGGCAAACCCGGCCGCGCCGCCCAGATGAACGCCGGCGCGTCCCTGGCGGGCGGCGACATCCTCTGCTTCCTCCATGCCGACACGCGGATCCCTCCGGGTGCGTGCGAGACCATTCTCGCCGCGATGCGGGACGAATCTCTCGTCGGCGGGGCGTTCGAGGTCCGGCTGGCGCTGTCGGCGTCCGCGGGCACGTGGATTCGCGCCCTGCTCGGAGTGACCGAAAAGATGATCGGCGTCCGGTCGCGCCGCTTCAGGCGCTTCACCGGCGACCAGGCGATCTTCGTCCGGCGCACTTTTTTTGAGCGGATGGGGGGCTACGAGGAGATCGCGTTGATGGAAGATGTCCGGCTCTCGGCCGCGATGCGGAAAGCCGGGCGAACCGTCCTGCTCGCGGAACAGGCCGTCACCTCGGCGCGCCGCTGGGAAGCGCGCGGCCCGCTGCGAACCATCCTGCTGATGTGGTTCGTGCGCGCGGCGCACGCCTCGGGCCTGTCGCCCGCGAGGTGCGCCGCGCTTTATCGGGTGAAATCCTGAGGAGTTCTCACTCC
>JANXQJ010000197.1 GCA_025356865.1 Deltaproteobacteria bacterium | reverse complement strand
AGTCGTACGCTTCCTGAAATCGTCTCATCCGGGTCTCCTGTAGCCACTCTGTCCGTCTCATGCTCACCCCCGATACAGGTGAAACACAAACCGGACAGATCGTGTGCTACAAAACCGGACACATCATGTGCTGCCAACACGGCCGTCTTTTTCCGCTTGCCCCGAAGCAATTAATTACGTAACATTATCGACTACATATATCTACCGACGCCAACCGGGCCCCCTACTCGAATTTCATTTCACACCGGAGCAACTTCCCATGCCTCAGCCCAAAATCGCCCTCGTCACCGGTGCCAGCAAGGGAATCGGCGCCGCGATCGCCCTGGGGCTCGCGAGCGACGGGTTCGACATCTGGCTCAACTACCGGAGCGACCACGACGCCGCGAACGAGGTGGCCTGCCGGATCCTGGAACTGGGGCGTGTCTGCACCCTCCTGCCGTTCGACGTGGCCGATTCCGCCGCTGTCACCGACGCGCTCGCACCCCTCCTCGAAAACGAGACGCCGGCCGTGCTCGTCAACAACGCGGGGTACGCAAAAGACGGCATCCTGGCGATGATGGACGAGAAGTCCTGGAAAGACGTCCTCTCCGTCCACCTCGACGGCTTCTTCCTCGTCACGAAGCTCGTCCTCTTCGCCATGCTGAAAAAACGCGCGGGCCGGATCGTCAACATCGTCTCCACCTCCGGGCAGAGCGGGATGGGCGGCCAGACCAACTATTCAGCGGCAAAAGGCGGGCTCATCGCGGCGACCAAGTCGCTTGCCCTCGAGGTGGCGAAACGGAACATCCTCGTCAACGCCGTCTCGCCCGGCTTCATCGAGACCGAGATGACCCGCGAGATTCCCAAGGAACGGATCCTCCCCTTCATCCCGCTGGGACGGATCGGGCAACCGGACGAGGTTGCCGGGATCGTCGGCTTCCTTTGTTCCGACAAGGCCACCTACATCACGGGACAGGTGATCGCCGTCAACGGCGGCGCCTACATGTAAGGGACATGAATAGCACCCCATCCCCAGGCTCGTTACATCGCGTCGCCATCACTGGGATCGGCATCGTTTCGGTGCTCGGCCACACGATCGACGCCGTCGCCGCGTCGCTGCGCGCCGGCAGGTCGGGGATCGTGCTCGACGAGAACCGCCGTCGCCTGGGCTTCCGCAGCCCGCTGACCGGCGCGATCGACGGCTTCGACCCGCGGGAACGCCTCTCCAAGAAGCAGTGCAAGACCATGCCCGATTTCGCCGTGCAGGCCTTTTCTGCGGCGGACGACGCGATCCGGGCATCCGGGCTTTCTCCCGCCGAAATCGAGAACGGGGAGACGGGTCTCATCTTCGGATGCGACTCGAGCTGCATCGCCGCGGTCGAGCAGGTCGGCCTGCTCCGCGAGCGGGGCGAGACGAAGCTGATCGGCAGCGGCCACGTCTTCCGGTCGATGACCTCGTGCATCACGATGAACCTCAACACGCTGCTCAAGACGCGCGGCGCCTGCTGGACGATCAGCTCGGCGTGTTCCAGCGGCGGCCACGCGGTCGGGCAGGCGGCCGACCTCATCGCCTTCGGCCGGCAGGAACGCGTCCTCTGCGGCGGCGCCCAGGAGATCAACTGGGAGTCGATGTGCAGCTTCGACGCACTCGGCGCCTTCTCGACCCGGATCGATGCGCCGCACGCGGCGTCCCGCCCCTTCGACGCGCACCGCGACGGCCTGGTGCCCAGCGGCGGCGCCGCCGCGCTCGTCCTCGAGCGGTACGACCTGGCCAAGGCGCGAGGCGCCACGATCCTGGGCGAGGTCGCCGGCTACGCCTTCTCGTCCGACGGCAACCATATCTCCGTCCCGAGCGAGGAAGGGCTGCAGCGCGCGATGCGCAAGGCGATCTCCCTGGCCGGCCTGGCGCCCGCCGATATCGATTACATCTGCGCCCACGCGACCTCGACCCCGGCCGGCGATGCGGCCGAGGCGCGCAACATCTCCGCCGTGTTCGGGCCGAAGACGCCCCCCGTCTCGTCGATCAAGTCCATGACCGGCCACGAACTGTGGATGTCGGGCGCGTCGCAGGCCGTCTATTCCACGATCATGGCGCAACAGGGCTTCATCGCGGGAAACGCCAACTTTTCCGAGCCCGACGAATTTTCGGCGCGGCTCAATATCGCGGCTTCGGCGATCGACCGCGCGCCCGAAAACGTCCTGTGCAACTCCGCGGGCTTCGGCGGCACCAACGCCTGCCTGATCCTCCAGTTCGGTCGATAGGGCAGTGCACGACTTCGTCGTCATCGGAGGCGGCGTCTCCGGCCTCACCTCCGCCCTGCTCCTCGCGCAGGCCGGCCGGCAGGTCGCCCTCGTCGAGGCGGCGGGACGAACGGCGCCTCTGCTGCGGGGGTTTTCCCGGCACGGGGTCCGTTTCGACACCGGCTTCCACTACACGGGCGGGTTGGCGCCGGGCGAACCGCTCGACCTGTTTTTCCGGCACATGGGGCTTTCGGACAAGATTTCCTCCTTTCCGTTCCGCGAAGACGGCTTCGACGTTTTCCGTTCCTTGCGCGAAGGGTTCGAGTTCCGCATCCCGTCCGGCTACCGTGCGCTTCTCGAAAAATTGTGCGACGCGTTTCCCGGTGAACGGGCCGCCATCGAGGCGTACCTGGCACGAGTCCGGGCGACGTGCGAAGCGATGCCCTACCTGAACCTCGACCAAGGGCTCGACACGGCTTCCGCCTTCGCCCGCGTCTTCGGACCGACCTTGCAGGAATCGCTCGATGCCCTCACGGACAACGCGATGCTCAAGGCGCTCCTCTCGGTGCACTGCCTGCTTTACGGCGTGGCGCCCGAGGAGACGTCGTTCGCCCAGCACGCCGGAATCGCCGGCTGCTACTGCCTTTCGGCGCGCGGGATCACGGGGGGCGGCCCCGCGCTGGCCGATGCGTTCGACGCGCGGCTCGCAGCGCTCGGGGTCGAAATCCACCGCGGGGCCGAAGCCACCGGGATCTCCCTCGACGCGGCGGGATCCGTCGAGGGCGTCCGGCTGGGCGACGGGCGTTACCTGCCGTGCTCCGGTTGCGTCGCGACGATCCACCCCGCGCTGCTGCCCGGGTTGCTGCCGGAAGGCACCTTCCGGCCCGCCGCCCTCAAGCGGCTCGAAGGGCTCGAGGAAACCGTCTCGGCGTTCGTGCTTTATTCGGCGTCCGATGCGCCGATCCCGTCCCTGGCCGGATCCAACCTGTTCGTCTTTCCCGACGCCGGCGCCCTTCGCACCCTCGGCAACCGCCCGCTCGAAGACGGCCCGCTCTACATCACGGCCGCCTGGCGCGAAGACGAGCCCGTGCCGCGCGGCTTCATCGGCATCTCTCCGACTGATGCCGGGCAGGCCGCCGCCTGGGGACCCTCCCCGGCCGGGATGCGCCCCGACGGCTACCCGCGGTTCAAGCAGGAAACGGCGACCCGGATGCGGCGCCACATCGAAACGTCGTGCCCCGAACTCCGGGGGACGATGGATCACCTCGAGGCGTCGACCGCGCTCTCGATGCGCGACTGGTGCCACACCCCCCACGGCGGGCTTTACGGGGCCAAGCACCGGGTCGGGCAATACAACCCGGCGCCCTCGACGCGGGTGAGGGGGCTCTTCATGGCCGGGCAGGCCGTCGTTTCGCCCGGCGTACTGGGCGCCGTCCTCTCCGGCTTTCTCGCGTGCGGCACCATTCTCGGCCACGACCGACTCACAAAGGAACTCAAGGCATGCAGATGAAACGCGTCGTCATCACCGGCATGGGGGCCGTCTCCCCCTTCGGCCGCGGCATCGACACCCTGATGGAGGCCCTGCTCGAAGGGAAAAGCGGCGTGACGAAAGTCCCCGCACTGGCCGAGATCGTCGGGATGCGAACCCGCGTGGCGGCGCTGGTGCCCGGCATCGAACCGAAAGAGATCCCCCGGAAATTCCGCCGCTCCATGTCGGCCATGTCCGTTTTCGCGACGCTGGCCGCACACGACGCGGCCGCGCAGGGCGGGTTGACCGAGGGCCATTTCGGGGGGGGGCGCCTGGGCGTCTCCATCGGCTCGACCGTCGGCAGCCCGCAGACCACGCAGGAGTTCTTCACCGACTTCAGCACCGACAACAGCCTCGAACGGATGAAATCGACGGTGTTCTTCCACATCATGAACCACAGTTGCGCGGCCAACGTGGCCCACACGATGGGGATCACCGGCCGCATCCTCGCGCCGGCGGCGGCCTGTTCGACCAGTTGCCTCGCCGTGGGCTACGCCTCCGAGATGATCGCCGCTGGGAAGCAGGACTTCATGCTCTGCGGCGGCGCCGACGAATTCCACGCGCTGACCGCGGGCACCTTCGACATCATGAACGCGGCGTCGGTCCGCTACAACGACACGCCCGGCGCAACCCCGCGGCCCTTCGACCGCGACCGCGACGGCGTCGTCTGCGCCGAAGGCAGTGGTATACTGCTCCTCGAGTCGCTCGACTCGGCGCTTTCGCGCGGCGCCGGCATCCTGGCCGAAATCGTCGGCTTCGCATCCACCTCCGACCCGGCCAGCATTGCAAACCCCGACGCGGGCTGCATCGCCCTGTGCATGCGGCTGGCGCTGGCCGATGCGCGGATCGGACCGTCCGGCATCGACTATGTCAACGCCCACGCGACCGCCACCGAACTGGGCGACATCGCCGAGAGCGAGGCGATCGCCTCCGTGTTCGGCGACCGGGTACCGGTGAGCAGCCTGAAGGGGCACATGGGGCACGCGATGGCCGCGAGCGGCACGCTCGAGATGGCGGCCTCGATCGAGATGATGCGGCGCGGCGTCCTGATTCCGACGCACAATCTCGAAACCATCGATCCTCGTTGCGAATCGATACTGCACGTGCAACAACCGCTTCACCGGCGGATCGACACGTTCATCAAGAACAACTTCGCGCTGGGCGGGGTCAATTCATCCATCATCTTAAGGAGATTCGAGCAGTGACCGACCAGGAAATCATCGAGTTGATCGACCGTTCCATCGCAAGCGAGTTCGAACTCGACCGGGACGCGATGAAGCCCGAATCGACGCTGTTCGACGAACTGGGACTCGACAGTCTCGACATCGTCGACCTGGTGATCGTGCTCGAATCGGCGTTCAAGTTCAAGATTCGCGAAGAGGAGGCGATCCGCGGCATCCGGACGCTCGGAGACATCCACGCGTTCGTCATCAAGAAGAAGCGTGAAATGGAAACACAGGGCTAGTGCTCCGACCCGGAATCGCGAAGCGGGGCGGAAGGTGACGCACAAGGTTTCGGCGCGCGCGCCCGCCGCGGTGCTGCGGCAGCGTCGTCCCGTCCGGTCGTTGCTGATGACCCTGCTCTTCTACCCGATGATGGTCGCCTGGATCGTCTCGGGGGTCCTTTTTTCGCCGATCGTCGGTCTCGCGTGCAAGATCGCTACCGGGTGGGAAACCGACCGCGTCGTCCGCTACCTGATCAAGATCCACGGCTACGGACTGATCGTCATCGTCTCGCCGTTCATCCGGCTTTCGCGCGAGAGGCTCGACACCATCCGGCGGCCGTGCATCATGGTGGTCAACCACCTTTCGTTCTTCGACGGCTATTTCATGGCGGCGATGCCGTTCCACGACCTGACCTTCGCAGTCGGCGCGTGGCCGTTCAAGATGTACTGGTACACGATCTTCATGCGGCTGGCCCGTTACCTCGATATCGAAAACGACGCGTGGGACGGTGCGGTCGCCACCTGCCGCCGCGCCGCCTCGAAAAACGGCGCCGTGCTCTTTTTCCCCGAGGGGCACCGCAGCCGGACCGGCCGGTTGCAGCCCTTTTATTCGGGCGCCTTCCGGATGGCGGTCGAGACGGGGCTCCCCGTCGTGCCGCTCCTGATCACCGGAACCGACGTGCTCCTCCCGCCCGGAAACCACCGGCTGCACCCCGCGCATATCCGGCTCCAGGCGCTGCCGCCTGTCGACCCGGCCGGCTTCACCGGGCCCAACGGCGCGAAACGGCTCTGCAACCACGTGCGGGGGCTGATGCAAAAAAAGCTGAAAGAGATGGAACCATGACCCGGAAACCCGCAATCGTCCTGAACGGCAACGATCTCACCATCGAAGACATCGTCGCGATCGGCGTGGGCGACCGGAAGGTCGCGCTCGATCCGGCCGCGGTCGAGCGGTGCCGCGCGAGCCGCCGCTTCCTCGAAGAGGAGGTCGCCGCAAAGCGCGTGATCTACGGCGTCAACACCTCGTTCGGCCCGATGTGCAACAAGATCATCGAGGACGGCGAGATCGAGACGCTCCAGGTCAATCTGATCCGGAGCCACGCCGCGGGTCTGGGCGACCCCCTGAAACCCTACGTCTCCCTGGCGATCGTCGCCGTCCGCCTCAACACGCTCGCCAAGGGCTACAGCGGCGTCCGCACGGTGCTGCTCGACTTCATGGCCGGGATGATCAACCGCGGCATCGCTCCGCACATCCCCGAATGCGGCAGCGTCGGCGCATCGGGCGACCTCATCCACCTCGCTCACCTCTCGCTCTCGATCATCGGCGAAGGGAAGTCCTGGTACGAAGGGGAGCTGCGCGACACCGCCGAGCTTTACCGCTCGCTCGGCATCACCCCGATGCGGCTCAGTTTCAAGGAAGGGATCGCGCTGATGAACGGCACGAGCGCCATGACCGCCCTCGCCGCCTTCGCGCTTTATGGCGCGAAGAAACTGCTGCGCGTCGGCTGCGTGACCGGCGCCTTCGCCCTCGAGATCTTCGGCGGCATCGACGACGCCTTCGACGAAGACCTCCACCTCGTCAAGCCGCACCCCGGGCAGATCGCGATCGCCTCGACCATCCGGAACCTCTACGCGGGTTCGGGCAACATCACGCTGCGCCGGGACGTCCACGAACTCATCCGGCAGCAGGCGACCGACGGACCGGTATACGAGACGAGCGTCAACGTCCAGGACGTCTACTCCATCCGCTGCACGCCGCAGGTGCTCGCGCCGGTCACCGAAACGATCGAATACGCAACGCGGGTGATCGAAACCGAAGCCAACTCGTCCAACGACAACCCGATCATCATCCCCGAGAAGAAGAAGATCATCCACGGCGGCAACTTCCACGGCCAGAGCATCAGCTTCGCCATGGACTCGCTGTGCATCGCGATCGCAACGCTTTGCAACCTGTCCGAGCGACGGATCAACAAGTTCCTCGACCGGAACCTCAACGAGGGTCTGCCCGAATTCCTCATCCCCGGCACGCCGGGCCTGACGATGGGCTTCATGGGGGCGCAGTACCTGGCCACCTCGACGACCGCCGAGAACCGGCAACTCGCCAACCCGGTCAGCACCAATTCGATCTCGTGCAACGCCTCGAACCAGGACGTCGTCAGCATGGGAACCGTGTCGGCGCGCAAGGCGTTCAAGGCGGTCAGCAACGCGAAGCACGTCGTCACGCTCGAGGTGCTCACCGACCTCCAGGCGCTCTCCTTTCGCAATGCGGACAAGCTGGGAATCGGCACGCGGCGCATCTATGAACTCCTCGAAAAAGAGTTTTCGGTCTACGACAACAAGCGGGTGTTCCACGACGACCTGGTCCGCTTCCGGAAGCTCCTCTTCTCCAGTCCCCTCTTCGACGACCTCGACGGCTACTGCCGGCAACCCGCATGACGGCCGATCATTCCCTGCCGATGGCCGCCGAGCGGCTGATCCCGCACCGCCCGCCGATGCGCCTGGTCGAGCGGCTGATCGCGTTCGAGGATGGCGCCGGGCAGACCGAGGCCTGTTTCGCCGAAAATTCGCTCCTGGCGGACGATGACGGCGCACTCGACCCGGTGGCGCTGATCGAGCTGATCGCGCAGAGCTACGCCACCGTCAAGGGATACGACGACCTCGTCAACGGCCGGCCGGTGATGGAGGGGTTCCTCGTCGGCATCCGGAAACTCCGCATCACCGGAAAGGCGTTCGCGAACGAACGGCTCCTGACCACCGTCAAGACGGTCGGCACTTTCGAAGGGTTCGCCGTGGTCGAGGCGATCGTCACGCGGGGCGGCGAGACGATCGCCGCCGGTTCGATGAAGTTGTGGATCACCGAGAAGCCCGCCGGCGGGGGGAGTCGCGGATGAACGCCTTGGCGCTCGGGATTCTCGCAGCCGCAGGCGATTCCGTTTCCGTCGACGACGGCGGCTTCGTCTCGCGCCCCTATTGCTTCGCGCCCGGCTTCGCGGGCTTCGACGGCCATTTTCCCGGCGCGCCGATCCTGCCGGCGGTCGTCCAGATCCAGACCGTGGTGGCGATGGCGGGCGGGCACGCGGGCGTCCCGCTCCGGCTCTCGTCCGTCGAGTCGGCCAAGTTCCTTTCCCCCATCCGCCCCGACGAGGCAATTCTCGTCCGCTTCCGGATCTGCGAAGTCGGCGGAAAACCGATGCACGACGCTATCCTGACGGTTGCCGGGAAAACGGCCTCGTCGTTCCTGCTGCACCTCGTCCCGGAAGAGTCGACGTCGTGACCCGGCGCTACTTCCCGCCAGCCGAAGGCGGCCCTCCGCCGCTCCGCGTCGAGGTTTCCCGGCAGGTCCGATTCGAGGAAGTCGACCCGCTGGCCATCGTCTGGCACGGCCGCTACCCGAGTTTCTTCGAGGACGCCCGCGTGGCGCTGTGCGACCGGCACGGCATCGGCTACCTGACGTGCCACGAAAACGGCTTCGTCACGCCGATCCGGAAGATGCACGTCGACTATTTCCGGCCGTTGCGGTTCCACGAACGGTTCACGATCGAGGCGATCCTCCACTGGACCGAAGCCGCCCGGATCGATATGGAATTCATCCTGCGCAACGAGGCGCGGGAGGTGACGACGACCGGCTACACGGTCCAGATGATGCTCACGACTTCCGCCTCGTCGACTGACGACACGATCCTGCTGATCCCCCCGCCTTACTACCGGGCGTTCCTCGACCGGTGGAAGTCCGGAGCCCTCGCGTGAACGGGGCCGTCGTCACCCGGGCCGCCGTGGTCACCGGTCTCGGCCCCGACCTCGAGACGACCTGGGCGCGGCTGCTCGCGGGCGAGCGGGCCGTACGCCCGTTATCCGCAGACCGTTTCGACGCCGGACGCTACACGGCACAGGTTGCCTCGTGGATCGACGGGCTTGAATCCGCCGGCGGACGCTCCCGCCTGTTCCCCCTGCTCGAGATGTTGCTCGCGCGGCTCGGCCCCGTTCCCGCCGATACGCGCCTGCTCACCGCCACGACCAAGGGGTGCGTCGACACCTTCGAAAATGTCCGGCGTGGCCGCGGCGGCGAGATGGCCGACGTGCCGTTGTCCGCTCCGGCGGAGTGGCTCGCTTCCCGACTGGGCCTTTCCCGGCCGGGCCTCAATTTCAACGCCGCCTGCGCCTCGTCGACGGCCGCCATCGCGCGCGCGGCGGCGCTGGTCCACTCGGGCCGCGCCGACGCGGTGCTGGTCGTCTGCATGGACCTCGTGAGCGAATTCGTTTTTTCCGGCTTCTCGGCGCTGCAGGCGCTCGATCCGGCCGGCTGTCGCCCGTTCGACCGGGATCGGGCGGGATTATCGCTCGGCGAAGGGGGCGCCGCACTTCTGCTGATGAGCCCTGAACACGCCCGGCGCGAAGGGATGCCGACCCTCGGCACGGTTGCCGGATGGGGGGCGGCCAACGACGCGACGCACATCACGGCGCCGGCGCGCGACGGCTGCGGCCTGGTCCAGGCGACGCTTCAGGCGATCTCGAAAGCGGGAATCGCGCCCGCCGACATCTCCGCCATCAACGCGCACGGGACCGGCACGGTCTACAACGACCTGATGGAACTGACCGCTTTCCGCACCGTTTTCGGCGGCCGCGCGCTTCCGGTCCACTCGGTCAAGGGCGCGATCGGCCACACGCTAGGCGCCGCGGGCGGCATCGAAGTGGCCCTCGGCCTCCGGTCCCTTTCCGCCCGGACGGTTCCGCCGACCGCCGGCTTCCGCGAACCCGAAATCGGGGCCGAGGGTCTCGTGAGCGCGTCGGCACAACCCGTCGACGGCGACTATCTCCTGACCACCAACTCGGGCTTCGGTGGCGTCAACGCCGCCCTGGTGCTGAAGCGGGGCGAGGGATGACAATGCCGCAAACGCGCGACATCGCCTTCCTCACCGGCATCGGCTGGGCCACGACGCACGGCGTCGGTCGCGGCGGCGCGAACCGTGACTTCGCGATGGAACCCGGCCCGCTTCCTCCCCTTTCCCGCAAGGATGTCTTCGACGAGCCGAATCCGCGATTCGGCCGGATGTCCGGATATTCGAAGCTGGGGCTGGCGGCCGTCGCCTTCGCCCTCCGCGACGCGGCGCTCGACCGGTTCGACGCCCGGCGGCCGATCGCCCTCTTCGCCGGTTCGCAACTCGGCTCCCTCTCGACCGACCGCGACTATTTCGACACGGTGCTCCCCGAAAACGGGGGACTCGCAAGCCCGGCCCTCTTCGCCTACACGCTGGCCAACTGCTTCCTGGGCGAGGCCGCGATCCAGTTCGGGCTGACGGGCCCGGGCGGCGTCATCACGGAAGGGGCGGGCAGCGACGGGCTCGGCGCCCTGCGGATGGCGCTCGAAGGGCTCGCAGTCGGCGAATTCGACGCGGTGCTGGCGGGTTGCTGCGACTTCCCCGTCGTGCCGCCGCTTCCCGGAATCGAAACGCCGCTTCCCGGCGCGCTCTTTTTCCTGCTCGAAAAAGCCACGGCACCGTCCGGGCGACCCGCCTACGCACGGTTGGCGCTCCGCGAAGACGACGTCGTTCTCCACGACGGGACGCCGGCATCCGGCCTCGCCGCCATCGCCCGCACCTGCCTCTCGTCCGACCAACATCCCCGGGGGAGCCAACCATGAAAATGCAGCTGATCTATCCGAGCTGGCCCAAGCTCGACCGCCAGACCGAGTTCCACCTCCCCCCCCACGGACCGGTCGTCTTCGCCGCAACCATCCCGCCCGAGGTCGAACTTTCGTTCACCGACGAGAACCTGCAACCGGTGGACTTCGAGGCCGCGTGCGACGTGGCGTGCATCTCGACCATGCTGACGTGCCAGCTTCCGCGCGCCTTCGAGATCGCCCGCATCTACCGCGACAAGGGGATTCCGGTCATCTTCGGCGGCATCGCGACGATGCTCCATTCCGAGGAAGTGGCCGGTCACGCGGACGCCGTCTTCCTGGGCGAAGCCGAGGGGCGAACCGAGGCCATGCTCGAAGACCTCGCGGCCGGGCGGCTCAAGAAGATCTACGACTACATGGACAACCCGCCCGAGGCCGGGCTGATCGGCACCGCGCGCCGCGAGATCCTCGCCCGCGACCTCTACAACTACCGCGGCGTCCAGATGCTCGACCTGGTCCATGCCTCGCGCGGCTGCAAGTTCGACTGCTGGCCCTGCTGCACCGGCTTTCTCGGCGGAAAGAAATTCCGCCCCCGTCCGATCGACCGCGTGATCGAGGAGATGGAGGCGATCCGCAACAACCGGCTCTTCATCGTCGACAACTCGCTCGCGCAGGACCGGCAGTGGCTGATCGACCTCTTCACGGCGATGGCGCCCTTGAAGAAAAAGTGGGTCTCCCACCCGATCCTCGACGACGACAAGGTCCTCAAGCTGGCGGCCGACGCCGGCGCCTGGTACGTCTACCAGGCGGTGTTCGACACCTCCGACGTGATCCGGAACCGGGTCAAGCGCCTGAAAGACCACGGCATCGGCGTCGAGGGGACGATCCTCCTGGGCACCGACGAACAGGACGAGGATTACATCAAGCGACTGGTCGACTTCCTGATCGAGATCGAGCTCGACGTGGCCGAATTCACCATCATGACGCCCTTTCCCCACTCGCCCTGCCGCGCACAGCTCGAAAAGGAAGGGCGGCTCCTCTCCAGCGACTGGCGGAACTATTCCGCCGACAAGGTCGTGTTCCAGCCGAAGCGAATGACGCCCGAAAAGCTGCAGGATCTTTACTACTACGCGTGGGACACCTTCTACGCGGCCGGCGGGCACCAGATCAAGATGGGCAACCTCTTCAAGCAGGTCATCCAGCGGGAGATGGAAGACGGCACCTACTACCGCTACAACCTGCGCCGGAAACGGTCGTTCGCCAAGCCGAAGGAAGAGAACGCGTGAAACGGGTCCTGTTGGTTTCCACCAACATCACGCGGGAGCCGTATCCGGTCTACCCGCTCGGCCTGGCGGTCATTGCCGCCGCTCTCGTGGCGGACGGCCACGCGGTCGAGCAGTTCGACTTTCTCGCTTCCGGCGAGGACGAGTCGCTGCTTCGCGAAAAGATCTCCGCCTTCGCCCCCGATTTCGTCGGCCTCTCGATGCGCAATCTCGACAACTGCGACTCGCTGAAAGCCGTCGGCTACCAGGCGATCGTCAAGCGGCTCGTCGGCGTCGTCCGGGAATGCACCGCCGCGCCGGTCATCGTCGGCGGCCCCGCCTTCTCGATCATGCCCGAGCGGATTCTCGCTTTCACGGGGGCCGACCACGGGATCGTCGGCGAGGGCGAACGGCCGGTCTGCGACCTGATCCGCGACCTCTCCGAAGGAAAGGAAGCGCCCGCGCTCCTTTGGGGCGACCGGCTGCTGGCCGGGGACGAGATGGCGTCGCCGCTCTTTTCGAGACCGCTGGTCGATTTTTACGTCGGGCAGAGCGGGATGATCAACCTGCAGACCAAGCGCGGGTGCCCGCACGGCTGCGTCTACTGCAGCTACCCGTCCCTCGAGGGAAACCGGTGGCGCTGCCGCGAGCCGGGCGCGGTGGCCGACGACCTCGAGCGGGCCCGGGCCGATTTCGGGGTCGACCACTTCTTCTTCACCGACTCGGTGTTCAACGACGACGGCGGCCATTTCCTGCTCGTCGCCGAGGAGATCCTGCGGCGCGGGATTTCCGTCCGCTGGAGCTGTTACATCCGCCCGCAGGGCATCCGCCGGGAGCAGCTTTCCCTGCTCAAGCGGGCCGGACTCTACGCGGCCGAGCTGGGCACCGACGCCGCCTGCGACGCCACGCTCCGGGGGCAGGGCAAGGGCTTCACGTTCGCCGAGGCACTCGACGCCAACCGCGCCTTCGTCGCCGAGCGGATCCCCTGTGCGCACTTCGTGATGTTCGGCGGCCCCGGTGAAACCGACGACACCGTCAACGAAGGACTCGCCAATCTCGAACAGCTCGAGCACACCGTGGTGTTCGCCTTCTCCGGCATCAGCATCCTGCCGGGAACCGCGCTTTTCACGCGCGCGGTCCGCGAAGGATTCATCACCGGGGAGGCGTCGCTCGACAGCCCGAAATACTACCTCTCCCCCGGCATCGACGCGGACGCCATGAACGCCCGGATCAAGGCCTCTTTCGGCGGGCGGCGCCACCGCGTCTTCCCGCCTTCCGAGGGGCAGCTCAAACGCGACGTCATGCACCGCTTCGGATACAAGGGGCTGCTCTGGGACACGCTGATCCAGTTCCCGAAGGAGCCGGCGCAAGCCGGCGAGTGAGCCGCCGGCCATGACGAAGCGGAAACAGGTCCTGCTGGTCCACCCGCTCGGATACGGCGCCGCCGCCGCGGGCACGGACATCTCGCGCCTCGCCAACATCATGCCGCCGCTGGGTCTCGCGAGCATGGCGGCCTACCTCGAGCAGCGCGGGATCGGCGCCGATATCGTCGACTGCTACGCCCGCCCCGATTCCGACCGGGTGATCCGCGACCTGCTCCTCGACCGGAAGCCCGCCCTCATCGGCCTCAGTTGCACGACGTCGAGTTTCCACGACGCGATTCGCATCGCGCTCCTGGCGAAACAGGCGCTTCCCGGCATCCGGTCCGTCTTCGGCGGTCCGCACGTCTCCGCCCTCCGGGAACAGCTCTTCGCGGATTACCCCGCGATGGACTTTGCCGTGGTCGGCGAAGGGGAAGAGGCACTGGCCGAGCTCGCCGAAACAGACGGGCAGGATCCGTCCGGCATCAAGGGGATCATCCACCGGGATCCCGGCGACGGCACGCCGCGCTTCACCGGTTACCGCGACCGGGGCGTCGAGCTCGACTCGCTCCCATTTCCGGCCTACGAGAAACTGGCCGGCTTTCCCGCCTCGTACATGCTGCCCATCTTCAATTACCCGCGGACGCCCAACACGAGCTGCATCTCGAGCCGCGGCTGCCCCTACGCCTGCAGTTACTGCGACCGGTCGGTCTTTCGCCGCACCTTCCGCTTCAACTCGGCCGAATATCTCTACGAGCACGTCCGGTACCTGCGCGAGCGGTTCGGCATCCGCCACATCAACTTCTACGACGACCAGTTCACCTTCAACCGGAAACGGGTCGAGGCGTTCACCGGGATGATGATCGACCGGCCGCTCGGCATGACCTTCAACTGCGCCGTCCGGGCCGAGCACATCGACCCCGGGCTGGTCCGCCGGATGAAGCAGGCCGGTTGCTGGATGATGAGTCTCGGGATCGAGACCGGCGACGAGGCGCTCCTCGCGCAGCACCGTCAGAATCCCGACCTCGGCCAGCTGGCCGAAAAGATCCGGATGATCAAGCAGGCGGGCATCCGCACCAAGGGGCTCCTGATGATCGGGCTGCCGGGCGAAACCGAGGAGACCATCCGGCACAGCAAGGAGTACGTCTTCTCGCTCCCGATCGACGACTTCAACCTGGCCAAGTTCACGCCGTTTCCCGGATCGCCGATCTACGAGAAGATCCACGAGTTGGGCACGTTCGACGAGGACTGGGACAAGATGGACTGCATGCACTTCCAGTTCGTCACGACCGGGATGACGGCCGAGCGGCTCGAAGCGCTCTTCCAGGATTTCTACCGGTCCCATTTCCAGCGCCCCAAGGTCCTGATGGGCTACGTCGCCATGCTCTGGAAATCGCCCGACAGTTGGCTCCGGTTCCTGCGCAGCGCGGGCGACTTCGTCCGGTTCACCCGCGTCAACCGGCGGCTCATGGACGAAGGGACGCCGGATCCCCCGTGAGATTCCTGCTCGTTCCCGAGAACAACTCGCTCTCCCACGTCGCCAAGTGCCTGGCGATCGAGGCGTCGCTTTCCGCCCGGGGGCACGAGGTGCTCCTCGCCGTCAGCAACCGGAACGCCCGCTTCGTCGAAAGCGCGGGGGTCGCCTGCCACGTCCTTCCCGACATCCAGGAACAGGACGAGGCCGGTTTCCCCACGGTCGAATGGTTCCGAAAGCCGCAGCGGATCCTCGATGTCATCCGGGCCGAGGCCGACCTGCTGACCCGATTTCGCCCCGACCGGGCGGTGGGCGTTTTCCGCTTCACGCTCAAGGCGTCCGCGCGGCTGGCCGGCGTCCCCTTCGACTCGCTGACGTGCGGTTGCATGCTCCCCGAGTCGGGCGACGTGCTCGGGTTCTCGCCCGGTGATCCGCGGATCGGCGAGCAGCGCTACTACCTCGACAGTTTCTACCGGTTCGCAGCTGCAAGGGCGAGCGTCGCGCTCGGGGAACTCGGGCTCGACCCCGTCCCCGATATCCGGACAATGCTCAAGGGCGACCGCACCTTCCTGTGGGACTTTCCCGAATTCTCGCCGCTCGCCGAGGGGTGCGACGCAGTCCACGTCGGCCCGATCCCCTGGGAGGCGTGGCCCCACGACCCGCTCGATTTCGACCGGGTCACCGACGGAGCTCTCCCGCTGGCGGTCGTCACGTTCGGCACCTGCGTGACCAGCGTCGGCGCGGCGCGGCGGATCGTCGGCATGCTGCTCGAACTCGGGTTCCGCGTCCTGCTGGCGGCGGGCGGGCAGGACGAACTGCTCGGCGTGATGGCCGGCGACCCGCGCGTCACCTGTTGCCGCTTCGCGCCGCTGCACCGGCTCTTCCCCCACGCCGCACTGGCCGTATGCCACGGCGGGCAGATGACCGTGTTCGAGGCGCTCGCCCACGGCGTCCCCGTCCTGGTGCTGCCGTTCCAGCCCGAACAGGCGCACAACGCCCTCTGCCTCGAGCGGATCGGGTGCGGCGGCCGGCTCGGAAACCCGCAGCCGTTCATCGGGAACCCGTCCGTGTACATCGACGAATTCAACCGGATGACCGACGCCGACCTGCACGACGCCGTCGGAAGACTGATCGCCGACCCGAAGACGTTCGGCTCCCTGGCCGCGGCCCGGGAAACGATCCGCGGTTACGACGGCGTCGCCACCCTGACCGCCGCCCTCGAAAGACCATGTCCCTGACGTCAGCGGCCGCCGGCGTCGTCCTCGTGCACGGCTTCACCGGTTCGCCGGACGATTTCGGCGCGCTCCCCGACCGGGTGCGCGCCGGTTTCGCCTCGCCTCCGGTCGTCGCGATCCGCCTGCCGGGCCACGACGGTTCCGGGGCGCCGACGTTCGAGACCGACGCGTTCCTCTCGGCGATCGCCGAAGCCGCCGAAAGGTTCCGGGCGGAAGGGCGCGACCTGGTGCTCGTCGGCCACTCCACCGGCGGGACGCTGGCGCTCGCCGCCGTTGCCCGGCACGGGCTCGAACCGCGCCTGCTTGTCCTGGCTTCGGCCCCCAACCGGGTCGACGGCGAAAGTCTCTCGCGCTGGAACCGCCAATCGGCGGACGCGGAAACCGTCTCGCTGACCTCGGTCGCGCGGATGGTCTCGCTCGTCAACGAGACCGGCCTTCGCCCGGTCGATCGTCCGTACCCGGTGCTTCTGCTCCACGGAGAGGCCGACGCCCTGGTCCCGGCCGGGGAAGTCGACGCCTGGCGGAACCGGTTCGCCGGACCGGTGCGCACCGTCCTGGTCCCGGGTGCGGGACACGACCTGTTTCGCGGGGCGGGCGGCGCCTTCGCCCTCGACGCGGTGACACGGGCGATCGCCGACGCGGCACACCCGGCCACGCCCGAGGAAACCGACGCCGTCGCAAGACTCGCAATCGCCGAGCCCGAGGTGGCCCGATTCCTGGCGCAATCCCCTTTTTCAGCGCGGCACCTCGCAGGTTCCCCGAGTTGCGCCCTCTTGACCGGACGCACGCCGGATCTCACCCCCGAGTTTCACACCGAGCCGGTATTCGCCAACATCGAGATCACGACCCGCTGCAACCTCCGCTGCCCGTTCTGCGCCCGCACCCCTTCAAGCCGGCCCGATGCGGAGATGCCCCCGGAACGGTTCGGGCGGATCCTCGATTTGCTGCCGCACGCATACCGGATCACGCTCGTCGGGCTCGGTGAACCGCTCCTGCACCCCGACGTCGCCTCGATGGTCGCCACGGCGTCCGGGCGCGGACGCCGGGTCGCCCTCGCCACGAACGCGATGGCGCTGACCCCGGAGATCTCCCGTCGCCTGATCGACGCCGGGCTCGATGCGGTCGCCTTCAGCCTCGACGCCGTCTCTCCCGAAACGGCCGCCCGGGTGCGCCCCGGCACGGCGGTCGACACGGTGCTCGACCACATCCGGGCGTTCGGTGAAATCGCCCGGGGCACGCGCCCCGTCGGAACGGCCGTCTTTTCCGCCGTCTCGATCGAAACGGCGCCGTTTCTCGAATCACTGGTCGAAACGGTCGCCACGCTCGGGGTCGACGTGCTGATGCTCTCCGACCTCAATTTTCCCGGGAACCTGTCGCACACGCTCTGGAATAACGGCTGCGAAGCCCTGAAGAAAAGCGTCCACGGCGCGGTCCGCAGGGCGTTCGAGCTGAAGTTGCCCGTCCTCTCGGTCAGCGGGCTCGAGGAGTTCGCCCAACCCGAACGGTACCGGGAACACCTGCTCCTCCCGCCCGCCCGCCTCTACAACCGGTCGGCCCGGCAACGGTATTGCTTCTCCCCGTGGCAGACGATCCCCGTCGCCGTCGACGGGACCGTCACGATCTGCGACTGCCGCCCGGACGAGTCCGCCGGCAACCTGCTCGACTCCCCCTTCGCCGACATCTGGAACGGCGCCGCGATGACGGGGCACCGGCTTCGAATGGTTTCCCTGCCGCCCCCCGAACCGTGCGCGATCTGCCCGCGCTTCTAGTGATGACGTGATGCATCGATCGCCCCCATCATCGCCAGGCGGACAACCGAAAAACTGGAGCAGCCGCAGCATCGGCGCGCCGTGGCAGCACCGGTTTTTCTATTCGCTGATCCGGATCGGAGGACGCCGCTCCGCGTACGCGATGCTCTTCTTCGTCGCGCTTTATTACGTCTTGTTCCGTCCCTCGATCCGGGAACGGTCCCGACACTACCTGACGCGCCGATTCCCCGGGCGCCCCGGCCTTGCCCGCCTCCTCGACACCTTCCGGATCAGCTTCGAGATGGGGAAGATCCTGGTCGACCGGGCGGTGCTCGGCATCCTGGGACCCGGGGAGTTCAAGATCAGCCTCAGCGGCCGGAAGCAGTTGCAGGCCTTGCTGGCCGAGGGACGCGGGCTGATCCTCGTCACCGCGCACGTCGGGTGCTGGCAGGTCGCGATGTCGAGCCTCGGAGCGCTCGGCCCGCCGATCAGTCTGCTGATCCACCGGGAGGAAGGCGACGTCGACCGCCATTTCTTCGAGCACGGCGCGGGACCCGCGCCCTATGCGACCATAGACCCCGCCGGCTTCCTGGGCGGCACCCTCGAGATGCTGCAACGCTTGAAACGGGGGGAAGTCCTCTGTATCATGGGAGACCGGGTCATGGGAGGCGATGGCAGCACGGTCGCCGTCGACTTCCTCGGCAGCGCCGTTCGACTCCCTTTCAGCCCATACAAGCTCGCGTCGGCCACCGGAGCGCCCGTAGCCGTGATATTTCCCTACAAATCCGGGCCCGGCAGCTACGCACTGCAGGTCGCGAAAATCATTCGGGTGCCCGGCATTTCCGGGAAATCGCCCGAAAGTTTCCACCCCTTCGCCGCGCAGTTCGCCGTTGCGCTCGAAGCTTTCGTGGCTGAACATCCCTACCAGTTCTTCAATTTTTTCAATATGTGGGAATATATGGAGCCGAAACGATGACCACCACCGAAAAGCTTAAAAAAATTCTCGTCGAAGAACTGAACCTCGAAGAACTGACCCCGGCCGATATCGACGACGACGCCCCGCTGTTCGGCGAGGGGCTGGGCCTCGACTCGCTCGACGCCGTCGAACTCGTGGTCCTGATCCAGAAACATTTCGGCCTCGAGATCAAGGACATGGACGAAGGCCGCACCGCGTTCCAGTCGGTCCGCGCCCTTTCGGCCTACATCGACGGGCGCCTGAACGGGTGATGCCCCCCGTCGCCATCACCGGCATGGGGTGCATCTGCGCCGCCGGACAGAACCTGGGCGACTGCATGACCTCGATCTTCAGCGGAGCGCGCGCACCGGCGCCCCCCGTCCGCTTCAAGAGCAACCATCCGATCCGCTACCCCGTTTTCGAAGTCCCGGGATTCCCCGAGGATCCCGCGATGCTGCGCACCAGCGCGCTCGGGCTGCATGCGGTGCGCGAAGCGCTCTCCGACGCCGGTCTCGACCGGCAGACGCTCGCGCCGCTGCGCGTCGGCGTCTGCGTCGGCACCACCATCGGCTGCGCCATGAGCAACGAGACGTTCTGCAGACAGGCGCACGCAGGAGCCAATCCCGACATGGCCCCGATCGTCCAGATCCAGCGAAGCAACCCGGCCGCCGTCATCGCCCGCGAATTCGGCCTGTCCGGACCGTGCCAGACGGTGGTCAACGCCTGCTCCTCAGGGACCGACGCGGTCGCGGTCGCCGCCTCCTGGATCCGGTCTGGCCTCTGCGACGTCGCCATTGCGGGCGGGGCCGACGAGCTGGCCCGGATCACCTATATCGGCTTCATCGCGCTGATGATCACCGACGATTCGCCCTGCAAGCCGTTCGACCGCAACCGCAAGGGACTCAACCTCGGCGAAGGGGCCGGGATGCTCGTCCTCGAATCGGAAAGCGTCCGAGCACGGCGGAACCGGAAAGCACGCGCCTTCGTCCTCGGCTACGGCTCCGCGTGCGACGCCCACCACCTGACTGCGCCCCACCCCGACGGCGCCGGACTTCGCCGAGCCATCGCCGAGGGGTTCTCGACCGCCGGCGTATCGGCATCCGACCTGGCGTTCGTCAACGCGCACGGCACCGGGACTCCCGAGAACGACAAGGTCGAAAGCCGCGTCCTCCGCGAAATGCTGCCCGGCGTTCCCTACCTTTCCACCAAGGGATACACCGGCCACACGCTGGGCGCGGCGGGCGCCATCGAGGCGGTCTTCACGGCGGCGTGCCTCGAGCGCGGCGAAATTCCCGGCAACGCCGGTTTTTCGACCCCCGACCCCGACCTGATCGCGACGCCGGTCCGGGAAGTCACGAAGGTCGCCGGAACGATCGCCTTGTCCGAATCGCTCGCCTTCGGCGGCAACAACGCCGCCCTGATCCTCGGCCGGGGAGAAACGCCTTGATCGGCCGCGATTCCCGGATCGTCATCGGGGGGGTCGGAGTCGCCGGCGGCTTCGGGTGCGGCGTCGCGGCGCTGGAGCAGGCGCTCCGCGGCGGCGAAGTGCGCCCCGGAAGGATGACGTTGCCCATGCCGGACGGCCCCGTCGAGATCCCCGCCTTCATGAGCGACACCACGCCCCTCAAGGATTTCATCCCCCTGCGCACGCTGCGGCGCGTCGACCATTTCTCACGCCTCGCGCTGCTCGGCGCCCACCTCGCGCTGGCAGACGCCGGCCTTCCCGAGGCCGAGCGCGCCGGACTGGGCGTCGTCATCGCCAGCGGCCACGGCGCCACGGGGATCACCTTCGCGTTTCAGGATTCGTTCATCAACGATGGCGACATCTGCGCCTCGCCGACCCATTTCGCCAACTCGGTCCACAACTCGGCGGCGGCCAATATCTCGATCCTGCTCGGGGCGACCGGACCCAGCCTCACCGTCACCCAGTTTCACCTCTCCGTTCCGTCCGCGCTGCTGGCCGCCCGGCAGTGGCTGCTCGAAGGCCGCGTCGAACGCGTCCTGTTCGGTGCGGTCGACGAACTGTCCCGATTGACGGGTCACTACTGGCACCGGCAGCACGCGCATTTCGCAGGCATCCCCTCGCCGCTCCACACCGGTGCGGAAACGGCTGTTCCAGGCGAAGGGGCCGCATTCCTGCTCCTCTCGCGAGCCCAGGACGCGGACGCACCGGGATACTGCACCCTCGATTCGGTGACCGTCGGCCGCAAACTTCCGCCCCGCCCCCTGGCACCGCCCGTCGGGTTGCTCGTGCTCGGCGCCGACGGGGTCCCCGAAACCGCCGCCCGGTACGCCGCGGCCGCGGCCGGCAGCCGGATCGCCTGCTACACGCCGCTTTACGGCAGCATGCCGCCCGGGCCCGCATTCGACATCGCCTCGACCGCCCTCGCCCTTCGGTCCGGATCCGTCTTTGCGACGCCCGGCGGATCGTCGTGCGATTTTCCGGCCACCGTCGTGCCGGGGGGCACTCCGCTTGGCCCCGGACCGGCCGGCATCCTCACCCTCGACGATGACGACGGCCACGCCCTGGTCATGCTGGGCCGCATCCGGCAGCCGGCCTGAATGCGGAAAACCGAAGTTCCCCAGGATGCCGCGCTTTTCGACGGCCAGAAGGAAGTCTGCTACGCCATCGACGAATCGGGCCGGTACGTCCTGGCCGAAAGCGCCGGCTGGGAACCCGCCAACCTCGCCAACATCCAGGCGTGGGAAGCGATCGAAGCCGAAGTCTCCGCCATCCGGGCCCGGGTCGCCGCCGGCGAACTGAGTCCGCTCGCCTGGCACATGGCGCGCCGGCAGATGGACGCCCGCCTTCTCGCCGGATACGTCGGCCTCTTCGCCTGGCAGGTACGGCGCCACATGAAACCGGGGCCTTTCAACCGGCTCTCGCCCGTACGGGTGCAACGGTACGCCACCCTCTTCAAGATCACCCCCGAGGCGCTGAAGGCCTGTCCGGGCCCGGAGCAGCCGGTTCCGCCCGGCCCCGGAGACGCCCGGTGAGAGGCATCTTCCCGCACCGCCAGTCGGCCCACTGCGAGAGCGGCGTCACCGCCAACCTGCTCACCCACCACGGGCTCCCCCTTTCCGAAGCCATGACGTTCGGGATCGGGTCGGGCCTTTTTTTCGCCTATCTGCCGTTCATCCGCGTCAACCACCTTCCGCTGACCACCTTCCGGATCGCGCCCGGCGGCATCTTCAACCGCGTGACGAAACGTCTCGGCATCGGCGTCGAGAGCCGCACCTTCCGGAGCGAACCGCAGGGGATGGCCGAACTCGACCGGTTGCTGGCCGCGGGAATCGCCGTGGGCGCGCAAACCGGCGTCTTCTGGCTCCCCTATTTCCCCCCCGCGCTCCGGTTCCACTTCAACGCCCACAACCTGGTCGTCTTCGGGAAAGCAGGAGACGACTACCGGATCAGCGACCCGGTGCTCGGGGAACCCGTCCTCTGCCCGGCGGCCGATCTCGAACGGGCCCGTTTCGCCAAGGGGGCGCTCGCGCCCAGGGGCAGAATCTACCACCTCGCCCGCGTCCCGGCGAATATCGACCTTGCATCCCCGATCCGCGAGGCGATCCGCGAAGTCTGCCGGGTGATGGTCCGCATCCCGGTCCCGCTCTTCGGCGTCCGCGGCATCCGCCTTCTGGCAGGGCAGGTCGAGAAATGGCCGGCGCGACTCGGCGACCGCAAGTCGATCCTGTACCTCGGCAACGTGATCCGGATGCAGGAAGAGATCGGCACCGGCGGGGGGGGGTTCCGGTTCATCTACGCCGCCTTCCTGCAGGAGGCGGCCGGTCTCCTCGGCAACGGGCAACTCGCCGACCTTTCCGGGCGGATGACCGCGGTCGGCGACCGGTGGCGCGATTTCGCCGTGGCCGGGGCCCGGCATTGCAAGGGACGACCCGGGGAGCACGATGATTTCGCAGACCTCGCCCGCATCCTGCGAGACTGCGCCGACCTCGAAGACGCGCTGTTCCGAGACCTCTCGAAACAGGCCTGAAAAGAAGATGGAGAGAGCCCATATCCCGTTGAACGCGCCGCCGGTCCTCGAGGTTCGGCAACTGGTCAAGTGCTACAAGGGCTCCGAGACTCCGGCGGTCGACGGGCTCTCCTTCACCGTCCGCGAGGGCGAGATCTTCGGTCTCCTCGGTCCCAACGGCGCAGGAAAGACCACGGCCATCTCGATCATCTGCACGCTGCTCCCGCCGACCGCCGGATCCGTCTTGCTCTGTTCGCAAGACATCGCGAAACACCCTTCCGAAGCGCGCGCGCTGTTCGGGCTGGCGCCCCAGGAAATCGCCCTCTACGCGACGCTCACGGCCCGCGAGAACCTCCGCTACTTCGGAAGACTCTACGGGCTGTCGGGCCCGCCGCTTTCCCGGCGCATCGACGAATGCCTGGCGCTGGCCGGGCTCGAGAACAGCGGCGACAAGCGGGTCGATACCTTTTCGGGCGGGATGAAGCGGCGGGCCAACCTCGCTGCCGCGATCCTCCACGCCCCGCGACTCCTCTTCCTAGACGAACCGACGGTCGGGATCGACGCCCAGTCGCGCAACACGATCCTCGAAAACCTGACCGCATTGCGTGACGCGGGGACGACCATCGTCTACACCACGCACTACATGGAAGAAGCCGAGCAGCTCTGCGACCGCGTCGCGGTGATGGACCGGGGGCGGATCGTCGCCGAAGGGGCGCCCGCCGACCTGGTCGGGAGGGCGGAAGATTGCGCCAACCTCGAACAGCTCTTCCTGCGGCTGACCGGCAAGCAGCTTCGGGATTAAGGGACATGACCAGGACCAATATCCCATCTCGCATCCCGGCATCCTGGTCCTAGCCATGTCCCTTTTGCGGTCGATCATCGCGACGATCCTCAAGGAACTGCTCGAGCTGCGGCGCGACCGGGCCGGGCTGATGGTGCTCCTCGTCATGCCGATGGCGCTCGTCCTGATCCTCTCGCTGGTCCAGGACTCCGTCATGCAGGCGACCGGCGAAGCACCGATCAAGGTGCTCTTCGCCGACAGCGACAACGGCTTCCTGGGGCAGGCGATCCAGAAACGGCTTCGCGACGCCGGCGGCCTAGAGCTGGTAACGAATCTCCGAGGAACCGCGCTGACCGAAGCCGGCGCCCGCAAGGCGGTCGCCCGGGGCGACTTCCAGTTCTGCGTCGTCATCCCGAAAGGGAGCGGGGAGGCACTCAGAAGCCGCCTGCGGATACAGGCGGCGGACTCGCTCTCGACGAAGGGCAAACGCCCGGCGGCTCGAATAGCCCCTCCCACCGACAACGCGTTGGCCGTTCATTTCGACCCCGCGGTCCAGGGCGCGTTCCGCACGGCGGTGGTCAACGCCCTCCGGCAGGTGCTGCTGGGGATCGAGATGACCGAACGGGGCGCCGCGTTTTCGGAGACGCTCCCCGCCGAACTGAAAAAAATCGTCGGCGAGTCGCTCCCGACCTGGCCGGGGATGTCCGGCGCGATCGCCCTCCCCGATATCCGGTTCGAGATGGCCACCGGCCCCGTGCTCAAGCTGACCGAGACGGTCGCCCAGGGCGGAAGCCGATTCCTCAAGCGACCCACCGCCGCCCAGCACAACGTCCCGGCCTGGACGCTCTTCGGCATGTTCTTCATCGTCGTCCCCCTTTCGGGGTCGCTCATCCGCGAGCGGCAGAGCGGCACTTACCGGAAGCTGATGGCCATGCCGGTCTCCCCGACCGGCCTGCTGGCAGGCAAGATCGCCGCCTACGTCCTGGTCTGCATGGTCCAGTTCGCCCTGATGCTCGCGGTCGGAAGCTGGGTGCTGCCGCTGCTGGGCACCTCCGGCCTCGTTCCGGGCCCCGAGTTCCTGACCGTCGTCCCGATCGCCCTGGCGGCGGCGCTGGCGGCGGCGGGCTATGGCATAATGGTCGGCACCCTGTCACGCAGCTACGAGCAGGCGTCGATGTTCGGGGCGGTTTCGATCGTCATCGCGGCGGCGCTGGGCGGGATCATGGTGCCCGTCTACGTCATGCCCCGCTTCATGCAGCAGATCAGCGGGCTCTCGCCGCTTGCGTGGGGATTGAACGGTTTTCAGGATGTGTTCGTGCGGGGCGGCGGCGTTCAGGCGGCCGGGGCGGATATTCTCCGGCTGCTGGCGTTTTTCGCCGTGACGGTGGTCGTTTCAAGGATTGCGATTCGAGGAGCGGACAATGGATGACGGGCTCGAGGAAGAACTGTTCCGACTGGTGGCGGAAACGTGCCGGGTGACCGAACCGCTGCCGACCGGGCTCTCGTTCGACGAACCGCTGATCGGGCCCGAATCGACGTTCGCGCTGGATTCACTCGACGCGGTCGAGATCGTGGTCGCGGTACAGCGGAAATACAACGTCAGGATCGACGCCCAGGAAACCAGCCGGCAGGTGCTTCAGTCGATCGCGACCCTTGCCGCGTTCATCCGGAGCCATCGGCCCGAACCAGGTTGACGTCGATCGATATCTCGACCTCGTCGCTCCCGATCACACCGCCCATCCCGAACATCTTCCGGCTGATCGTCGTCGTGGCCTTGCCGCCGACGTGATCCTTCCCGTCGGCCCCCCGCCTGATCGCCGACGGCCCCGTAACGTCCAGCACCACTTCCCGGGTCACGCCGTGCAACGTCAGGTCGCCGGTCACGTTCAGCTTCCCTTCCGAAACCTTCTCGACCTTCTTGGACTTGAACACCGCCGTCGGGAACTTCGCGACGTCGAAGAAACCGCCTCCGCGCAGGTCCTTGTCCCGCAAGCCGATTCCCGAGTGGAGCGAGGCGACGTCGATGGTGATCTCGGCGGTCGACTTCGTGACGTCCTGGTCATCGAAAACGACCTTTCCGGAGAAGGTATCGAACCCGCCGTTGACGGAATTCACCAGGTAGGTAGTGGTCTTGAAGCGGATTGCGGACAACCTGGGATCGAAATCCCAACCGGCGAACGACACGGCCGGCAGCAGCAACGAGAGAAGTACGGCGGATGCGAATCGTTTCATCTCAAGGCCTCCTTCGATTCATTCGCCCTTTGGATGGCGTCCGGCGGAAAACGATTCGCCCAAGTGTGAATCGGCGTCGAATATTGCCGCCGAAGTTTGACACCCCTCTGCGCATGACTCCTGTTTTATCAGCATGTTAGACGATTTTGGATGGCCGTGTTGTACTACAACGGCCGTTTTCTATAGCGAGGACGGGATCGGCGACACGTCCAGGTACTGTCCGGGGAACCTCAGATTGTTCTCGACGGTCTTGATTGAAGTCCCGATCTCGTTCCCGAAGGGATTTGTTTCGACCCGCCAGACCACGGTCTGCGTGTTGTCCGTCTTATGATGGACCCGACGCGGACCCGTCGTACCAACAGGCATTTTTCCTAGTGCATTCCTTCGGTTGGGTCCGGATTTTCCCCGACGCAAGGCGGCCGGGCATGTCAAAGACCCCCCTGACGCGGTTTTTCGGAACGCACAGGCTTGCGCATACCACCCCACTTAAACAACCGCAGTTCAGCGGGAGCATATCAAGCGTAACGGAACCGGACAAGCGCAAGGACTTGGCGAACGAGGGAGGGAGAGCTTTTCCTTTAGCTGCGACGCGACGCCGGCGGCCGACTATTGCGAGGAAAACGGGGGATGTTGACGAAGCACACCCCCCGATCGATTTTAGGCGGGCACCACCGACGCCGTCTTTTTCCCGCGAGTGGGCTTACGGAGCCCGGAACGGCGGACCTTCGCCGGTTCAGCGATCCGCTCGATGATCACCTCGGGGCGGTTGGGGAACCGGGCGACCAGATCAAGCTGGCCCCCCATCGCCTGGACGTAACGCTTCAGAGTCGAGATCAGCATGTCGGTCCTTTTTTCGAGGCGCGATATGGTGTCCTGCCCGACGCCGAGCGAGGCGGCCAGTTCTTCCTGGGTCAACTCCACTGCCTGCCGCAGATCCTTCAGGGTTGCAAGCTCCGCCGCCCGACGCTCGATCTTCTCACGGCGCTTGCGGGGCAGCTTCGAGAGCACCTGTTCAAGATTTCTTGCCATGACCCGTCTCCTTCCCCTTGCGACCGCCCCGGTCGGCACTCAGAGAAGCAAGGTGCCTTTCGAGGCGTCCATCGGCAGTGCCGATGAGTTTCTTGTAAAACCGTTTCTGATCAGTCCCGGCCTTGTCTCCGCCGACCAGCAGGACCGCTTTGCGCTTGGGATCGAAGGCGAAAGCCACACGCCAGACCTCTCCCTCCCGGTCGAAGCTCCTTCATGTTGGCGTAGGCCGACCCCTTCAGCGTATCCACCGTCGGCCGTCCGAGATTCGGGCCGTAGTCTCGCAGCAGGAAGGACGATGCCAGCGAAGCCGCTATTGGTGCGGCCTCGCGGGCTCAGACGATGCGGTGCAGAATCAGTTGATTCAGCGAGACGCCTTGCCGTTTCGCTTCCAGCTCCAGGCGCCGGCGGGTGTCCTCCGGGATGCGCAGCGGGAATCGGCTCTTGAATTTCTTCTCGACGATCGGCTCGGGGATCGAACGTTTCACCTTCCTTGCGGCCGACAGCCACAGCAACGCCGCGATCTTCACTTCCCGGATCGCCTCTTCCTCCGAGTCTCCGAACGCGGAGCAGCCCGGCAGTTCCGGAACCGTGGCGATGTACCCTTCGTCCTCGTCGCTGTAGGCGACCATGATCGCGTATTTCATTTTTCCTCTCCAAGGCGGTATTTCTCGATGGCGGCGAGCAGTCGCTTGACCTGGTACGCCTTCGCCATCCCCTTGCGCTCCTGGAACGTCAGCATCTCCACCACGCCTTCTTTTTCGTAGACGACGTGCGAGCCCTTCCCGTCGCGCTTTAGGAAGCCCACATGCTCGGCCAGAAGGCACAGTTCCCGGAAGCGGATGCCGGCCGGGTTGTTCCGGGCTTTCTCGATGAGTTTGTCTTTTTGCGTCATCGTCCCTGATGATACCACTTATGACATCATCTTCCCTCCTTTAGTTGCGGCTCCGTTTTCTCACTGATGGGCGCCGAGCGCAGGCAGCGGCGATATCCGGACGACACGATGAGTCGTGATGGAATTCCGATATGGGTCAACTTTCGGCGCCGGTTAACAGAACTGCTCAATGAAGGATATTCGGGGAGGGGGGGGGGAATGTCGGTTTTCAGATTTATTCACCCCCCCCTTTTCATAATCATTCACCCCCCTGTTCCCCGGTCTGCGTGACCGGAT
>JANXQJ010000181.1 GCA_025356865.1 Deltaproteobacteria bacterium | reverse complement strand
CGGCGCGTGGGAGTTCAAGGGAAATGACAAGGAGCCCGAACTCCACAAGGAACCGCTTAAGTTCGACAACATCCACCTTGCGGTAAGGAGCTACAAATAATGAGCGGCCATAACGATCATTCCGCACACGGCACCACCGAGGCTCCCCAGGCGGGCGGCCACGGTCACGACGACCACGGCGCGCACGGCACGATGACGCTCACGCTCATCGTCTGGCGGCAGCCCAACGCAGACGCTCCGGGGCGGATGGAGACCTACATCGCCAAGGGGATCACCGAGCACCACTCGTTCCTCGAGATGCTCGATGTCGTCAACGAAGACCTGATCCACGCGGGCAAGGAACCGATCGTGTTCGACCACGACTGCCGCGAGGGAATCTGCGGCATGTGCTCCCAGGTCATCAACGGCGTTCCCCACGGCGGGCAGGAGCGCACCACCGTCTGCCAGCTCCACATGCGAAAGTTCAAGAACGGCGACACGATCTACATCGAGCCGTGGCGCGCCAAGGCGTTCCCGATCGTCAAGGACCTCATCGTCGACCGCGAAGGGCTCGAGAAGATCATCCAGGCGGGCGGATACACGTCGGTGCATACCGGCGGCGTACCCGACGCCAACGTCCCTCCGATTCCCAAGCCGATCGCCGAATACGCGATGGACGCGGCCGAGTGCATCGGCTGCGGCGCCTGCGTCGCCGCATGCCCCAACGGCTCGGCGATGCTCTTCACCGCCGCCAAGGTCGCCCAGCTCGCATCGCTGCCGCAGGGACAGGTCGAGGCGCCCGAACGCGTCAAGGCCATGCTCCAGGCGCTCCAGGATTGCGGCTTCGGCAACTGCTCCAACCACTACGAGTGCCAGGCAGCCTGCCCCAAGGGCGTCGACGTCCAGTTCATCGCGCACCTCAACCGCGAATACGTCAAGGCGCTCTTCAAGTAATCCGCGTCGAGACAGGCACCAACGAAAAGGGCGGCCCCCGCAAGGGAGCCGCCCTTTTTCGTTGGTGCGACGAGGGATGGGCTGTCGATGCCCCGCAGTCTTTCGGTCCGGGGAGGGGGTCGTTGGGGCGGGTGGAGTCATCGCAGGGTCGGCCCGTTGCTCCCCGGCTGGCGCCACGCTGGGGCACCCTTCCCGGACCGAAACCTAGGTAGCGAGAGAGTTGGAAGGGGCGAGCCCTGATGAATTGCATGCCAGCACCTCAGGAACATCCGTGGTTTCGGGAATAATCCCCCTCACCGCGGGTGTTGTGACACCCGGGAATTGGATCTTCGATCGGACTCGCAAAGGGTTTGGGGGGTCACACACCAAGGCCCCGCGCTCACCGGCGTACGCCTAAGCGGGGGTCCCTGGACGGAGGCCTATGCCCCGAGCGGGTTTAGCCGCCAAGGATGGCGGCGCGAGGGGGATGGAGTCGCAGGGAGGGCATGGATGCCCGATCAAGACGTCCTCCGGGAAGGGACCCCCGCGTGGCGCTAGCGGGAGAGCCATGGGCCGGCCCGGACTGGGCAAGACGTCAGCGCTGGTCGTGGTCGAATGCTTTTCGCTGGAGGGAGAGCAGGGTGGCGCGCAGTTCGGGGTCGTCGATTCCGGAGAGCCCTTCGGGTTCGGGGAGTGGGACGGTCGAGGGGGGGCGGGGCGCCGGCGCGGGGGCGATTTCGGGTTCGTCTTCCGGGATGGGGCCGACGGTGAAGCGGATATCGGTGACGACTCCGGCGCCGAGAAGCCCGGCGACGCGCTCGAGCAGCAGCGGTTTGGAGAACTGCAGCTCCTGCGCCCAGGAATGGTTGCTGACCAGGATGGTCAGGGTGCCGTTGCGCAGTTCGGACGGAGCGGTTTTCCGGGAGAGCAGCTCGCCGCAGACCGTCTCCCACCCCCGGGAAAGGAGCACAATCGACCGGATGGCGGGGATGCCCAGGTTGGCGAGCATCTCTTCGACCGCGCCCGAAATCGGGTCGGGATGTTTGACCCTCTTCCTGTGCGAGCCCCTTCCCCGTGTCACCCGTTGCTCTCGCGCTTCCGGCGGATGCGGCCGCCGATCAGCTGGCCCCCGACCGCACAGGTGATGAAGAGGGGGATCAGCATGTAGCTCAATTCATTGTGGACGCGCAAGTAGATGATCAACGGGACGGAGAGGTGGACGTAGAGGAACCAGGCGGGGGAAAACTTCCTCACGCCCTCCCGAAGGTACCCAAGCAGCACGTTGCACGCAACGGCGGCGGCGGCGATGGCGAGGATGAGGCCGCCAGGGGAGACAAGCAATACGGAAACATTGATCGGCATGGTTCGATTATAATGGGTTGTCGGGCTTTTGTCCCGTTTCGGGGGTGATATTGGGCCGTTCCGAGAGCCCGGAAGTGGTCCTGATATTCCGGGGGACCCATCAGGTGCTATCTGCAGAAAAGGCGTTGAAGGTCGGCGGTGTCGCGATCCGGCTCATCCCGGTCCCGAGACGGTTGACTTCCGATTGCGGCCTGGCCGTGCGCCTCGAGGAACAATCGTTGCCGAAGGCGCGCGAGATGCTCGCCGCCGTGCCGATCGTCCCCGCGTCCGCCCACCGTCTTCTTTCAAGCGGCGAATACGAAGAGGTCTCTTTTTGAAGTTTCCGTTTCGCCGACAGTTCGTGATTTCGTTTGCCGCCGCTTTCGCCGCGTTTGCGGTCATGGGGGCGGTCTGCCCGCCGGCCGTCCTGGGGGCGGATCCGTCTTTGCCGCGGGCGCCCGAGGTTCCCGCCGTGGCTGCTCCGGCATCCGTCGCGGTGCCATCGGTTCCGGCCGCCCCCCCGGCCGCCGTTCCGACGGCGCCTGCTCCCCCGGTGTCCCCGGCGGTTGTTATCCTGCCTCCTCCGGTACTTCCTCCGGCCGCCGCCCAACCCGCTTCCGAGACGGTGCCTGACGCCTCCGTGCCGTCACGACTCCCGTCGGACCCGGTCCCCGTCATCGAGGCGCCTCCCGCCGAGGAGAAAAAGCCCGACGTCGTCCTCTCGCCCGTCGAGGTCGACTTCCAGGTCCTGCGCAACAAGGAGACCGATGTCGAACCGGCGGCGCGCGACATTTTCGAGCGGCTCCCGGGCGACGGGGGGAAAATCCGGAACACCATCCCGGAAGGGCTGGGCACTCGGGTCGACAAGTGGATGCGCTACTTCCAGTCGACGGGCCGCGGCCATTTCGAGCGGTACCTGTCGCGCTCCGGGAAATATGCGACGCTGATGAAGGAGATCCTCAACAAGTACGGGTTGCCGGGCGACCTGATCTACCTCGCGCTCATCGAGAGCGGGTTCTCCCCGAAGGCCTATTCCGTCGCGAACGCGTCCGGACCCTGGCAGTTCATCGCCGAGACGGGGAAGCGGTACGGTTTGAAGATAGACTGGTGGGCCGACGAGCGCCGGGACTACGAGAAGTCGACCCACGCGGCGGCATCGTACTTGCGGGATCTCTACGGGATGTTCGATTCGTGGCAACTGGCGACGGCGGCGTACAACGCCGGCGAGGGAAAGATATCGCGGGCGGTCGATCGCTACAAGTCCAATGAATACGCCCAGCTCATCAAGTACGGATACCTCGCACCGGAGACCAAGGATTACGTTCCCAAGATGATCGCCGCGCAGACCATCGCGAAGGAACCGGGCAAGTACGGTTTCGGGGGAGTCGAATACCAGTCGCCGCTCGAGTTCGACAAGGTCGAGGTGCCGGGCGGAATCGATCTGGCGGTGCTCGGCGAGATCATCGGCGTTCCCAACGATTCGCTCCGCGAATGGAATCCCGAATTGCGTCGGTTCTGCACGCCGCCGAACCGCGCTTCCTACGATCTGCGCGTCCCGCTCAGTTATGGACGGGTCGTCAAGGAGCATCTCGACGAGATCCGGGAAGATGCCAAGGTCACGTTCATCCTGCACACCGCGGCCAAGGGCGAAACGCTCGACTCGCTGGCCGAAAAATACGATTCCTCCGCCACGAGCATTCGCGAACTCAACGGGCTGAGCGGCAATGCCTTGAAGAAATCGGCGAAACTGGTGATCCCCGTGACCGGACTCGGACCCGAGGATGCCATCCCCGGCAAGGAACTCTCGGCCGACCAGCTCCAGATGTCGCAGTTGCGCTCCGAGGAAGGTCGGCGCGGGAAGCGGGGGCGGCGCCAGGCGCGCTCGAAGAAGAGCGGCAGTTCGGTGACCGCCCGGAAGGGCGATACCCTTTCGAAGATCGCCAACAGGTCGGGCGTTTCCCTTTCCGCGCTGGCCAAGGCAAACGGGCTGGCCAGCGGCGCCCGGATCAAGGCCGGCAAGCGTCTCAAGATCCCGGGACGCGGGGCGGATGACGACGGGGGGCTCGTGATCCTCGCCCGGGATTCAACGGACGGGGGGGCCGCCAACGGAAAGGCAGTCGCCCCGGTCAAGGGAGCCGCGCAGGTCAAGGCAGTCGCCCCGGCAAAGGAAACCGGCCCGGCCGTTCCGGCTCCGCATCCCGCGGCTCCCGGGAAGACGATTCGTCACATCGTCCAGAAGGGGGAGACGCTCGAGAAGATCGCCCGGCAGTACGGGTTGACCGTCGACCAGATCTCCCGCCGGAACAAACTGAAAGACGGACAGAAGATCAGGCGCGGGCGCGTCCTGATGATCCCTTCGGAGTCGTGACCCCGTGACTGTTCCCAAGGAGTACATCTATCTCGACAACGCCGCGACCTCGCTTCCCAAGCCGCGCGGCGTCGCCGAGGCGGTGGCGGGGGCCATCGGCCGCGCCGGCAATCCCGGGCGTTCCGGGCACGCGCTTTCCATCGGGTCGGCCCGCGACCTGTTCGCCGCACGGGAGCGACTGGCCGAGCTGTTCGGCTTCCGCGACAGCGCCCGCTTCGTCTTTACCGAAAACGCCACCGGTGCGCTGAACCGGGCGATCAAGGGGCTGTTGCGGCCCGGCGACCACGTCGTCACGACGTCCGTCGAGCACAACTCGGTGATGCGACCGTTGCGCCGGCTTGAGGGCGCAGGCGTTTCCGTGACCGTGGTTCCGGCGGACCCGACCGGAACGGTGGCCGCGGCAGAGGTGGTTGCCGCGATCCGAAAGGAAACCCGGCTCGTTGCGGTCACGCACGCCTCCAACGTGTCCGGGGCGATCCAGCCGGTCGAGGCGATCGTGCGGGCCGCAAAGGCGCGAGGGGTCTTCACCCTGATCGACGCGGCCCAGACCGCGGGCGCCGTGCCGATCGATCTCTCCGCGCTTCCCGTCGATATGCTGGCGGCTTCCGGTCACAAGGGGTTGCTCGGGCCGCAGGGCACGGGCTTCCTCTTCGTCCGCGAGGGGGTTCCGCTGGTCCCTCTGGTCGAAGGGGGGACGGGCAGCCGGTCGGAGGACGACCACCAGCCCGATTTCTATCCGGACTGCCTCGAGTCGGGCACGCCGAACAGCGTCGGGATCGCGGGCCTGTCGGTCGCCCTCGCGTGGCTTCTCAAGAAGGGGGTCGCGTCCGTCCGGTCGAAGGAGGTGGCGCTGATCTCGGAATTGCTTGAAGGAATGCGGCAGATTCGGGGAGTGATCGTCTACGGGCCGGAGGATCCGGCGAAGCGGGGGTGCGCCTTGTCGTTCAACGTCGGGGGTGCCGACCCGGGCGAGGTCGGACGGCGGCTTGAACGCGAGGCGGGCATCCTGTCGCGTGCCGGACTGCACTGCTCGCCCAACGCCCACCGGACGCTGGGAACCTTCCCCCAGGGCACGGTACGGGTGAGTCCCGGACCGTTCACGACGCGGAAGGAGATTCGGGCTTGCCTCTCGGCGCTGCGAGGAATCGCCCCCGGCTGATCAACCGCTTTTCGACGGATTGCCCGATGCCGCTTTCGCGATGATCGAGGTCGTCGACCGGCCGGCCAGGAATCGGATGGTCTTGACGATTCCGCCGTGCGCCCGAACGAATTCGCCGCCCACGATCTCTTTTCCCTTCCAGTCGGCGCCTTTCACCAGGACGTGCGGAACGATCGCCTCGATCAGTTTCGCCGGGGTGTCTTCCGTGAAAATCACCACGAACGAGACGGATGCGAGCGACCCGAGCAAGTAGGCGCGGTCGCGCTGCTGCTGCACCGGCCGTCCCTCGCCCTTGAGCCGCCGGATCGAGGCATCGCCGTTCAATCCCACCACCAGCACGTCGCCAAGCCCGGCCGCCTTCCGCAGGTATTGCGCGTGCCCCGCGTGGAGGATGTCGAAGCAGCCGTTCGTGAAGACGATCTTCCGCCCCTCGGCGCGAAGCCGTGCGAACAGCTCCCGGGCGGTCGTCCGCGAGATTATCTTTTTTGACGGCTCTTCCGGTAGGCCCGTTCGTTGCGATCCTCGAGGCAAGGAATCCTCCTTCTGAATTTGTCGACGTCGGCCGGGTCGATCGATGCGGTCACGACCGCCTCCTCGTTGACGCCCTCGGCCAGCCGATCGCCCTGCGGCGAGACGATCGCCGAACCGCCGGGGAAGGTGAAATCCCCCGATTGCCCGACGGCGTTGGCGGCGACCACGAACAGCTGGTTTTCGATCGCGCGGGCCGTGAGCAGTGCGTCCCAGTGGGCCTTGCGGGCGGCGGGCCATTGCGCCGAGACGCAGAAGAGCGTCGCCCCCTCGAGGTAATATTTTCGCGACAGTTCGGGAAAGCGGAGGTCGTAGCAGATGAGCGGCCCGACGGTCCCCCGGTCGGTGTGGATGACGCCGGCCGAACTTCCAGCCCGGAACGCCTTGTGTTCTCCCGACGGGCTGAACAGGTGCGCCTTCCGGTATTGGCCGGTGACCACGCCGTTCGCGTTGACGACGTACATCGTGTTGTAGACCGAGCGTCCGACCCGCTCGGGAAGCGTGCCGGCGATGACCATACCGTGCGCTTCCGCCAGTTTTCGGAGTTCGTAGAGGAGTTCCGGGGTGCTGCCGGAAAGAGGGATCAGGCGGTCGTTCGCGAAACCGCTGCTCCACATCTCGGGCAGCACGCAGAGTTTGGCCCCCTTGCGGGCCGCATCCGCGACCAGGCCGAAGGCGCGCCGTGCGTTTCGGTCGACCTCGCCCATATCGACCTGGAATTGCAGGGCGGCGGCGATGAACGGGCTTTTCATCTGTTCTCCGGGGCGCGATCGCGTGAGAGTACGGCCCTTGCGACCGTCAAAACCACTATATTGCGCGTCCCACCCCTTTTCAAGGCATTGGCGCACGCCACGGCCGTGGCGCCGGATGTGAACACGTCGTCGACCAGCACCACGTCGGCCGGAAGCTCCCGACGTCGGCGGGCGGTCCGGAAAGCCGACTCGACATTCCGGCGCCGTTCTGCGCCGTGAAGCCCCGCCTGCGGCTCTTTTTCGGAGACGCGTTCGAGGAGCGACAGGTCGCAACGCCAGCCGGCGATACGCGCGAGCGCGTCGCCCAGGAGCGACGGCAGATTGAAGCCGCGCCGAAGGTATTTGAACGGCAGGATCGGGACGGGGACGACGACGGGTCGGAAATCACCGGGGAAAAGAGCGGCCCAGCGTCCGAGGATCCCGTCGTTTCGAAGCCGGTCGGCCATTGCGCCCGCGGGGACGGTGCGGCGGCCGTACTTGATCGCCCGGATTGCCTCCCCGGCAGGCCCCTCGTAAGGGAAGAGCGACCGCGCCGAGAAGGGCGGCTTCGTCCCGGTGCAGGCCGGGCAGAGGGCGGGCGTAAGGGATGCTCCTTCGCCGGTGAAGTCACCGCAGCACGGGCATTCCTCGCCACCCCATCCGGGCCATGAAGCAACGGCGGCGGGCGAGAGGTCGAACTCGGCGCGGGGAAGCAGGGCCCGAAGTGTGGCGGCTTCGGCGATCAGCGGGGAAAAGAGGGTCCGGAAGGCCGCCAGGGCGCAATCCCGGGCGTGCCGGAGCGGGGCGCCAGCCCGCATTTCCCACCACGCTCCTGCTACGTCGGCGGATCCGGGCATGTCTACTGCGTTCCGCTCGATCGGGTTCCTCGACGTAGTGTCAACTACGCCTGCGTCGCCCTCAGGTCGCGCGCCTTGTATCCACGCCCGGCTGCGCCGCCTCGCGACGAAGCGTGGTGAGAAATGCGGGTTGGCCGCCCGTATTCCCGATTCCCCAGCCTCTTCTT
>JANXQJ010000143.1 GCA_025356865.1 Deltaproteobacteria bacterium | reverse complement strand
GGGCGCTCCTTCGGGATACGGCGGCCCTTTTCCCCGGAACGGCCGAGGGTCTCTATGCGCAGGGGCGCCTGCAGGAGGGGCAGGGCGAACGGGCCGTGGCGATCGCGTCCTGGGAGGCGGCGCTTCGCGCACCGACGCAGTGGCCCGAAGTGCTCGACCAGGTGCGGAAGCGGCTCGGCCGCCCGTCGTCGCCGTGACCGGCAACCGATTCTTTCCCGGCGGATTTCCCGCTGCCGAAGTTCCGCCCACCGGTTCCTGGCGCCCTGCCCCTCCTGCAGGCGCCCCTGCGCATAGAGACCCTCGGCCGTTCCGGGGAAAAGGGCCGCCGTATCCCGAAGGAGCGCCCCGCCGGTTTCCGGTTCCCCGTTCGTCATCAGCAGGTCCGCGAGCCCGAGCCGGATCAGCGGATTCTCGGGTTCGGCCCGGAGCGCTTCGGAGAAATGGATCCGCGCCTCCGCGACTGCCCCGCGCCTGGCGAGCAATGCCCCGAGGTGGTAGTGCAGGCGGGAACGTCCTGAATCCGCGGACAATCCCTCGCGGAAACGGTCGAGCGCTTCGGCTTCCCGCCCGAGGCCCCCGAGGGAAATTCCGAGCCCCTCCAGCGCATACGCCCGGTCGACCGGACGGAGCACCGGCACCGCCAGCACCTGCAGATACTCGGGCACCGCCTCGGCGTGTCGTTTCTCCTCCATCAGCAGGTCGGCAAGATGCAGGCGCGTTCGAAAGAAGCGGCTGTCCCGCGAGAGAAACCCGCGTGCATTCGCAATCGCCTCCGTCCGCCCCACGGACCGTTCGAGGACGGTCAGGTACCGGTCCTGGAGGTCGATCCCGAACTTGGGATCCATCATCCGGTCCCGGTGGCGCTCGAGTTCGGCCCGGGCCTCGGAAAGTTTTCCTTCCAGGAGCAGTTCCTCCACATAGCGGTCGAGATAGGCCATGTCGCCGGAAGCGGCTTCGATCCCCTTGCCGAACAGGGTGGCGCCGTCTTTCCAGTAAACCAGTTGCCGCCGGGTCAGCGCCGCGAGGGGAACCGTGGCGGCCGCAAGCAGGACGAGCAGGATCGTCCGGAACCGACGGGACGGAACTTCGGCCGCCGTCCAGACCAGCGCGATCATCAGGCCGAAGTGCGGGACGTAGGTAAACCGGTCGGAGAGCCACTGGAACCCGGAAGGGACGATGCCGCTGACCGGGAATATCGCGGCCAGGTACCAGAACCAGCCCATGGCCAGCCAGGGGTTGCGACCGGCGAAGCGGATCACGACAAAGGTGATTCCCGCGACGGCCGCGGCGACGGGAATCAGCGTCCCGGAATAGTGCGCCCACGGGGTGTCGAAGTATTGAAAGGAGAGGTCACAAGGCCAGAAGGTTTTTCCAAGGTAGGCCACCACGGAGGCCAGGGCGTGTTCGATCCGGGAAAAGATTCCGATCCCCGGCCTGAGACCGCCCTTCGCCTGGAGGTGGATCGTCAGCCCCGCCTGGAAAAGGGACAACGCAATGAAGGGCACCTTCTCGAGGAGCAGTTTCCGGAAACGCCGTCGCCCCTCCCCCGGTTCCCCCGCGAATGCCGCCTTGAAACGGCCCAGCGGCCAGAAGTCGACCAGCAGCAGCAGGACCGGCAGCGACACGAGGATCGGCTTGGATAGCATCCCGAGCGCCGCGCAGATAAAGGTCGCCGCAAGCCAGGCCAATCGCCCCGACCGGGCGTACCGCGTATGGGACGCCAGGGTCAGCACGAGAAAGAAGACCGCCAGGACATCCTTCCGCTCGGCCACCCACGCGACCGACTCCACCCGCAACGGGTGCAACCCCACCAGTGCGGCCACCAGCGCGCTGCGCCATGGTGAGCCGGTCATCCGCCAGAGCACCAGCAGCAGCAACCCCATCGAAAGCGCGTGGAGAAGAAGGTTCGTGAGGTGAAAGCCCCGGGGGGAAACGCCGAATAACTCGACATCCGCCATGAACGAGAGCCGCGTCACGGGGATGAACAGGTCGCCTTCCGGGATCGTGGTGAAGACGTGCCGGATATTGACGGGATCGAGCCCGCCCGTGACGAGGGGATTGCGGGCATAGTACGGGTCGTCGATCGCAAGCAGCTTGAAGTCGACCGCAGGCCAGTAAAGCACGACGATGCAGGCGAACAGGACGAAGGCGCCCAGCAGCGGCAGGCGCCAGGAACCGGTTGGATGCGGTTCGATCATCGCGCCGATTTTCCCCCCAGCCGCTTGCGGGCCAGTTCGCGTGTTTCGTTCCAGACCGCCGGGGCGCGGAGCGCCTCCTGGTAAGCCGCCTTTGATTGCACGACATCTCCCTGCGCCCCGGCAAGCCGCCCGAAAGCGTAGAACGACTCGGCCTTTCCGGGCGCCGCCTGGGCAACCTGCAGGAACATCTCGGCGCCGCCCGCCTGTTCCCCCGAATCGAACAGGTGATCGGCCAGCGCGAGGCGGATCCTCAGGTTCTCGGGATCGATCCGGATCGCCTCGATGAAATGCGCACGCGCCGGGTCCGGCTCGCCCGCCCGGGCGAAATGGAGGGCAAGGTGGTAATGAAGCGTCGGACTCATCGGGTTTTCCCGAAGACCCGCCATGAATGCGGATAGCGCCTCGTCCCCCTTCCCCATCCCCTGGAGCGACAGCCCCATCCCTTCAAGCGCATAACCGAGGTGGAAAGACTTCACGCCGCGGTTCTCGATCACCTGCCGGTACTCGGCAGCCGCCTCCTTGAACTTCTCTTCGGCCAGCAGGTAATCCGCCATCTTGAGGCGCGTTTCCCAGAATCGGTAATCCTCCCGGAGATAGCCCCTGGCAAGTTCGATCGCCCCTTTCCGATCCCCCTTCCGGTCGAGGATCTCCATGGCCGTCATCTGGAAGTTCATGCCGTAGTCGGTGTTCAGCGCGTGCCGCCGGATCGACTCGATCTGCTTCCATGCGCCATCGAGGTCCCCCAGGGTCATGAGTTCGACGGCATACTGACCGACGTATCGCGGATCGTTGCGGGAATACGACAGCCCTTTGCCGAACATGGCCACGCCGTCCTTCCACATGGATAGCTGCTCCCGCGTCAGGAACGCCAGGACCGGCAGCAGGAGGAGGGCCATCCCGAGGATGAGCATTCGCCGGTGCCGCTCGGGGACCGATTCGGCCGCAAGCCATACAAGTGCCGCCATCAGGCCGAAATGGGGAAGGAAGGTAAACCGGTTCGAGATCCACTGGATGCCGGTCGGGATGATGCCGCTGAACGGCAAGATGGCCACCAGGAACCAGAACCAGCCGAAAGCAAGCCACGGGCGTTTGCCGGAAAAGCGGATGACGACGCCGGTGACGATCGCGAATCCGAGGATCGCCGGAATCAACGATCCGGAAAACCGATTCCACGGCGTGTCGAAAAAACTGTAAATCAGCCCCTGGGGCCAGAACGTCTGGAACAGGTAGATGAAAACGGAGGAGAACGCGTGCTCGACCCGTGAAACGATCGAGACGTCGCCGTGGAGCGCCCCTTTCCCCTGAAGGTGGTAAGTGACCGCAGTCAAGACCAGCGAGAGAACGAAGAACGGAATCTTCTCGGCCAGCAGCGGCAGCGCCCTCTTCGCCAAGGAAAGATCCTCCCTGCCGTTCCCGCCCCCCCCGAACCGGGCGAGGGGCCAATAGTCAAGGGCGAGGAGCAGTACCGGCAACGTCACCGCGAGCGGCTTCGACAGCATGCTGAACGCACAGGACAGCAGCGCCGGAAGATACCACGCCCATTGCCGCTTTCGCGCGAAACGCACATAGCAACCGATCGACAGGATCAGGAAGAATACGGCGAGAACGTCCTTCCGCTCGGTGACCCAGGCCACCGACTCGACCCGGAGCGGGTGAAGCGCGACCAGGGCAGTCGCAAGCGCGCTCCTGGCAAGTTCTCCCGTAAGACGCCAGAGCAGGATGAGCAGAAGCGCCATGTCGATCGCGAAAATCAGGATGTTGGTGAGGTGAAAGCCGCGCGACGAGTGACCGCCGTAGAATGCGACGTCGGCCATGAACGAGAGGCGCGTGACGGGGATGAACTGGTCTTCTTCGGGAAGCGTCGTGAATATCTTGACGATGTTGGCCTTGTCGAGACCGCCCGCGATCAGGTTGTTGTCCCGGGTGTAATGCTCGTCGTCGAATGCGAGCATCCGGAAGTCGACGGCCGGCCAGTAAAGCACGACCAGGAACACGAACAGCGTAAATGACGCGAGGGTCGCGACGCACCACGACCCTTTCGAAGCCGTTTCAACCGCAGGTCGGGTCATTTCACGCCCGAGGCGCCGTTGTCGAACGCTTTACGGATCAGTTCGGCGCCAGCCGGGGTACCTTTCGCGGAAAAATAGCGCTCGAAATCCGGAAAGACGCGCCGGTAATCGCTGTTCAGCGAAATGGCCCGGTCAAGCCACGTAAGCGCGAGTTCGGCTTCGCTTTCGGAGGCGGCCATGTAGGCGATTTTCAGGCAGGCGGACGGATCGCCGGGTTCCAGGTCCAGATATTGCCGGTATTTCCCGTAGGCCTCTTCGTTCTGCTGGAAGAAGCGGAAATGGTCGGCTTCCGAAAGAAGATCCCACTTCTCGGGCACTTTTTCGATGAAAGCGTCCGGGTTGCTCACCATTTCCCGGAACAGCGGATAAAGAAAAGCAAAATCGAACGGGTAATCGGGGCGACTCGAGTCGTCAAGCCAGAGGATTTCGCCGGCAAGCACCTTGCGATTTTGCAGAGTCAGAAATAATCGTTTTGTTTCGACGACAATTGGGGATTTCACTTCATTTTCGAAGATGCCTGCGAGAAACGACGTCTCGATCAAGACTGCAACCGGTTTCGCTTGAATGGGAAGGTCGGGCAGCGCCACGAAACGGAATTCACGACCGGAAATCTTTCCCTCGAACACCCCATCGGTCAGTTTGAAAGCTTCCCGGATAGTTTCGGGGACATTTTCGTATCCCATCAGTTCGCGCAGGGCAAGGGCAATCTCCGGCGTGATCCGGTTCGTGGACGGGATGACGACGAGGCAGGATTTCAGGTCATCGGGGATGGAAGAAACCAGGAGGGGAAACAGGGTCTCGGGTTTCGCAAAGAGCGTCACCCGCCCCCCGTTTTTTCGAATCGACGAAATCAGCCGGTTTCTTCCATCTTCGAGGCGCGCGATTCGGATCACGGTTGCGGGGGCACACAGGACTCGGGAAGGGTACAGAGCGACAACGAGAAGTAACAGAACCAGTGCAAGATATGACTTTCCGGAAAGATACGGCATCAGGGCACCTCGTTCATGCAAACGCCAGATAGAAAAATAGAGAAGCGGGGCAAGCCCGCTTCTCTATTTTATACGGATTTGGCTTGGGACGACTTATTTGAGTACGGGCACCACCGTCGCCAGTGTCTGTCCGACCTCGGCGTTGTCCCAGTATTCGACGAACGTCTCGCCCATCGTCAGTTCGCAGGGCGCGTCGATCGTCATCAAGGCATTGCTGCGGCCGACCGTGTAAGAAACAATCGGTTCGCCGATCAAGACCTTGTCGCCCTTCTTCTTCAGCCACTTCTCGACGCGGATCGTTTCGGAAGCTTCGTTGTAGGGAACGAAGATCACGTTCCTGGCCTTGAACAACTCGTCGGCCGTCGGTATTTTCGATCGGACCGTTGCGAGTATCGTCGCAATCCCGGGGGTCGTGCCGGCCGTGAAGCGATTGAGTGCATCGCCGAACTGGTCGGTTGTGCGGTCGGCGTAGTCGAGCCTGCCGACGCCCTGGCTCACCTTGAATTCGATCCGGGTGTCCTTGTTCGGGTTGTCGTTGATATCGGTAACCTTGACCTGAAGGTCGGCCTTGCTGTTGCCGTCGGCCGGAAGGGATTCGGGGCGCGCCTTGAGGATGATCTTGGCCGGTGCGTCGGACAAGAGCAGGATCGAGACGTTGCCGGACACATTGCGAACCGTGTCGGTCGCCGAGATGACCACGATGCCGATCTTCTTGCCGGCGATGTAATCGGCCGTCGCTACGCCGGAAGCGTCGGTCGCGCCCGTGATGGTGCGGAGCGTGCCGTTGGCGCTCGAGAGCGCGAAGGTCACCGCGTCACCCGGGACCACCTTGCCGCTGGGGTCGGTCACCGTGGCGCGAATCACCGAACGGCTCTTGCCGTCGGCCGTGAGCTGTGTCCGGCTCGCCTCGACCCGGATTGTATATTGCAGGCCGCGACGGGCCGCCGCCATGCTGCGCGGAGGAGTCAGCGCGATGTCGATCGACGCCTCTTTGAAGGCGGTGATGTAATCGACCGAAACCCCTCCCGAATCGAGGTCTTTCGCCTGCAGGATGACCGTCTTGGCCGCGAAGCCGGCGACGTAGTCGAACTCGACTTCGCCCCACGCGTCGGTCGCGCCTTTCCAGCGCGTCTCGACCGAGGCGCCCACCTGTTTGCCGAAGTCGCCTGCACCTACGGTTCCGGTGTAGTCGTCGGTCGTAGAAAGCGTCAACTTGAGGTTGCGACCTTTGAGCGGAAGGCCATTGGCGTCTTTTGCCGTCAACTTGATGCGGCTCTTGGTGCCCTGATCGGCCGGAAGATCTTTTGCGGCGATCGAGAAGGTCACCACCGGCTTGGTCTCGATGGTCCACTTGGAGGCCGAAAGCACCGGATCGGCAGCCACGTTGTCGGAACCCGTGAACTGGCCGATGATCTGCCCGTCGACAAAGTCGTCGCCCGGCTTGATCGTGTAAGCACCTTGATAGGTTCCCGCGATCACCGGAGATTTGCCCGGGCCGCCTGGATCGACCGCCAACTCGGCCATGGGGATACCTTTGACGCGCCCCATGTCGAACGAAGCCTTGCCGCCGGGAAGCGCGGAAAGCTTCGCCGTCACGGTCTCGCCAGCAACCAGCCTGGTGTTCCGGATAACCTTGAACGAATCGTCCGACACGGAAGCGATCAGCGGCTTCGAATCGACCGGAACGACGACCTGATCGTAAATCTTGAACGACCCGACGACGGCGTAAAGCGGGGTATTGTTGCTGGTTTCGAAGTCGGCGCCGATGCGCAGGGTCTTGGCCCCCTTGAACGCTTCGGCCATTGTTCCGGACGTGGGACCCTGGATGGCGTCGTTATCGGTATAGGAGGTGTATTTTCTGGATAGAAGCGTGCCACCTTGATAGATCCGGCACCCGTTGCCGTCCCATGCGAATGTGATCGTGACCCACTCACCGACCGGGACGAACCTGTCGAAAGGAACCCACTCGCCCCAGACGGAAGAGGGGAAATTGTCGGCTGCGACGAGCACACCGCCCACGCCGGCCCCGTTGACGTAGTTGGGAGGCATGGCCTCGGGCCACATGATGACGCCGCGCATGATGTACTGACCGTCGGCCTTTTTCAGGGAAAAAAGCGTCTCCTGCCAGTCGCCCATGGGATCGTGCATGTGCGGAGCATCGCGCTTCACCCGGATTGCAATGGACCCTTCGGCGGGATTGATCTGCTCTCCCGCCGTCAGGGTGTAGTCGATCGGGTTGGACGCGTTGAAGTTATTGAAATCCTTGGCTTTGGTCAATGTGGGCTGAAAGCCGCGTTTCAAATCGCCCGCCACCCTTGCGGCCTTTTCATAATCCGCATCGAAAAGGACCGCCGCCCCGGCCGTCGTGGCGAAAAGTGTAAGCATGACGAGACAGGCCAGTACGAAACCTGTTATGCCGCCTCTGCGATCGATCATCCCTGAACTCCTTGACATCCGAGTTGCAACCCGTTCTTGAGAAGTGATACTGCGTCCAGGCACCGCTTGTTTCATGGATTCGAAGGCTACCATCCCGTCACCTTGTTCCATCCGCCGCCACCGGTGAGGTTGGTGCGCCGCCGGTTGTGGCACAGGACCGGCGCGTTGTCGGTCCCATAGACCTGGGTCGGCATCGCCGGGTAGGTCCAGAGGGGGGCCGTGCCGTGCGCCTTGCGCGAAGTCGCCAAGGTGCCGACGTCCATGCAGTTGGTGGTCATGAGGCGGGGAATGTCGCTCGCGTGCGGCGTGTGGCATTTGGCGCAGGGGAACTGGTGGATGGCGTTGGCGCCGGTCATGTGGTTGACCGTGCTGGGAACGCCCTGCCAGTTGAACCCCTTCCAGCTTCCCCAGCTGGTGGTGATGTTGGTCGAATAAGCGAAGCAATAGCAGCTGCCGGTCATTCCATATCCGTGCATCCTGAGGTTGTTGGTGGGGTTGACGCGGTCGGCGGTTGTCCCGAGACCGGCCCAACCCTTGACGGTGTTGTGGATCGCGGTGCTCCAATCGGTCAATCCGGTCGCCGAAAGATAGGTCTGGAGCTGGGCGATGGTGCCGACCTGGCCCGTTGACTGCGTAGCGTCTCCGTGACACTGGGCGCAGAGGCCTGCGAAGTTCGCGACGTTCTCGCTCATGTGCTTCGAGACGACGGCGGTCGGCAGCCAGGTGTTGGCATAGGAACCGGTCCAGCCGAAGGTGTTCTCGTCGATATAGTAGCCGTCGTGCCCGGTGCCGGTGCCGTTGTCGTAGCCGTTTCCGCGACCGGCCGCGTTATTGAATGCCGTGCCTGCGGAACCGCGCGGACCAAACCGGGTCATGCTCATGCCGGTGGAGAACGTGGGTTTGGTGGTCGTATTGTTGTTCTTCCCGGTACGGTCCTCGTAGTAGGGCGAAGTCATCCAGGTTCCGCGAAGCATCGGGCTGTTGTACTGACCGGCGTTGGTCGCACCGTGCGGGTTGTGGCAGATGGAGCACTTGAATCCGGTGCCGGCGCCGTTGACTTCGTGGGTCGAGCCGATTGCACGGTTCTTGTATGGGAACGTGCTCTTCAGCGTGCCGCTCCAGTGGACGCCGGCCGTTGTGGTGTCGCCCCAGTAGTCCTTGACGCCGACGGTGGCCGTGTCGTGGCAGTTCCAGCAGAGCGCCGGCTCGGCCGCGTTCAGCATGATCCCGCCCGCGATATTGTCGGCAAACGCCTTCCCCTTGAGCTGGGCCACGGAAACGATGCCGCTGCCGTGTGCCGGGTGACATTCGAGGCAACCGACGGGTGAGGTGTCGGTGTATTTGGTCTGGTTGACGGGCGTGGTCCAGACTTCCTGCTTCATCTTGTTGGTGGTCGGATAGCGGTGCGGGCTGCGCACCTTTGCCATGATCGGCGTGGTAAGGACGGTCGCGCTCGGCGTATTGTTGTGCGAATTGTAAGTGGTGGTGCCGGACGACCAGTACTGGTCGACGTTGGCGGCCGCACCACCCACGCTGAGGCTGGAGCCCGAGGTGGCCCCCTTGTGGCAGCCGATGCACGCCGGGTTGGCGGTGCAGTCATAGGCGCTGTTGTAGGTCACTGCGCCGGTGGCGCCCGGATTGGTCGTGGTGGTCCAGACCTTCAGGGAGACGATGCTGTCTGATGAGGTTTCGACATGGCACAGTTCGCAGTCGGCGCTGACGATCTGGGCCCAGGTGCCGCCGTGGCGGGAGGTGTTGTCGAACTCGGGCTGGATCGCCCGACGGGTGCCCTGCACCCCTGCGTGGCAACCCTTGCAGTTGGCGCCGGCCGCGTGGCCCGCGGGAGGATTCACGAAATTGCCGACCACCTTCCGGAACGGGAACCCGGAATGCGGGAAGGAGTGCGTGGTGTCGGGAACCTTGCCATTGACGTAATCGACGCCGTTGTGGCACTTGCTGCAGCCGGCGCGGTTGCTGACGGCGTTGTCGGAAACGAGGGTGTTGCAGTCGTTCATCGTGATCCCGTTGTCCATGTGGTACGTGGGATAGACGTGGCACTGGGTGCAGGGGCCGGACGCGTTGTCATGCGTGATGCCGTGCGTGCTGGCGGAGGAGCTGTCGGCATTGAAGTGCGAGGTGTTGTCTCGCCAACCGGCGCCCGACCACTGGCCGTGGCAGACGTTGCAACGGGCGGAACCGCTGACGGTCGTGGTGTTGTCGGCTTCGGTGGACCAGAGCCGCGCCCAGGCGCCGCGGTCGGTGTGGCAGCCGAGGACGTTGTCGAGGCCCGCGCCCTGGCAGGTGCCCCGGTTGACGGTCGCGTTGTCCTTATAGGTCATGTTGGTGCGGAGGACCGTCAGCGCGGCGTTGTCGACCGTGCCGTTGATGTGGGTCGACGTGGTCGTGTGCGCCGGGATGCCGGTGGCCCAGTGGCATTCGGTGCAGCCGTTGGTGGCCAGCGAGTTGTCGTGCTGCTTGACGCCGCCCGTGACACTGGCGGGACTGATGTAGTGGAGGCCGGTGCGGGGGTTGTTGTCGAGCGTCCCGCTGGACATGACGGTGTGGCACATCATGCAATTGGTGGTGCTGGCGGTGTACCAGTTGTAGGTCGCCGTCGTGGTCTTGTTGTTGTGGCAGCCGACGTTGGAACAGGTATTGGTCGTGTTGTCCCAGGCAGCGTTGGGGTCGTTGGCGCCGCTGAAGGTCTTCCGGCCGACGCCGTTGAATACCGTTGCTTCCTTCCCGCCGCCGATGGTCATGTGGGGGTTCGTGGCGTCGGCGGTGTACTCGTGGCAGTAGAGGCACATGACCTTCTGCTGCGGGTCGGTCCACTGCGAGTTGTCGGCAAGATAGCCCAGTCGCGCGGCCAGGTCGGTAAGGTGGGAGAGGTGCTTCCCGTTGTTGTTGTACCAGGCCATCGTGGCGCCGCCGGCGTTGTCGCCTGCAAGTTGCGGCCAGTAGCGCGTGCCGCCGTCGCCGTGGCAGCTGGAGCAGCCGCCCCCCGAGCTCGGATTGTGGGCGTTGTTGGTGGTGTTGTCGACGTAAGGCGTGCCCGAATAGTGGCAACCCTTGCAACCGGCCGACTGACCGTTGGCGTGCTCGGCGACCGTGTTGGGCAGGCGCAGGGGACGGGCCGCGATGCGGTTGAGCCCCTCGATCGTGTCGGAGGCGGCCACGATGTTGCCGTAGCCGTCGTAGGGGGACGGTGTGGACGTTGTGTGGCAACCGAGGCAGAAGGTGCGGGAGGCGTTGTCGTTGGTGAGCGTATCACCCAGCGCGTTCCAGCGCTGGTCGCTGACGAGGTTGAGGTTGTTCTTGCTGGAGCCGTGCGTCACGTGGCAGTCGTAGCACGGAAGCGCCGTTCCGACCGTAAGCTTGCCGCCGCCGGTCTGGATGCGGTGGCCGTGGTTGTTGTCGGTGTTGACCCAGGTGCCGCCGACGCCCGTGGGGAAGTATCGCTTGATGTCGGTCGTTGCGATGCCGCCACCCATGTGGCAGTCGAAGCAGAGCTTATAATTGCCGGCCGCCATGTTGTCGGTCAGCATGTTGAACTTGTAGTTGGAGCCGTGCGGGTCGTGGCAGCCGTTGCAGTCGGCGACGCCGCGGGAACCCAGTGTGGCGGGGCCGGTCTTGACCGAGACGCCGTGGCCGCTATAAGTGGCGTTCTGCCAGACGGTCATGCCGGGCCAGCGCGGCGTGGTGACGGAACCGGACGGCGTCGGGCTGAAGTAGCCGTTGTCGCCGGGGGTAGCGCTGGTCATGCGGTAACCTTCGAAGATGAGGATATTCGCCAGCGTCGGTGCGCCGGCCGGCGGGTAGCCGAGGCCTGCCGCCGTGTGGCACGCGCCGCAGACCGCCGCGTTGTCGGTGGTCGTCGGGGTGGCCGTAGTGTAGAGCGCCACGCCGTTGATCATGTTGCGGCCGGACACCGGGTCGAACTGCCCGAGCAGCGACTTCGCCGTGGAGCCGTGCTTGTCGTGGCAGGCGTCGCACGCCTGGATCGTCGTGGTCTGGAGCGAACCGGAAACCGCCCAGTGACCGCGGGCGCCGTTGGTGGACTTGTTCATGATGGCGGCAAGCGCGATCGACTTGGGGACGTAGGTCGTGGCCGAGACCGTTTGCGTCGGGCCCGTGCCGTCGTGGCACACGAGGCAGTAGTTGCTGCGGTTGGTCTTGCCGGCCTGCGTGTTGTCGGTCAGTACGTATGTGGCGAAGGCATAGGTGTTGTCGGGGTTGGCCACGATGCTGCCCGTGGTCGCCCGCGTCGCGTGGACGTTGTGGCAGGAGAGGCAGTCGACCGCCGCAAGCGGGTGCTTGGAGTTGCGGGTGAAGAGCGTGTAGCTGCTCTCGGCCGCGTTATCCATGGCCACGTTGTTGTAGAAGTCTTTCGCGTCGACCGTCTTGCCGGCCGCGAGCTGGCTGCCGTGGCTGTGGCACCGGTAGCAGAAGTTGGCCGCCAGGTTGTCGGTCAGCGGCGTGAAGCCCATCGGCGCGAGCAGGTTGTTGACGGCGCTCGCCGCGTCGGATGCGTGCATGGCGAAGGTGTCGGTGCTGTTCTGGAAGCTCTTGGTCATCGTGTCGTTGTGGCACTTGGAGCAGTTGGTCAGGAAGTATTGGTTGCTGGTGTCGGTGTTGTCGGAGGAGAAGTGCCCGCTGCCCACCGCGACGGTGGAGGCGTAGTTGTGCGCGCTTCCGCCGAAAAGGGCCTTGCTCACGATTGCCGTGGTGGCAATGCCGTCGTTCTTGATGTTGGTGCCGGGCGTGTTCTTGGTCTGCGTGAGCGCGTGGCACGAGGTGCAGATGCCGCCGTTGGTCAGCGTGTTGTCATAGTCGGTGTTGCGCGGCGCATTCGTCGTATTGTCGGGCTGGATCGTGATGTCGGTGCGCAGGTTCTTGGCGCGGCTGAAGGTCGAGTTGACCAGTTTGCTGAAGTAGTTGTGGTCGACGTGACAGACCAGGCAGGTGCGGGTCGTGGTCACGGCGAGGGGCTGCTGGACGTTCGGATAGGTGGTGCCGTAGACGTGGTTGTCGCCGAGCATGACGTGGTGGTAGCCGGTGGAGGACCCGGCGTCCATCGCCGCGTAGATCGTCGCGTGGCAGAGCGAGCAGTTCTGACCGCCCTTGCTCTCGCCGACCGGGTTATGCGGATTGGCGTGGCAGCCGCCGTTGGCGGAGAGGCACTTGGCCGTGGAGGAGGCCAGGACCGTATTGACGCCGGAGGCGATGTGCATCGCCCCGGTGAGCGTGCTGTTGTAGGGGTCGACCGGGTACATCCCTTCGACCATGGTCGCGATGCCGCCCGCCTTGGTGGCCAGCGACGTGGCGTTGTTGGTGTCGTGGCATCCGGCGCAGACAGCCTGATCGCTGTAGGGGCGCGCGCCCTGATTATAGGTTGTGACGGCGAGCAGCGACGTGCAGTCGTTGTAGATCGAGTTGTTGTCGAGGATAAGCGCGTTGTTCACGGAACCGTGCGAATCGTGGCAGTCGTAGCACGGAAGCGCGGAACCGACAGCCAGGGCCCCGGCGACCGAAGTCTGGATCTTGTGACCCTTGGCGGAGGTGGTCACGCCGTCGACGTAGTCGTTCTTGACGACCTTGCTGGACTTGACGCCGGTCGTGTAGGGCGCGGTGTTCGTGCCGTCGTGGCAGCGCCAGCAGAGGATGTTCTGGGCGCCGGTCTGGACGCTGGTCCAGAAGGTCCCGTCGGTCGTGCGGTTGACGCCCGGAAGCGTGGCGCCGTAGTAGGGCCAGGAAGTATTGAGGTGGGGCGGGTTGTTGGTGAGGTTGTGCGCGTAGATGTTGTCGACGTTTAAATGGTTGGGATATCCGTCGGTCAGGCTCTTGGTGGTCAGCGTCAGGGAGACCAGGTCGCGCGTGCCGTTGTCGTGGCAGTCGTTGCAGGTGATCTCGTTGGTCGGGTTCAGGTTGCCGGTCTGGATCAGGTCGACCGGGTGCTTCTTCGCCTTCGTCGCCATGTTCTGCGTCGGGATGTCGCTGGCCGCCCGGTGGCAGAAGTCGCAGGAGACCGGCATGCCGCCGACCCAGGCCGTGCTGCTGGGCGGGATAGTCGCTAGAACCGCCTGGTCGGTGCGGATGCTGTTAGAACCCGTCCTGAGTTGCGCCGGGTTCAGACTGTGGCAGGTGTAGCAGATGTACCCCTGATCGTGCAGGGCCATGGCCTGACGAGGTGCCGTCAGCACGCCTCCGATCAACAGTAGGGCTGCCACTGCCAGAATGATCACGCTCGACGTTCTACCGTTTCCGGACATACGATCCCCCGCGAATATGGCTTTCTTCATTGGTTTCATCGCACTTCCACCAGGTTCAGGCCGTTGATCGTGCCGACCCAGACGCCCCGGTCGTCGGCGTCGAGCGCCTCGACACGGTCGTCGGTCAAGCCGTTTGCCATCGTGACGTTCACGAAAAGCCTCCCCTGCCGGATCGACAACCCGTTTTGCATGGTGCCGACGACGAGCTTCCCTTTAACTACTTTCAATGCCGATATTTTGTTTCCGGGCAGGCCGTCGACCGTGGTGTAGGCCTTGAACCGGTTGCCGTCGAAGAGCGCCAGACCGTTGTAGCATCCGACCCAGACGCCTTCGTCGGTCGCCGCCAGCGACGTCACCCAGATGCCCGGCAGGCCGTCGGCCGGGGAGAGGACCTTCCAGCCCTTGCCGTCGAAATAGAAGAGCCCGTTGGTGGTGGTGCCGATAAAGATTTCGTCGCCCCGCGCGAGGATGGCGGTGGCGTTGTTCATGATTCCGGTGCCGGCGCCCCGGTCGACGACCGACCAGTTGGTGCCGTCGGAGCGAAGCACCCCGCCCTGCATCACGCGGGCCAAGGCGTAGAGCACCTTCCCGTCGGTATGGAGCAGTTCCTCGGCATGCTGGACCTGCTGGAAACGGTCGATCGTGGACCACTTGCCGCCTTCGCGGACGTTGAGGGCGACTTCGGTGCCCACCCAACTCTTGCCGCCGAACTCGGCCCAACCGGTGACGTTGGTGCCCTTGAATCCGGCTCCGGGTGCAAAAGGCGTGAATGCTTCGTCGCCCGGACTGCGTTTGGCGGTGCCGTTTGAGGTCGTGACCACCAGTTGCTCGCCGTCGTGGAAGAGGCCCTTGATCCAGGGGTTCGGCAACCCTTCGGCCATGATTGTCTTGAGAACGATGCCGTCGGCCGCAGAAACGGGCTTCTGGAGGCCGGGCATGAGCCCGGCCCCCAGAATGATGCCCGCAATCGCGATCGTGATCGATCGGATATTGAACAGGTTTCGTCTCATTATTTGTGACATTCCTTGCAAATCGTGGAAACGTTGTCGGCCGGGCTGAGGCGGAGCATGTTCTTGCCGCCGCCGGTGATGTTGGTGCCGACCGAGTCCTTGATGGTGGCGCCGATCGCGCCAACCACGCCGCCGCCGTGCGGGTTGTGACAGGTGACGCAGACGACGTTGCCGGCGCCGGGAAGCGCACCGGATGTGTAGTTGGAGTACGGCAGGAGCGTCGAGTTCTTGTAGTAGGCGCCCGGGGTGACCAGGAAGTCGGTCGGATGGGACTGAGCGCCTGAGCGGGTCTGGCCACCGAGGAGATCCCAGGAGTGGTCGATGACGTTGTCGTCTTTGGCCAGGCCGTTGGTGAGGTTGCGGTGGCATTTGGTCGAGCAGAAGTTGTCCATCTGGGCGGACCGTTCGTTGAGCGTGTCGTACCGGGTGTCGGTATCGAGCGGTGACGGGTATTCGTGCACCAGGATGTTGTCGTTCCGGATGAGTTTGTCGTTCATGGAAGCATGGAACCCCGGCGCCAGGCCGTCGGCCTGGGTCGCGGACGACTTGTGGCAGTCGGCGCACTTGTATGCGGGGGGACCCGCGTTGGAGTAGGAGGAGAGTTTCGTCGTGGTGGTGCCGTGCCCGGAGGTCGTCGTGGAACCCCAGACCGCTTCGCCGACCGGGATGATGATCGGTGCCGCGACGCCGTTGAGCGCCGTTCCGCCGCCCGTGCCGTGGCACTGGGTGCACATCGCGTCGCCCGCGGTGTTGTCGACCGGACCGGAGGGGTAGGCGGCCGACTGGGTGGCCGGCGTGCCCGGCGTCGCCCATTCGAAGATGCCGTTCGGGTGCGCCGGGGTGCCGGCGGTCCGGTTTTCCCAGTGGCACTTGAGGCATTCGTTGGCGTACCGGCCGGTCGAGTAGACGCCGTGGCAGTCGTAGCAGTTGACCTGGGTGCCGTCGAAGAGGCCTGCCACGGTGGTGTTGCTCAAGATGCGGTGACCGGACATGTCTTTATAGTTCACCGTGTTGTCGGCCCGGTAAGCGTTGTCGAAGAACTGTTCCTGGTTGCTGCCGCCGCCGCCCTTGAAGCCGGTATCGTGCGCGTGGCAACCGATGCATTTCGTGGTCGGGTTGTGCGCGGTGCCGACCCCGGTGTTGTAGTAGTGCGTGACGCCGGAGGCGGCGATGTGGCACGTTTCGCAGATGCCCTGGTACGGGGCGCCGCCGGTGGCGTAGTCGGCACCCGTGGCGTTTTTCGTGAACGTCGCGGTGCGGCGGCCTGCGCCGGCCGTTCCGCCCGCCGGGATGCCGAGGATGTTGTCGGTCTGGGCGCTGACCATCTTGCCGATCATCACGATGTTGCCGGTCGTGGCGTTGGAGCGGTCGCCGTGCGGATCGTGGCAGTCCCAGCAGAAGTTGCCGCCGTTGTAGATGCCCGTGTGCCGCGAGTTGCTCACGTTGGAACCGGTCCAGTTGTAGTGGTCGTCGGCCACGAAGGAGGCCGACGTCTTGAGCGTATAGGTGAGCGTCGCGTTGTCCTGCGGCGGCTGGTAGCCGACCGCGGTCTTGCCGA
>JANXQJ010000134.1 GCA_025356865.1 Deltaproteobacteria bacterium | reverse complement strand
CTGTCGTTTCCTTGCGTGATGACGCTTCTCCCTTGGACTACTTCTTCTTGGCGGGAGCAGCCTTCTTCGCAGGAGCGGCTTTCGGGGCGGCCTTCGGGGCAACCTTGACGGCGGCCTTCTTGGCAGGTGCGGCCTTCGGGGCTGCCTTGACGACGGCCTTCTTGGCAGGTGCAGCCTTCGGGGCAACCTTGGCAGCGGCCTTCGGGGCAGCCTTCGGGGCGGCCTTCGGGGCAGCCTTGGCGGCGGCCTTCGGGGCAACCTTGACGGCGGCCTTCGGAGCAACCTTCGCGGCGGCCTTCGGGGCTGCCTTGACGGCGGCCTTCGGAGCAACCTTCGCGACGACCTTCGCAGTAGCTTTCACCGGAGCTTTTTTCTTTTCTGCCATTGGATCTCCCCCTTGGCGGGAAAAAGTTAAATTCGAATTCAATTATGCGTTCGCTTCGGTGTCGGTTTCCACAAGTATTTCACTGTATTACCGTCTAGCCGAAAAATATCTACTCTTTGCGTTTCGGCCGTTTGTTGAACTCGAGCACCTTTTTGCGGAGGCGCAACCCGGTCGGCGTCACCTCGACCCACTCATCCTCGTTGATGAACTCGAGTGCGGCCTCAAGCGACAACTTGCGCGGCGGGACCAGGCGAAGCGCTTCGTCAGTACCAGATGCGCGCATGTTTGTCAACTTCTTTTCTTTAGTAATATTGACGTCGACATCGGCGGGCCGGGAGTTTTCCCCGACGATCATCCCCTCGTAGACCTGCTCGCCGTCGCTGATGAAGAAGGTGCCGCGCGGCTGCAGGTGGAAGATCCCGTAGGCGTTGGAGCGTCCTGAGCGGTCGGATATGAGCACGCCGGTCGAGCGCTCGGCGATGGGCCCGGTCCACGGCTCGTACCCGCCGAACAGGTGGTTGAGCAGCCCCGTGCCGCGCGTCTCGGTGAGGAACTGGGAGCGGAAGCCGATGAGCCCGCGCGACGGGATCCGGTATTCGAGGCGCACGCGCCCGGAACCGGGGTTGTTCATCTTGAGCATCTTGCCGCGACGTTCGGCGAGACTCGTCGTGACCGGACCCATGAAGGTGTCGGGGATGTCGACGAAGAGCAGTTCGAACGGCTCGCTCCGGACGCCGTCGATATCCTTGGTGACGACCTCGGGACGCGAGACGGAGAGCTCGAACCCTTCGCGGCGCATCATCTCGATGAGGATCGCGAGCTGCAACTCGCCGCGCCCCATCACGTTGAAGCTGTCGACGCCGGAGAAATCGATCCGGAGCGCCACGTTGACGAGGAGCTCCTTCTCGAGGCGCGTGCGAAGCTGCCGGGAGGTGACGAACTTGCCTTCGCGACCCGCGAAAGGCGACGTGTTGATCGAGAAGACGACCGACACCGTCGGCTCGTCGACCGCGATCCGCGGGAGCGGTTTCGGGTCCTCTATCTCGGCTACCGTATCGCCGATGGTGGCTTCCTCGGCCCCCGCGAGCGCGACGATGTCGCCCGCGAACGCCTCGGCCACTTCGGTCCGGGAGAGGCCGTCGTAGGCGTAAAGCACCGTGACCTTCAGCTTGGTGAAGGCGTTGTCCTTGCCGCAGACGGTCACCATTGTGCCCATCTTGATCGTGCCCGAGAAGATGCGGCCGACCGCGAGGCGGCCGACGTAGTCGCTGTAGTCGAGGTTGGTGACGAGAAGCTGGAGCGGACCGTCCGGGTCGCCGACCGGCGGCGGGATGCGCGAGATGATCGTTTCCAGGAGCGGAGCCAGGTTCTTGCCGGTTCCGTCGTCGGCGATCGAGGCGGTGCCCTTGCGCGCATTGGTGTAGAGGATCGGGAACTCGAGCTGCTCCTCGTTGGCGTCGAGGTCGATGAAGAGGTCGTAGACCTCGTTGATCACCTCGCCGATGCGGGCGTCGGGACGGTCGATCTTGTTGATGACCAGGATGACCGGCAACGCCTGCTCGAGCGCCTTCTTGAGGACGAAGCGCGTCTGCGGCAGCGGGCCCTCGGACGCGTCGACCAGCAGCAGGACGCCGTCGACCATCTTGAGCGTCCGCTCGACCTCGGCGCCGAAATCGGCGTGGCCCGGGGTGTCGACGATGTTGATCTTGGTGCCCGAAAAGGTCACGGAGAGGTTCTTCGCCATGATGGTGATGCCCTTTTCGCGCTCGAGGTCGTTCGAGTCCATGACCCGGTCGACCACGACCTGGTTGTCGCGGTAGATGCCGCTCTGCTTGAGCATGGCGTCGACCAGCGTCGTCTTGCCGTGATCGACGTGGGCGATGATCGCGATGTTACGGATTTTTTCGCAAACCACTTTGCCCGCCTCAGACATGGTCGGCCGCGAAGGAGCGTTCGAAGAGCCCTGCGATGGCGGCGCGTCCGTTGTCTTCGAGGAAGCGGGTGCCCGTGCCCGTGAAGTGGGCGTGCCGGATGACCGGCCCCTTCGGGTCGGTCACCGGGGCCCAGGCGTCTTCGCGCCACGTGAACCAGCCGTTCTTTTCCTGGTCGAATACGAAGATCGGCTTGTTGCACAGCTTGGCGAACTCGGCGCCCCAGCCGGTGCCGCCCTTGACGGTTCCGTCGGGCTGGATCCAGCCGATGACGTAGATCTCCTGGCCGGCGTTGACCTGGTACCAGATGGTCTGGAGCACCTTCCGGATGAGCGGGGCATCGGTGTAGTCGCGGTGCATCAGCTTCGAGACATACGCGAGGCTGACTTCGCCCTTGAGCAGTTCGTCGCGCGACAGGACACGGACGCCGCGGTCGCGGCCGATCTTGTGGCCTTCGAAGGTGAAATTGATTTCCTCGATTCCGAACCGCTCAGCCAGTTCGCCGAACGCGCACTCGACGCCGTTGGCTCCGCCGCTATAGAGGACGCACTCCTCCCGTTTCAACATGGCTTTCTCCTTTATTGAAAGATAATTGTGGACTTTGGATTGGTAACTATATCACGGAAGACGGCGTGCCGATGATGGAGACGATCTTGCGCCCCAGTTCCCCGCGCCGGAACGGCTTCTGGAGGAAGCCGCCGAAGCCGCCGGAAACGATCTCGCCCACCCGCCCGCTCTCGTCGTAGCCGCTGGCGAGAAGCGCCTTTACGGAC
>JANXQJ010000057.1 GCA_025356865.1 Deltaproteobacteria bacterium | reverse complement strand
AACGAATCGTTCGCCCGCGAACTGCTCTCCGATTGCGGCGCCGACCTCCCCGCCCGGATCGCGAGAATCCGGGCGGCCGTCGCCGACGGCGATACCGCTTCCATCGCGGAACAGGCGCACGGCCTCAAGGGCATGTGCGCCAACCTGAGGCTGCCGGCGCTCCGGATCGCCTCCGCCGAACTCGAATCGGCCGCCTCGACCGGGTTGGCGCTCAACGTGGCGCTGGCCGTCGAACGGCTCGCGGTCGAGGCCGACCGGTTCCTGCAGTCGATGTCATGACGGGTGCGGGTGGCTGCGACCGTCGTCGCCTGCTCTTCGGACTGCTCTTCGGCATCGCCGGCTTCGCCGTCAACACGGTCAAGCTCGAGCTGTTCTTCAACGTCGACTTCCTGTTCGGCTCCGTCTTCGTATTCCTGGCGTTCCTCCGTTTCGGTGCCATCCCCGGCATTGTCTCGGGCGTCATCGCGGGAAGCTGCACCTGGTTTCTCTGGAGCCACCCGTGGGCCGTGATCATCTTCTCGGCCGAGGCCGTATTCGTCGCCCTCAGGTGCAGGGGAAAGGCCGACGCCGAGGAGATCGTCCTCTCCGACATCCTTTACTGGACGCTGCTCGGCGGGCCGCTGGTGTGGGCCTTCTACCACGGCGTCATGAAGATTCCTGCCGCCTCCACGCTCCTGATCGTCCTCAAGCAGTCGATCAACGGCAACATCAACGCGCTGCTCGCCAGCCTCGTGAACATGGCCGCGCAGATGTGGAGCCGGGGACGGGATGGCGGGCCGCTTCCCTCGGTTCGCCACGCGCTGTTCGTCACGATGATGGCGCTCGTCATGTTCCCGGCGATGAGCTACATCGTGATCGACATCCGGGGCGAGATCGTGAAGGAGCAGGATCGGGTGGCATCCCAGACGGCGACCGCGGCGTCGGTGACGCAGGGGATGGTCAACAACTGGATCACGGGCCACCACCAGGAGATCGAGACGCTCGCCCACCTCGTCGGGAACCCGGACCGGGTTTCCATTCCCGCTCTGCAGAAGCAGGTCGAAACGTTCAAGGCTGCCTCCGCCCACTTCAAACGGATGGGCGTACATAACCGCGAATCGACCACGATCGCCTATGCGCCGCAGGTCGACGAGCTCGGCCACTCCAACCTGGGGCTCGATTTCTCGGATCGCCCCTACATCCCGATCCTGCGGCAGACGCTGAAACCGTACGTCCCGGACGTCGTCATGGGACGGGTCGGCAAGCCGTCGCCGATAATGTCCTTGATCGCTCCGCTGGTCGAGGACGGGGAGTACAAGGGATATTGCATCGGGGTGCTCGAACTTTCCCACATCGCCCGGATGCTCGAATCGATCGCCGGACGGCAGGCGCTCACGATCACGCTGCTCGACCGGAAGCGGCAGGTCATCGCGTCCACACGCCCCGATCTCACGGCAATGGCTCCGTTCCTGCGGCCGCAGGGGGGGACGGTCCGCCCCCTCCCGGAGGGCACTTCGCACTGGATCCCGAAAGCCGAAAAGGGCACGAGCATCATGCAACGGTGGCGCCGGTCGTTCGTCGTGAAGGAAATAGACGTCGATCCGGGGCTGCCCTGGAAGGTCGTCGTCGAGTCGTCCATGGCCCCCACGCTCGACGAACTGAGCCGCGAGACGACCAACGGGTTCGCCATGCTGGCCGTGCTCGCCCTGGCGTCCGCCCTGATCTCGCGGACGTTGAGCCGCAGGTTCGTCGAGCCGCTGCTCCGGCTTCAGCGGTCGACCCGCGAGCTGCCTGCGCGGTTGAAGGAGGCGGACACGCTGGACTGGCCCCGGAGCCGGGTCGAGGAATTTCAGGGCCTCACGGACAATTTCCGGCAGATGGCGGGGGCGCTCCGGGAAAACTTCCGGGATCTCGAAAGCTCGAACGAGACGCTCGAGGAGCGGGTCGCCCGGCGGACGGCCGATCTGACGGCCAGCGAGGCGCGGTTCCGCAGCTACATCGAAAATGCGCCTGATGGAATTTACATCGTGGACCGGAGCGGGCGGCTCATCGACGTCAATCCGGCCGCGTGCAGGAACTCCGGGTATGCCCGGGAAGCATTGGTGGGGATGACCATGCTTGATGCCGTTGCGACGGAAGACCGCGAGGCCGCGGCCATGGGATTCGGTGTCCTGCTGGCGGAAAAGCACTGGGTCGGGGACCTGCATGTCCGGCGTGGCGACGGGACGATCGCCTACCTGACGTTCAGTTGTGCGGCCATTTCGGACGAGGCGTTTATCGCGTTTGCCAAGGACATCACGGAGCGCAAACGGATCGAGGGAGAGCTGCTCGAGGCGAAACAGTCCGCCGAGTCCGCAAGCCGGACCAAAAGCGGTTTCCTGGCGAACGTGAGCCACGAGATCCGCACGCCCATGAACGGGATTCTCGGGATGACCCGGCTGCTGAAGCGCACCGGACTGAACCCGATGCAGCAGGAGTATCTCGACGACATCGCCAACTGCGCCGACAACCTGATGATCCTCATCAACGACATTCTCGACCTGTCCAAGATCGAGGCCGGCCGTATGGAGGTGGAGCGGGTCGATTTCCGTCTCCGGGAAATCGTTTCGGACGTCGTCCGTTCGCAGAGCGCGGACGCAGCCGCCAAGGGGCTTCCGATTTCGATCGAGATCTCTCCCGAAGTCCCGGACAGGCTGAAGGGCGATCCGCTCCGGCTGAAGCAGGTGCTCGTCAATCTCTTGGGCAACGCGCTCAAGTTCACCCGCTCCGGAGAAATCCGTCTGGAGATATTCCGTGCAGCCGGCGATTCGATGGGCGCGCTCGTGCAGTTCAGCGTCAGCGACACCGGCATCGGCATTTCGCCCGAGGTCACCGAGAAAATTTTCTCGCCCTTCGTCCAGGCCGATGCGTCCACGACGCGCAGGTTTGGCGGCAGCGGCCTCGGCCTGGCGATCTGCCGCCGCCTCGTCGACCTCATGGGGGGACGGATCTGGGTGGAAGGCAGGCCGGGTGGCGGAAGCGTGTTCCGCTTTTTCCTGCCGTTCTCGACCTGGGAGGGCGCCCTGGGCGAGGATCCCGAGGTGGGGACGGGTCCGACGGCCGCCTTGCGGCAGGGGCCGCTTCGGATCCTGCTGGCGGAGGACCAGGAGATCAACATCAAGTTCACGCGCGCGATCCTCGAAGGAATGGGGCACGCGGTCGAAGTGGCGCGCGACGGAAAGGCGGCGTGCGATCGCTGGGCCGGGGGGGGCTTCGACCTCATCCTCATGGATGTCCAGATGCCCGAGATGGACGGAGAGGCCGCCATGCGGTTCATCCGCGGGCAGGAGGCCGAATCCGGCGGGCGCGTGCCGATCATCGCGCTGACGGCCCACGCCATGCAGGGAGACCGGGCACGGCTGCTTGCCTCCGGATTCGACGGGTACATTTCCAAGCCGATGGACCTTTCGGCGCTGGCTGTCGAACTCGACCGGGTGCGGGGTGAGCAACGGTAAAAATATCCCTTAATCTCCGGGGCGGTCCTGCCGATAAGAATTACGATGCGCGCCGCCCCAACGACGAACCGGAAACGGGACATATGCACAAAGTTCTCGTGATCGACGACAGCCAGGGAAACCTGACGCTTTTCAAGCACCTGCTCATCCGGCTGGGCGATTGCGAGCCCGTCCTCTTCGACAACCCGCTCGAGGCGCTGGCCTGGTGCCGCGGGAACATCCCCGACCTGATCATCGTCGACTTCATGATGCCCGAGATGGACGGCCTCGAGTTCACGGCGGCGTTCCGCGCGCTCCACGCCTGCGACGAGGTTCCGGTGCTGATGGTCACGGCGAACGACCAGAAGGAGATCCGCTACCGGGCGCTGCGCGGAGGCGCCAACGATTTCCTGACCAAGCCGGTCGACGCGATGGAGTTCTCCGCGCGGGCGAGCAACATGCTGGCGCTCCGGGAGGGGCAGAAGCACCTCGCGGACCGGGCCCTCCACCTGGCCTCGCTGGTCGAGGAGCAGACGCGACAGATCCGGAACCGCGAACGGGAACTGGTCTACCGCCTCTCCCGCGCGGCCGAGTTCCGCGACCCCGAGACGGGGGCGCACATCCAGCGGATGGCGCACTATTCCAGGCACATCGCCGAGATCCTCGGGCTCGACGCCAAGCTGCAGAAGCTGCTCCTCGAGGCGGCGCCGATGCACGACGTCGGCAAGATCGGCATCCCCGACCAGATCCTGCTCAAGCCCGGCAAGCTGACCGACGAAGAGTTCACGATCATGAAGGACCACGCCCGCCTCGGTTACGAACTGCTCAAGGGCAGCGGCTCCGAAGTGCTCAGCACCGGCGCGGACATCGCGGCGACCCACCACGAGAAATTCGACGGGAAGGGATACCCCAAGGGGCTTTCGGGGGAGGAGATCCCGATCTTCGGCCGGATCACCGCGGTGGCAGACGTGTTCGATGCGCTGACCTGCGAAAGACCCTACAAGAAGGCGTGGCCGGTCAGCCAGGCGACCGCCTTCCTGACGGTCGAGCGGGGCCGCCACTTCGACCCCCAATGCATCGATGCCTTCCTGCAGGACATGGAGAAGGTGCTCGAAATCATGGCCATGTTCCAGGACGAGGTGCAGACCCGGTTATGAAAACCCTATCCCTGTTGATCGGCGGGCTGTTGCTGCTCGCCGCACCCGCCGCGGCGCACGCCGCCGACGTCCAGGCCGCATCCGCCGACTTGACCGAGATGAGCATCGAACAGCTGGCCTCCGTCTCGGTCTTCAGCGCCTCCCGGTTCGAGCAGAAGGCCACCGAGGCGCCCTCCTCGATTTCCGTCGTCACCTCCGACGAAATCCGGAAATACGGCCACCGGACGCTCTCCGACATCCTCAAAAGCGTCAGGGGCTTCTACACGTCCTACGACCGCAACTACGCCGCCCTCGGGGTCCGGGGCTTCTCGCCGCCCGGAGATCTCAACACGCGCATCCTGCTGATGGTGGACGGGCACCGGATCAACGACGGCATCTACGAGTCCGCCACGGTCGGAACCGAGTTCATCCTCGATGTCGACCTGATCGAGCGGGTCGAGATCGTCCGGGGACCCAGTTCGTCGCTTTACGGGAGCAACGCCTTCTTCGGGGTGGTCAACGTCATCACCCGGCAGGGCGCGGCGGTGGGCGGAGCCGAAATTTCGGGCGAGGCCGGCAGCTTCAAGAGTTACAAGGGGCGCGCGACCTACGGCAACCGCTTCGCCAACGGCCTCACGGCGGTCGTATCCGGCACGCTGTTCCGCAGCGGGGGGCAGTCGTTTTACTACCCCGAGTACGATTCCCCCGACACGAACAACGGCATCGCGGACCGCAAGGACGGCGACAGCTCGGCAAGTTTCTTTTCGTCGCTGGCCCTGGGCGGCTTCACCTTCCAGGCGGCCGGCATCTCCCGCGAAAAGCGGCTTCCGACCGGGTCGTACGGAACGATCTTCAACGACTCGGCAAACCGCACCGTCGACGAACGCTACTATGCCGACCTCAAGTACGAAGGCTCGCCCGGGGCGGATGTCCAGCTGACGGGGCGACTGTTCCTCGACTGGTATGCCTACCGGGGCGATTACGCTTTCCAGGACAACATGGTCAACCCCGTCGCGCCCTTCCGCTACGTGAACCGCGACGTCACGAGGAACGCATGGCTTGGTGGCGAACTGGTCGCCGTCCGGAAGTTCTTCGAGTCCCACAAGGTCGCGGCCGGCGTCGAGATCCGGGACTATTTCCGGCAGGACCAGAAAAACTTCAACGATACGGCGCCCGACTCGCTGCTCCTCGACGAGCGCCATCGCACGAGCGTCTGGGCGCTCTACCTCCAGGACGACATCGAGATCGCGAAGGGGCTGATCCTGAACATCGGCGTCCGCCACGACGATTATTCGACGTTCGGCGGTACGACCCATCCCCGGGGGGCGCTGATCTGGAACCCCCGGCCCGAGACGACGTTCAAGCTGCTCTACGGCACCGCCTTCCGGGCGCCGACCCAGTACGAGATGTTCTACACGGATAACGGTGCGACCCAGAGCCGGAACCCGGACCTCAAACCCGAAAAGATCACCACCTGGGAGGCGGTCGCGGAACGGTCGCTCGGCGAGCATTTCCGGGTCGGCGTGTCCGGCTATTACTACAAGATCACGGACCTCATCAGCCAGCAGCTGGATCCGAACGACAAACTCATCTACCGAAACGTGGCGTCGGTGCAGGCTCGCGGGGCCGAACTCGACGTCGACGGCCGTTTCGAGGGCGGTTTCGCGGGGCGCGCGAGCTGCACCCTCCAGAACAACAAGGACGAGTCCGGCCACCTGCTGACCAACTCGCCGCGAGTGATCGCCAAGCTCAACCTGACCGCCCCGCTTTGGGCCGATCGTTATTTCGCGGGGCTCGAGACGCAATACACCGGCGCGAGGCGCTCTCTTAAAGGGGATACGGCCGGCGGATATGCGCTGGCCAACCTGACGCTGACGGGCCGCGACGTCGTCAAGGGGCTCGATGCCTCCGCCGGCGTCTACAACCTGCTCGACCACCGCTATGGCGACCCGACGGGGAACAAGCTTTCCGAGGACATCCTTCAGCAGGACGGCCGCAGTTTCCGGGCGAAGCTGACGTACGCGTTCTGATGAAGCCGAATTCCAAAGGCGTCGCGAGGGTCGTAATCCTTGCGCTGGCGCTGTCGGGGCTGATCCCCGGACCCGCTCCCGGCGAGACGCCCGCCTTCCAGGAATACCAGGTCAAGGCCGCCTTCCTTTACAACTTCGCGAAATTCGTCGAATGGCCGTCAGAGGCCTTCGCATCCCCCGAAAGTCCGATGGTGCTGGTCATCCTCGGGAGCAATCCGTTCGGCGACGCCCTCAAAAACCTGAGGGGAAAGACCGTCAACGGGCGGCAACTGGTCGTACGCATGGCCGAATCGGTCGAAGACGTCGACCCCAGCCATATCCTCTACGTCGGCGAGTCCGAGAAGGGGAAACTTTCCCATATCCTCAAGACCGCGGAAAAGCGGAACATCCTGACTGTCGGCGACTCCGAGGGATTCGCCCAGCGGGGCGGGGTCATCAACATGCTGACCGAGGGAAGCCGCGTCGTCATCGAGGTCAACCCGGAAGCGGCCCAGCGGGCGAGACTGACGGTGAGTTCGAAACTGCTGGCGCTCGCCAGGATCGTCCGGGCGGGGCGGAGGTAAAAGCGGGATGAAGATCCAGCCTTTCCGGGACGTGCCGCTGCGGCGGAAACTTCTGGCGCTCGTCATGGCCATCTGCAGCGTGGTGATCCTGGTCGCCTCGCTCGTGTTCATGGTCGGCGAGGCGATCTCGTACAAGCAGGGCTTCCAGGACGACCTGGCGATCCTCGCCGAGGTCGTGGGCCGCAACACCGAGGCCGCGGTCACATTCGGAGACCGGAAGGCCGCGGAAGAGGCGTTGGCGGCATTGAACGGCCACCCGCACATCGTGGCCGCATTCGTGTTCGGCGAAAACGACCAGCCGTTCGCGGAATACTTCCGGAGCAATGCCGCTTATTGTTCGCTTCCCGGAGGGGGAAAGGCGGATTGCACCCTGCCCCGCCTGGTTTCCCGTTCCGGCGAGGGTTGGAACCGGAAACTCGAGCTGATCGTTCCGAAGGCGCTCTACCGCGGGGGGCAGAAGGTTTCCACCGTCGTGATCCAGGCGGACATGAACGACCTGCTGGTCAAACTTTCCTGGTTCGGGGGCTTCATCGCGGCGTTCATGCTGGCGTCCTACGGGATCGTCTATCTCGTCTTCAACCGGCTGCAGGGACTGGTCACCGGCCCGATCCTGCGGCTCGCGAAACTTATGACCGACCTGTCCGAGGGGAAGGATTACTCGGTCCGGGTCGCCGTGGAGAGCAAGGACGAGATCGGCGTCCTCTACACCGGCTTCAACGAGATGCTCGAGGAAATCCACGACCGCGACGAGGCGCTCCTGAAGCACCAGGACGAACTCGAGGCGCGGGTCGCGCAACGGACGGCCGAGCTCGAGAAGGCGCGCTTCGCGGCCGAGGCGGCCAACGTCGCCAAGAGCGAATTCCTCGCCAACATGAGCCACGAGATCCGCACGCCGATGAACGGCGTCATCGGGATGACCGGCCTCCTGCTGACCACCGAACTCACCGTCGAGCAGCGGCAGTTCGCAGACATCGTCCGAAGCAGCAGCGAAGCGCTCCTCGGGATCATCAACGACATCCTCGATTTTTCGAAGATCGAGGCGAAGAAGCTCGATCTCGAGGTCATCGATTTCGACCTTCGCACGACGATGGAGGACGTCGCCGAAATGATGGCGATCCGGGCGCACGAGAAAGCGCTCCGGTTCGGCTGTCTCGTCGATCCGGACGTGCCGTCCAGGCTGCGGGGCGACCCGGGCCGCATCCGGCAGATCGTCATCAACCTTTGCGGAAACGCGGTGAAGTTCACGCACGAGGGCGAGGTCACGATCCGCGTCGCGCTCGAAGCCGAGGACGAACGGTTTGCGTCGCTCCGGTTTTCCGTCGCCGACACCGGGATCGGGATTCCCGCCGACCGGGTCGGGGCGCTGTTCTCCCCTTTCGTCCAGGCGGACGGTTCCACGACCCGCAAGTACGGCGGAACCGGGCTCGGGCTCGCGATTTCCCGGCAGCTCGCCGAAAAGATGGGCGGGACGGCCGGCGTGGACAGCGTCGAAGGCGCGGGGTCGACCTTCTGGTTCACCGCGGCGCTCGAAAAACAGCCTGCGGACACGGCGGACGCGCCTGAACCGTTTGCCGACCTGGCAGGGATTCGCGTGCTCGTGGTGGACGACCACGCGACCAACAGGCTGCTGGTCACCCGCCTGCTCGATGCGTGGGAATGCCGGTACGACGAGGCGCCCGACGGCCCGGCGGCGCTCGAAAAGCTGCGCGAAGGAATGCGGGTAGGCGATCCGTACCGGATCGCGCTGCTCGACATGATGTTGCCGGGGATGGACGGCGCCGAGCTGGCGAAGATGATCAAGGCCGACGCGCTTCTCCAGCCGACGATTCTCGTCATGCTGACCTCCCTCGGGCGCAGGGGAGACGGCGCCCGGATGGCCGAGCTCGGCATCGCGGGATACATCTCCAAGCCGATCCGGCAGGCGCAGCTGCGGGACTGCCTTGCGCTGGTGCTGGGACGCGGCGGCGCGGACGCGTCCGGACGGGAACGGCTGGTCACCAAGTACACCGTCGCCGAATCGCGCAAGGGGCGGATCCGGATCCTGCTGGTCGAGGACAACCAGACCAATACGCTCGTGGCGACATCGATCCTGCGAAAGCTCGGGTACGGGGCCGACACCGCGTCCGACGGGATCGAGGCGCTTGCGGCTCTCCGGAAGGAGCCCTATCACCTGGTGCTGATGGATTGCCAGATGCCCCGGATGGACGGCTACGAGGCCACGCGGCGGATTCGCGCCGGAGAAGAGGGGATCGCCGACCCGGCGGTTCCGGTCATCGCCATGACCGCGAACGCGATGGTGGGCGACCGGGAGAAATGCCTCGAGGCGGGGATGAGCGATTACCTGACCAAGCCGATCCAGCCCGAGCGGCTGGCCGAGATGCTGGACCGCTGGCTCGCCCGTGAAGACGAGGTGGCTCCCGGGCCGGAACCGGGGCCGCTTGCGACATCGGGAAACGGGGTCGCTTCCCCGGTGCCTCCAGCACCGGAACCGGCGCCAGGCGAGATCTTCAACGAGGCCGAGATGCTGGCCAGGTTCATGGACGACCGGGATCTCGCCAACGCGATCCTCCCGGCGTTCCTCGAGGAGATTCCCGCCCACATCTCGCGGCTGGGGGAATACGTCAGGCAGGGAGATGCCCCGGGGGTCGAACGGATGGCGCACACGATCAAGGGGGCGGCGGGCAACGTATCCGCATCGTTGCTCAGGCAGGTTTCCTTCGAGATGGAGCAGGCCGGGCGCAACGGGGAGGTCGACCGGGTCGCCGGGTTGATTCCGGCGCTCGAGGAGCAGTTCGCCCGGTTCAAGTCCGCCCTCGAGGCGGCGGGATGGGCATGAAACGCAACAACGAAACGG
>JANXQJ010000045.1 GCA_025356865.1 Deltaproteobacteria bacterium | reverse complement strand
CTGGTCTCGATCCCGTCCTACCTGCTCGCCGGCTATCTCAAGGGCGAGAAGAAGTCCACCGAGGCGGCGATGAAATACGTCGTCTACGGCGGCACCGCATCGGGCGTCATGATCTACGGTTTCTCGATGCTGTTCGGCATCGCCGGGTCGACCCACTTTTCCGAGATCGCGCGTTCCCTGGCGTCGGGCACCGTTCCGCTCGTCCCGCTTGCGCTCTCCGTCATCCTGATCACGGTCGGCTTCGGCTACAAGATCGCCGCGGTCCCGTTCCACATGTGGAGCCCCGACGTATACGAAGGCGCCCCGACCCCGGTCACCGCTTTCCTCTCGGTCGGCCCCAAGGCGGCCGGTTTTGCGGTGCTCATCCGGTTCTTCTTCTCGACGTTCGCCTCGCAGGATGCGGTTACCGGTCTCTGGAAAGCGACCGCCGCGGTCGACTGGCCGATGCTTTTCGCCGCGATATCGGCTGTCACGATGACCGTCGGCAACCTGGTCGCCATCAAGCAGGACAACGTCAAGCGGATGCTCGCGTATTCCTCGATCGCGCACGCAGGCTACATGCTCATGGGTTTCGTCGTGCTCTCGCCCGCAGGGGCGCAGGCGATCCTGTTCTACCTGGTCACCTACCTGTTCATGAACCTGGGCGCCTTCTACATCGTCATCCTGGTTTCCAACCGCACCGGCAGCGAAGAGGTCCAGACCTTCAAGGGACTGGGGAGCCGGTCGTCGTTCCTTGCCGTCGCCATGGCGCTCTTCCTCTTCTCGCTCACGGGGCTGCCGCCGTTCGCCGGATTCATCGGCAAGGTTTACCTGTTCGCGGCTCTCGTCAGCAAGGGTGTCTACTGGTTGGCCATCGTGGCCGCCCTCAACAGCGCCGTATCCCTTTATTACTACGCGCGTATCGTCAAGGCGATGTTCCTCGAGAAGGCGGATGACGCCACCGGGTTTTCCGTCTCCCCGCTGGCTTCCGCGCTGGTCCTCATTTTTGTGTTTCCCACGATGGTCCTTGGTGTATATTGGGAACCCATCATCCGCATGGCCGCCGAAGCTTCCGCCAAGTTGACATCGTTCTAGGACAAAGGTGACGACGTCATGACCGATTTCCTGTCCAAGGTCCAGTTCTCGGACCCGTACTTCCCGGTGCTCCTGATGCTCGTCATCGCGATCATATTGGCGATCGCGTTCGTGACGCTTTCCACCATCCTGGGCCCCAAGAAATACGACAAGGTCAAGTACGACGTCTACGAGTGCGGCGTCGATCCCTTCACGACCTCCACCGTCCGCGTCTCCGTCAAGTTCTACCTCATCGCGATCCTCTTCATCCTGTTCGACCTTGAATCCGCGTTCCTCTACCCGTGGGCCATTCTTTTCCGGTCGCTGGGGCTGTTCGGCTTCGTCGAGATGGTCATCTTCCTCGGCATTCTCCTTGCCGGGCTGATCTACGTGTGGAAAAAGGGAGCGCTCGAATGGCAGTAGAACAGCACCAGAAGGACGGTCAGTCCGGCTACGCGCTGACCACGTTCGAGACGGTTCTCGCCTGGGGCCGCAAGTGGTCGATCTGGCCCTTCCCGTTCGCGACCGCCTGCTGCGGCATCGAGGTCATGGCGACGCTTGGCACGCATTACGACACGTCGCGCTTCGGCGCCGAGGTCGTCCGTTTCTCCCCCCGCCAGGCCGACATGCTACTGGTCGCCGGAACCGTCAACTACAAGATGGCCCCGGTCCTCAAGCGAATCTACCAGCAGATGCTCGAACCCAAGTGGGTCGTCTCAATGGGTGCCTGCGCCTGTTCGGGCGGTTTCTACGACAACTACAGCGTGCTCCAGGGAATCGACCAGATCATCCCGGTCGACGTCTACATCCCGGGGTGTCCTCCCAATCCCGAAAGCGTGGTCGACGCCATCGTGGCCATCCAGAAGATCATCGAGACCGGTGCCCCGCGCGCGGCCGACCGTTGGGCCGCCGAAGGCCGTACGGTCTGACGGGTAAATCATGACCGAAGAACGCAAAAGCCTCGTTCTCGAAAAGTTGTCGTCGCGTTTCGGCGCCGCGATCCTGGCCACCCATTCCGACCTTGGCGACGACACCGCGCTGGTCGCCCGCGACAAGATCGTCGAGATCTGCACCTTCCTGCGGGACGATACCGACCTCCTCTTCGCGCTGGCGATCGACATCACCGGGGTTGACTACATCGACGAATCGCCCCGATTCGAGGTCGTCTACCACCTTTATTCCATCGAGAAAAAGATCCGGGTTCGCATCAAGGCCCGGGTACCGGCCGACGATCCGGCGATCGATTCGGTGTCCGGCGTCTGGAGCGGGATGAACTGGTACGAGCGCGAGGCGTTCGACATGTACGGCATCCGGTTCAACAACCACCCCGACCTGCGCCGCATCCTGCTGCCCGAGACGTTCGTCGGTCACCCGCTGCGCAAGGACTACCCCAAGAAGATGCGGCAGCCCACCCTCGGACGCGGAGAGTAAAAGGACCATGGCAGAACTCATCGCGATCAAGCGAACCCACGAAAAACTCGACATGCAGGCCGAGCCGATGATCATCAACATCGGCCCGTCCCACCCGGCAACCCACGCGACACTCCGGTTCGTCACCGAACTCGACGGCGAGACCATCCTGAAACTCGATCCCGAGTTCGGCTATCTGCACCGCGGATTCGAGAAAGAGTGCGAGGCGTCCACCTGGACGCAGGTCATTCCGTACACCGACCGGCTGAACTACGTTTCCCCGCTCGCCAACAACATCGGATACGCGATGGCGGTCGAGAAACTGTGCGGCATTCAAGTCACCGAACGATGCCAGTATATCCGGGTCATCCTGTGCGAGCTCAACCGCATCATGGACCACCTCGTGTGCATTTCGACCAACGTCCTCGATATGGGCGCCCTCACCAATTTCTGGTATTTCTGGGCACCGCGCGAAGAGATCTACAAACTCCTCGAAGAGCTGACCGGCGCGCGCCTCACGACCAGCTACACCCGGGTCGGCGGCTTGGCGTACGATCTCCCCGACGGCTGGACCGAACGGGTGCGCACTTTCGTCCGCGGTTCGATCCTGAAGGCGCTTTCCGACGTCGGCGCGCTGCTCACGAAGAATCGCATCTTCATCGAGCGAACCCAGGGAGTCGGTCCCATCACGGCCGAAAAGGCGATCGCGTTGGGCTTCACCGGTCCCTGCCTCCTCGCTGCCGGCGTGCCGCTCGACCTGCGCAAGGACCAGACCTACATGGTCTACGACCGCTTCGACTTCGAGATCCCGATCGGAACGACCGGTGATACGCTCGACCGCTACATGGTCCGCATGGAAGAGATGCGGCAGTCGGTCCGCATCATCGAGCAGGCGCTGGATCAGCTTCCGGGCGGTCCCGTCAATATCGACGATCCCCGCTTCATGATGCCGCGCAAGGAAGACGTCTACGGCAACATCGAAGGTCTGATGAACCATTTCAAGTTCATCATGGAAGGGGTCCAGGTCCCGGCCGGCGAGGTCTACGACGCAACCGAGACCGCCAACGGCGAACTGGGTTTCTACATCGTCAGCAAGGGCAGCGGCGGCCCTTACAAGATCAAGGTCAGGCCTCCCTGTCTCAACATGTTCCAGGGAATGCCCCACCTTTGCGAGGGGCAGATGATCGCCGACCTCGTGGCCGTGCTCGGCAGCGTCAATATCATCGCAGGGGAGCTTGACCGGTGAGCGTCGCCTTTTCCGAAGAGAACCTGAAGGAATTCAACCGGCTGCTGACGCGGTACCCCGACAGGGAAGCGGTGATCCTGCCCTCCCTGCACCTGGTCCAGCAACAGTACGGCAACGTGAGCAACGAGGGGATCGAGTACGTGGCGGGGCTCCTCGGGCTTTCGGCGGCGCGCATCGAGGGGGTCGCGACCTTCTACACGATGTACAACCGCAAGCCGGTCGGCAAGTACCACGTCCAGATCTGCCGCAACATCGCCTGCTCCCTGCTCGGGGCCGAACACCTGATCGATCACGTTTCCGGCAAACTGGGCGTCAAGCCCGGGCAGACGACGCCGGACGGCCGGTTCACGTTGCTGCCGGTCGTGTGTTTGGGCGCGTGCGACCATGGGCCGGCGATGATGATCGATTTCGAGTTGCATGGCGATTTGACCGTGGACGGGATCGACGCGATCCTGGCGCGCTATTTATAAGGAGCACTGGTTCGTTGGAATTACCGTTGACAGGGAGTTTTAAGCCGGACGGGCAGGCGCTGTCGCTGCAGGAGTATATCCGCGGCGGCGGCTACCGCGGTTTCCGCAAGGCGCTGGCCGAAATGGCGCCGGGCGACGTCACGGCGGCCGTGAAGGAATCGCGCCTGCGCGGCCGGGGCGGCGCGGGATTCCCGACGGGTTT
>JANXQJ010000002.1 GCA_025356865.1 Deltaproteobacteria bacterium | reverse complement strand
CCGTTTTCGGCCCAAACGCCGAAATGATGGAAATCCAGATACGCACTGAAGAGATGCACACCGTCGCGGAATACGGTGTTGCGGCACACTGGAAGTACAAGGAGGGGAAGCAGGCCGTTTCCAAGGACGACCAGCGATTCCTCTGGCTCCGCCAGATTCTCGAACTCCAGAAAGAAATGAAAGACCCGCGGCAGTTCATGAGCACCGTCACGGCCGAGCTTTTCCCCGAAGAGGTCTACGTGTTCACCCCGAGGGGGGATGTGAAAGAACTTCCCCGGGCTGCGACACCGATCGATTTCGCTTACGCCATCCACACCGAAGTCGGCCACCATTGCGTGGGCGCCAAGGTCAACGGCAGGATGGTACCGCTCAAGACCCCGCTTAAAAACGGCGATGTCGTCGAGATCATCACCCAGCCATCCCACAAGCCGAGCCGTGATTGGCTAAAGATCGCCAAGACCAGCCGAGCATTGAACAAGATCCGTGCTTTCGTGCGGTCCGAACAGCAGGTCCAGAGTCTCGGGCTCGGTCGCCAGATGCTCGAAAAAGACCTTAAAAAGTATTCTCTGACGCTTTCGAAAGTGCTGAAATCGCCCGAATTCGCCGAACTGTTGGTCGATTACCGGATGAAGACGGCCGACGAGTATTTCGTCGCCATCGGCTACGGGAAGAATTCCGTCATGCCGCTGCTGCGACGACTGGTCCCCGCCGATCAGCTTCAAGAGAAGGTGAAAGCCACGCGGCTGGGCGCATTGATCCGCCAGGCAGCCGCACGCAAGCCAAGCACGATCGTGGTCAAGGGGATTGAAGACGTGTTCGTTCGTCTGGCGAACTGTTGCCATCCGGTTCCGGGCGACCCGATCATCGGATTCATCACGCGGGGAAGGGGGGTCACCATCCATTCGAGCGATTGTCCCAAGTCTCTCGAACTAGATGCCGCCCGATCTGTCGAAGTCGCATGGGAAGCCGGGAGCAGGGCTGCGCATCCGGTCAAGTTGCGTGTCGTGTGTTCAGACGGACCGGGCCTGCTAGCCGAACTCTCCAAGACCATCACCGCGGCCGATGTCGACATTCGCAGGGCTTCCGTCACGACAACGCGCGACCATAAGGCGATCTGCACGTTCGAAGTGGCGATTCTCGATGCCGAGCATCTGTCCACACTCATCAGGTCGATTGAAAAAGTCAAGAATGTCCAGAGCGTCGAAAGGGGGAAAGGATAACCTATGCGCGAAATCATTTCGAGCGAGGGAGCGCCGGGAGCAATCGGCCCATATTCACAGGCTGTCAGGTCGGCGGGGTTTCTTTATTGTTCGGGGCAGATTCCGCTGGATCCCGCAACGGGAAAGATCGTAGAGGGCGGAATCGAGGAGCAAACGGATCGCGTCCTCAAAAACCTCGAAGCGGTTATTGCGGCAGGAGGATCATCATTCCCACAAGTCTTGAAGACCACGGTATACATGGTCGACCTGTCGGAATTCCCGAAGATGAATTCGGTTTACGCCAAATATTTCCCTGCATCGCCGCCCGCGAGGGCGACGGTGCAGGTTTCCGGGTTGCCGATGGGGGTTCGGGTCGAGATCGACGCCGTGGCGTCGACAGAAATCAGCTGACTACCTTGGTGACCTTGCCCGACTTGATGCAGGCCGTGCAGACCTTGATGTGCCGGACGGTCCCTGCGGTGATGCTCTTGACCCGCTGGACGTTGGGCTTCCACATCTTTTTGGTCCGGTTGTTTGCGTGGGAAACGTTATGCCCGAAGTTGGGGCCTTTGCCGCAGAGTTCACATTTTGCCATCGGTCTGAACCTCCGTAAATTGAACCTACTATTATAGAACAAAATGGGGATAACAAGGCAAGAACAAATATTGATCGGGGAAAGAAAACGACGAAAATCTTACCCCGTCCCGGTATTCGGCCTACTCCTCCTGATGGCCTTCGGCGCGATCTATCCTCATTTTTCTGCGACCCGATTCCCGGTTCCCGGTTCCGCCAAACTCGACGCGGTTTTTGTACTTGCCGGCGGGGAAAACCGGATCGGCACCGGGTTGAATGCGCTGCGTGAAGGGAAGGGCGATCAACTCTTCATTCTTGGAACCGGTCATTCGGTGGTACCCGAATCGATTCTCCCGGGCTACGACGATTTCCCGGCCGAGTTTCGCCGGCGCATTCACATCGAGGGGTGGTCCGAAACAACGCTCGAAAACGCCTCATCCGCCAAGGAAATCGTGGGTGATCGAAAACTTCGAAGCATCGTCCTCGTGACCTCCGACTACCATATGCCCCGGGCGTATGTCGCACTGAGAAATACGATCCCCGAACCCGTCCGGATCGTTGTGCTTCCCGTACGTTCCGAGTGGAAGGGAGGGGATGCCCATTGGCGAAAAATCCGGTTGTTCCTGGTCGAGTCCTGGAAATACTGGGGCTATCGCATCCTTCTGCAGTGGGAATAACCCATCATGAAACCCTGACGCGGCGCCCTTCGATCGAAAGTCTTCCTTCAAGAAACAGGCGAATCGCCATCGGGTATATCTTGTGTTCCTCAACGAGAATCCGTGCTGCCAGCGTATCCTCCGTGTCATCGTCCAGGACTGGAACGACCGCCTGAGCGATGACGGGGCCCGTGTCGATCCCTTCGTCGATGAAGTGAACCGTGCACCCCGCGAAGCGGGCACCGTATTGAAGCGCCTGGCGGGGCCCGTGCGTGCCGGGGAACGCTGGAAGCAGGGCGGGGTGGATGTTCATGATCCGGTGCGGAAACGCGCGGATGAAGACCGGTGTCAGCACTCTCATGAATCCGGCAAGGCAGACCAGCCGAACGCCGCTTGCGGTCAGGATGTCCACCAGTCGGGCATCGAACTCCTCCCGGGTCTGAAATGCCTTGTGGTCGACGACCGCTATCGGTATTCCGTGCCTGCGCCCACGCTCAAGGCCGAACGCATCGGTTTTGTTGCTCAGGACCAGGCCGACCTTGCAAGGAATCTCGCCTCGCTCCGAGGCATCTATGATCGCCTGGAGGTTGGATCCGCTACCGGAAACAAGAACCGCGATCTCGGGCGGGCCGCTCACCAGGAGTCGCCCGTCATTTCGACCCGGTCACTCCCTTTTTTCATCGGGGCGACTTCTCCGATTACGGTGGCCGGAATCCCTTGCCGCTTGAAGTGCCTGAGCGAGGCATCGACGTCGGTGCTCCTCATCATCAGAACCATGCCGATCCCCATGTTGAACGTTCGATAGGCTTCCGTCTCCTCGATCCCGGCAGCGGCGACCACGTCCCGCATGACCGTAGGGATATCCCAACTATTCCTGTAGATGACGGCCCGTGTTCCCTCGGGTAGAGAACGGGGAACATTCCCGGGAATGCCGCCTCCCGTAATGTGCGCCATCCCCTGGACGGGGGTTTTCTTCAGCAGGGACAGGATCGGCTTGACATATATTCGCGTGGGACGAAGCAACTCTTCCGCGACGGTGCCTTCCCAACCCGGAACGCGACTGCCGATCTTCTTTTTCATGATCTCGAAAACGACCTTGCGGACGAGGGAATACCCGTTGCTGTGGAATCCGCTTGAAGCAAGGCCGACCAGGACGTCGCCCCGTCGCACCGTTTTACCGGAGATGATTTTAGATCGGTCGACGGCTCCGACTGCGAATCCCGCCAGGTCGAACTCGCCCCGTTGATAGACCGAGGGCATTTCGGCCGTTTCTCCGCCCAACAAGGCGCAACCGGCCTGCCGGCACCCCTCGACGACCCCCGAAACGACCCGGGCGCCGTCGTCTGCCGACAATTTCCCGGTGGCGTAATAGTCGAGAAAAAAGAGCGGTTCGGCACCGTGGACCAGGATGTCGTTGACGCACATCGCGACCAGGTCGATTCCGACCGTCGATAGCGAACCGGCCATCGCGGCAATCTTGACCTTGGTGCCGACGCCGTCCGTACCTGAAACGAGGACCGGATCCTTGAATTTGCGTGCAGGGAAGCGAAAGAAACCTGCGAAGGAACCGATCTCTCCCAGGACTTCGGGCCTATGGGTCGTCTTGACCATCGGCTTTATGAGCGATACCATCCGTTCGCCTTCGTCGATGTCGACCCCGGCGGATGCATAAGTGACAGGCTTTATCATTTGGAAGCTGCTCCCTGCGGATAGGCCGAAAGGCCGACTAGTAAGATAGTTGAATCTAGGCGCCACCCCGCCGATCTGTCAATGATTTTTCCCCCTTCGTCCGGTAAAATGGGCCTCTTGTGCAATGGAGGGACCTGCATGCAGTCGACACGCGTCGGAGTAGTTATTCTCGGGGACGAGGTTCTCAAGGCCGAAATCCGCGAAGCGAACCTGGGTTACATGATCCCGCTCCTGAACGAGTGGGGAGCAAAAGTCGTGCTTTGCGCGATTCTCCCCGACGACATATCGACCGTCGTACGCCACCTTAAGCATTACAAGGAAGAAACCGACCTGCTCATCCTGACCGGCGGTATCGGCCCCACCCCTGACGACATCACGCGGGATGCCGTTGCCCGGGTCGCCGGAGTTCCGCTCGTTCTCGACCCCGAGGCGGCCAGAACCCTCGAAGCGCGCTACCCTTCCCGAGGCGAACTGAATCCATACCGGATGCTCATGGCGCATGTACCGCAGGGTGCCGAGTTGATCCCTAATCCGGTCAGCGCGGCCCCGGGTTTTTTCGTCGACGGCATGGCGGCCTTTCCAGGTGTTCCTGTCATTCTCCACGGCATGTTCGACTGGGTCCGTGACCGGATCGACGGAAAACGACAGGCACGTGTTACGTTGTACAGCGATGCTCCCGAATCCCGCTACGCCGGGATCATGGAGGAATTGATGTCTGCATTCAGAGACGTGGGCATCGGCTCATACCCGATGATGGAGGGCGCATACCGGGTGAGAATCGTTTTCCGAGCGGACGATCTTGCGATGGCTTCGGCCTGTGCCGACGCGTTCGCCACCCGACTCGAAACCATCGGTTACGCAATTGCGTCCCGGACGGAGGAACCTTCTTGAACCGCAGGCATACTGATTCGAACCGATTCCTCTCCCTGTCCCTCATTATCGCCTTTTCGTTTTCGCTTACGGCAGGTGCCGATTCGAATACTCCCGATCCCGCCTGGCGTGAACGGTCGACCGGACTGTTCGTTTCCCGCCCCGACGTTCGACTGTCGAGGGAAGGTGCCGGCATCGCGGGCGAGGTTGAACTTAAACCCGGGAGCGGCATCGCCTACGAACTCGCGATTGTCCCCCATGCGAGCAAACCGACCGGCATTGATCTTTCGATCCAGGTCGACGGGTGCAACCTGAAGTCGCTCGATTACAGCCCGGATGATTCCCGTTTCATCGTGAGCGCGACAGCTGTTTTCGGAAAAGACCGTCTGAACCTCGGCTGGCGAAAACGAACCTGGCAATTCTTCGGTCATTTGTGGGACGGGTTTCCTCCGCATGGGATTCGGTTGACGTATGCCTGGGGTTGCGGCGCACCGGTGGGATCGATGTTCCGGATCACGGACGAGGAAACGATCTTCGTGGTTGCCGGAAAGGACGATGCCGGGAAAAGGATCGAGTCTGGTCGAATGACCGATGCGGACTTCCGGGCAGCTTACGGCCGCCCGCCGAACGGACCCGTCACCAGCCTGGTTGTCCGACTTGACCGGCCCTCGAACGAAAAAGGAAACGTGAAACTGTCATTCGAAGTAAAGCCGGCCTCATCGCCCTTGTGACATGTCCCCCATGATGGCCTTCTGCATATTGGTGGCATATTCATCTTTGGGGTCCAGCTGAATCGCTTCGGCGAAGCGCTGGATGGCAGCTTTGTAATCCTTCCGGACCATCTGCAGTTTCCCGAGCTCGTTGTGCGCAGGTGCGAATTGCGGTTTCGATCCGATCACCTGCTCGAACTGTTTTCGGGCATCCTCGATCTGCCCGAGATCACGAAAAGCCAGCCCCATGCCGAACCTGATCTCATGCTTTTTCGAGTATTGATCGGAGACGGATTCCGCTCGCCGCAATTCTTTCAAGGCGTCGGCGATATCTCCATTCTGGAGCAGTTCGATGCCGAGGCGGTAACGTGCGTCGATGAACCGTGGATCGAGCGAGATGGCGACCCGGTACTCCTCGATGGCACCGACGTGGTCCCCCATTCTCGAATAGATTCGTGCGGCATTGAAATGTTCGAGGCGCGTGCGGATCGTCTTGATGTTGAACGTTGCGGCCGTGTTGCCCGGATTGATCTTGATCGCACGCCGCAATTCGAAGATGGCCTCGTCGTAAACCCGTTCGTAATACAGGGCGAGGCCGAGCACGTTATAGGCGTCGTCAAGCTGAACCGATGCGGGGGCAGCGGCGATCACGTTCCGGATGAGCCGGATCGCCTGCACGTTTCGCCCCCGCTTTACGTAAAGTTTGCCAAGCGCAAGCCCGGCACGGAAGATGAGGTCGTCACGGTTTCCACTACCCTGTCCCATGACCTGGCCCGGTATTTCAATGAGTTGTTCTTCGGCAAGCATATATGTCGCGATGTTCTGTGAATAGAGAACGCCGAGGTAATAGCGGGCCTCGACATTCCGGTCGTCTTCCGCAACGGCTTTCTTGAAGAGGGATAGCGCTTCGCTGCCCGCGTGCCGATTGAGCGCTTCACGCCCGAGTGAATAAGCGCGTTCACTCTCGGAACGAGACGCGTAAGACGGTACCGGCAACAGGATCGTTGCCGCGGCCAGAAATAACGCGATGGCGCAATTTGCAGGGATCAACACGTCCTCCAGGCACAAGATTATCCATAATTATATAAGTTGATGATATTATTTTATCCGTCGTAGGGGGGGGGAAATCGTATGCAACCATTCACGCCGCAATCCAATCAGCCAAGTGCGATTCCCGCATGAGATTTCGCCCCTGTTATTTTCTTTTGTTGATCGGGTTGGCACTCCCGGGTTTCGTTGCCGCCGATAACCTGACCGAACAGAAAATCGCCTCGCTCGACAACCCCCATCGGGATATCCCGTGCGATTCCTGTCATTCGAAGACACCCGTAAAGGGGAAAACCGCATGGGTTGAAATCCTTGCAACCCTCAAGAAGGATCCAGTAACCCTTTGCTACGAATGTCACCCCGCCGTCGAAACCACACACCATCCTGTCAACAAGGGAAGCGGGCGCCCCCTGACGGACGGATTGCCTCTCAGCGCAAGCGGAAACGTCATCTGCTCCACCTGCCATAATTTCCACCAGACGCCCGGTGGTAAAGCCCTGTTGCGCGGTTTCGATACCGGTCGCTATTCGGTCCGGATGGATATGTGCCTCGACTGTCACGGGAAAGATTTTCAAACGCTGAATCCCCACCTGGCGGAGGTCGAAAGCGAAAAGTGCTACACCTGTCACGTCACGAAACCCAAGGCGGGTGACACGGGCGAAACCGTGTCCACACAGGAGAAGCTCAACCAGACCTGTGACTTCTGTCACAACGTGCGCGGGAAATCGCATCCGATGAACGTCGATCCGCTCAAATCGCTTCCACCCGATCTTCCCAAAGGGCGTAAAGGCGAGCTGATCTGCGGATCCTGCCACGACCCGCACGGAACCCCGGACACGCTCCATTTCCTTCGGCGTCAATATGTCGAGTTTCTTGAATCGGGCCGATATTTCAATCCTCACATCGTATCCAATTACCGGGGGTGCACCGCCTGCCATGGCGATGTGTCCAAGGAATCGGCAGTCATGTCGAAGAATCGCAGATACGGCGGGGATGACTTGCAGATCTGCCTTTCCTGTCACGGCACCATGGAACCCGACCACCCGGTTCTGGTCAAGCTCTCACCCAGCATGAAGCCCGGCAAGGATCTCCCGTTGACGGCGGACGGCAAGATCAGTTGCCTGACGTGCCACGATCCGACACCGTGCAACGGCAAGGGCATGAGAATGCGGGGGCGAAAGGGCGGGGAGGCGGGCAACGACCTCTGTTTCCAGTGTCACGACAAGGCGGAACTCGGTAGTCGCAATCCCCACACGTCGATGAGCGACCGCAATGCATGCAAGTTCTGCCACGACACGATGAGCGACCCCAAAAACGATGAGGCGGCGCGGGTATCATTCATCTCCAACACGCGCCTGATCTGCTTAAGATGTCACCCGCAGGACAAACATCCGACGAACGCGAACCACATGGTGGTGCCGCGAATGAAGATTCCGCCCGAGTTCAAACTGGATGCGAAGGGGAAACTCACCTGCACGACGTGCCACAACCCGCACATCGACACGCGGGGTTTACCGGGAGAAGAGAAGAAGGGACACCGATACGTCATCGACATCAGCGCATCCGACCTTTGCCGGTTGTGTCACAAGCGCTGAATTATCGGAACCGGTTTTCGGCTATTCGTACCTGAGCGCCTCGATCGGGTCCATGCGGGACGCCTTGCGTGCCGGGTAAAATCCGAAAAAGACGCCTACGGCTCCCGAAAAACCAAACGCGACGGAAACCGCGATCGGCGAGATCAGCGTCGACCATCCGGCGAAACGCGATATGGCCATCGATCCGCCCGCCCCGACCAGGATTCCGATCGTCCCACCGGCCACCGCCAGGATCACCGCCTCGATCAGGAACTGGGCCAGGATATCCCGCTGCCTCGCACCGACCGCCATCCGGATTCCGATCTCGCGGGTCCGCTCGGTCACCGAAACCAGCATGATGTTCATGATGCCGATTCCGCCGACCAGCAGTGAAACGGAAGCGATCGCACCCAGCAGCAGACTCATGATCTTCGTCGCCGATTCGGCCACCGCCAGCATTTCAGAGAGGTTTCGGACCGAGAAGTCGTCCTCCTGCCCGTTGCTGATCCGGTGTCTCTGCCTTAGAAGCACCGTGATCTGTTTCTGGGCCTCTTCGATGGTATCGGGACCGGTCGCCTGGACGAGTATGACGCCGACCGTGCCGGCGTGCGAGGTTCCGGATACTTTTCTTTGAACGGTGGTGACGGGAGCGATGACAACATCATCCTGATCCTGTCCCTGTGGGGATTGGCCCTTGCCATCGAGAAGGCCCACGATCGTGAACGGAATGCGCTTGATCCTGACGATCTTGCCGATCGGGTCTTCACCGCCGAACAGGTTTTCGGAAACCGTTTTCCCGATCAATGCCACCTTGGACGCCGCATCGACTTCGGCGTCCGTGAAGTTGCGGCCCGATATGACCTGCCAGTCCCGCACCTCGAGATACCCTGGCGAGGTCCCCTGGACCAGCGTGCTCCAGTTCTGGTTACCGTAGACGATCGGGGCGGATGACCGAACGTTGGGGGCCGTGGCGCGAACCGCGGACAACTCTTTCCCGATGGCTCGGGCATCATCTATCGTCAGCGTCTGGGAACCCCCGGAGCCTCCTCGTAGTCCCCCCGAGGTCGTACTCCCGGGAATCACCATGATCAGGTTCGAACCGACGGAAGCGATCTGGGCCGCGATGCGCTCATTGGCTCCGGCGCCGACTGCCACCATCGCGATCACGGCCGAAACACCGATTATCATTCCGAGCATCGTCAGACCCGAACGCATCTTGTTGGCGCGCAGGGAGCGAACCGAAACCTTGACGGCGGAGAGGAGATTCATTCTCCCGCTCCCGCGCAGTTTGCAGCGAACCGCCGCTTCTCGACCATGCGATCGGAAAGGATCTTCCCGTCACGCACGGTGACGATTCGCTTCGCGAATTCGGCGATATCGTTTTCGTGGGTCACCAGGACGACCGTAATCCCGCGTTCGTCGTTCAACCGCTGGACTACTCCCATAACCTCCTCGCTGGTGGTCGTATCGAGATTCCCGGTTGGTTCGTCGGCAAGCAGAATGGAAGGATTGTTCACGATCGCGCGGGCGATCGCCACACGCTGCTGCTGTCCGCCCGACAGCTGGTTGGGGAGGTGATGGCCGCGATCCTCGAGACCGACCGTCCGGAGCGCCTCGATGGAACGCTCCCGTCGAATTCCCGAGGGGACCTCGTCGTACAGCATCGGAAGCTCGACATTCTCGAGCGCGGTCATGCGCGAAAGCAGGTTGAAGCCCTGGAATACGAAACCGATCTTTTTTCCGCGAATCCGTGCCAGCGAATCCCGGTCCAGCTTGCCAACGTCGTTCCCGTCTAGATGGTAAGTGCCGGACGTGGGACGATCGAGGCAGCCGAGCACATTCATCAAGGTTGATTTTCCGGATCCCGATGCACCCATGATGGCGAGAAAATCGGCGGATTCAATGGTCAGGTCGACCGATCGCAACGCCTCGACGGTAAGTTCGCCGATCCGATAGGTTTTGCACAGGGATGCGATCTCTATGACAGGGATTGCCACTTAGCGCATCCCGCCGCCCATGCCCATTCCGGGAGGACTGGAAGCCGGCTTGTTCCCGTTGGTCTTTATTTCGCCTGTGATCAATCGTGCGCCTTCGGTGATCGAACCTTTAATTACCTGCGTGACAAGCCCGTCACTGATGCCGAGTTCGACGGGAACCGCCTTGGAGTTTCCTTTTTCATCGATAATGTAAACCCGAGCCCCGTCCCGATCGTCCTTGCGCTTGCGGCCTTGGGGGGGGGATACCGCCGCGCCTTCGGTTTTCTTCTCGACGGGGCGATACCTGAGCGCAGCATTTGGAATCTTGAGGACGTCGGCTTCCGTCCGGATGAGAACGGAGACATTCGCCGTCATCCCGGGTCGAAGAAGCAATTCCCGGTTGTCGACCTGTACCACGACGTTGTACGTCACGACATTCTGGGTAACTGTGGGTGAATACCGGACCTGGGATACCCTCCCGTTGAATGTCCTGCCCGGCCACGCGTCGACCGTGAAAGTCACGCTTTGATTCAATTTCGTTTTTCCGATGTCGGCTTCGTCGACGTTGGTGTCGACCTGCATCCGGGTCAGGTCCTGGGCAATGGTGAACAGCGTCGGCGTCTGGAA
>JANXQJ010000212.1 GCA_025356865.1 Deltaproteobacteria bacterium | reverse complement strand
CCTGCGGAATGGTCCGCGGAAACCCGTCGAGGATGAAACCTTGATCGCAATCGGGGGCTGAAAGCCGATCCTTGACGATGCCTACCACGACATTGTCGGGGACCAGCCCTCCGCTATCCATGAAACTTTTCGCCATCAATCCCATCGGGGTCTGGTTTTTGACGGCCTCCCGCAACATATCCCCTGTCGAAATCTGGGGGATTCCGAATTCGGAGGAAATCCGCTTGGCCTGGGTCCCTTTTCCCGCTCCGGGAGGTCCCAACAGAATGATCCCCTTCATCGAAGAACTACCCCCTTCGTCCCTTCATTTGCCCCTTTTTCAGGAAGCCTTCGTAATGACGGGTGATCAGGTGCGATTCAATCTGCTGGATCGTATCCATCGCCACGCCAACGACAATCAGGAGTCCGGTCCCGCCGAAGTAGAACGGAACGTTGAACCGGGCGATGAGGATGCTTGGGAGGACACAGATAACGCAGAGGTAAATGGCCCCGCCCAAGGTAATCCGGGTCAGGATACGATCGATGTATTCCGCCGTCTTCTTGCCGGGTCGGATGCCGGGGACGAACCCGCCATATTTCTTCATGTTATCGGCAACGTCAACCGGGTTGAAGGAAACCGCAGTGTAAAAATAGCAGAAGAATATGATGAACCCGACGAATAGGATTTCGTAAAGAATGCTTCCGGGGTTCATCATCTGCGAGATTTTTTCGGTGACCGGATTCTTTATGAAATTGGCAATGGTGGCCGGAAACAGCAGGATCGACGAGGCAAAGATCGGAGGTATGACCCCCGCTGTATTGACCTTGAGGGGCAGGTGGGTACTCTGGCCACCATACACCTTGCGACCGACGATACGCCGGGCGTACTGGACCGGGATCCTGCGATGGGCCCGCTCGAAATAGATGATGGCCCCGATTACGACAATCATCAGTGCCAACAGAAAAAGGCCGGCGAACAGATTCATTTCACCTGTACGGATAAGTGTGATCGTACGAACCAGGCCGCTTGGAAAGCGGGCGACGATGCCGGCGAAGATAATCAGTGAAATTCCGTTCCCGATTCCCCGCTCGGTTATCTGCTCGCCGAGCCACATCAGGAAAGCGGTTCCGGAGGTCAGCGTCAGGACCGTCATGATCCGAAAACCCCAACCCGGATTGAAAACGACCGAACCGGCCCCAGCCGTTACACTCTCAAGGCCCACGGCAATCCCGAAGCCCTGGATGATCGAAAGAACGACGGTTCCGTAACGGGTGTACTGGGTTATCTTCTTGCGACCGAGATCGCCTTCTTTTGAAAGTTTCTCAAGTTGGGGAACGACGACGGTCAGCAATTGCAGGATGATCGAGGAACTGATGTAGGGCATGATCCCCAGCGTAAAGATCGAAAAGCGGCTGAGGGCGCCGCCCGAGAACATGTCGATCATCCCGAAAAGCGTTCCCGCCTGGTTAGCAAACACGGAAGCCAGAGCCTGAGTGTCGATCCCCGGCGTCGGAACGTGGATACCGATACGATAGACGATCAGCAGAAGGCCGGTTATCAGCAACCGACGCTTGAGTTCGGGTACCCTGGTAATGTTCTGGAAGCCGTTCAGCAAGGGGTAAGAACCTCCAGGGTTCCACCGGCGGCGGTCACCTTTTCGGAGGCGGCCTTGCTGGCTTTGTCGACCTTGACGGTCAGCGGACGGGTGATTTCGCCATTAGCAAGCAATTTGATCCCGTTCTTGAGGTCCTTGACGAGTCCGGAGGCGTAGATCAGTTCGACGTCAACCACCGTGCCGGCCTCGAACATATTCAGGTCTTTCACTTGAATAGTCGCGTATTCCTTGCGGAAGATATTGTTGAAGCCACGTTTCGGCAACCGCCGTTGCATCGGCATCTGGCCGCCTTCGTAGCCCGGCTTGACGCCGCCGCCACTCCGAGCCTTCAAGCCCTTGTGACCCTTGCCGGAAGTCTTGCCGAGGCCGGACCCCTTGCCGCGCCCAACACGCTTCTTGGCGGTTTTGGCCCCTTCGGCGGGGCGAAGATCGGAAAGTTTCATTTTGCGTCTCCCGTTTCCTCAACGTGAAGCAGGAATTTCACTTTTTCGACCATACCCCTGATTTCAGGAGTATTTTGCCGGAGTACTGCCCGGTGGAGCTTGGTCAGCCCCAGTCCTTTGACAACTTTCCGCTGATGTTCGGTGCGACCGCTAAGCCCTTTGACAAGGGTGATTTTAAGGAAAGCGCTCATGCCGAGGCCTCCTCTTCACGGGGACCACGGATTGCCCGAACCTGCTCGGGCGTCTGCAGTTGCGAAAGACCATTGATGGTCGCCTTGACCAGATTATGGGGGTTGTTGCTCCCCAGAGACTTGGTCAGGATATTGGAAATCCCGGCTGATTCAATGACGGCCCGGACTCCGCCCCCGGCGATGACGCCGGTACCAGGTGACGCCGGCCGCATGATCACCTTGCTGGCGCCGAACTCCCCGACGACCTCATAGGGAAGCGTGCCTTCGACGAGGGGAACCTTGATGAGGACGCGTCGGGCATTCTGCACGGCCTTCCGGATGGCGTCCGGAACTTCGTTCGCCTTCCCCAGACCTGTTCCCACGTGGCCAAGACCGTCTCCGATGACGACCACCGCGCTGAACGAGAATCGCCTGCCGCCCTTGACAACCTTGGCAACGCGACTGATGTGAACTACCCGGTCCTTGAGATCCAGACCTTCAGGATTGACTATCTTCAAACCGTCCTCCCTGTCATGATTCCGTATGCGGATTGAGATCGTTAAAATTCAAGCCCTGACTCGCGAGCGCCTTCGGCAAGAGCCTTGATACGCCCGTGATACAGGAAGCCGTTCCGATCAAAAACGACCTTCTTGATGTTCTTCTCCAGCGCTTTCTTGCCGATCAGCTCGCCGACCTTCTTGGCTGCGTCGCTTTTCTCGACATCTGCGATCGCATCCTTGATCTCGGGGCTCAGCGTGGACGCAGCAACGATCGTGGAACCAGTCGCATCGATGACCAATTGGGCATAGATGTGCTTGGCGCTGCGAAACACGGAAAGGCGTGGGCGCTCTTCGGTCCCGAAAATGTTCTTCCGGATCCGGACTTTTCTCTTGAGTCTTGCTTCTTCACGCTTATTATTCTGGCTCATGGCTCGAAAAACTCCGTCGTTTGGAATTACGGGTGTACCCGGTTGCTATTTCCCGCCCGCCTTGCCGACCTTCTTGATGAGGCGCTCGCCCCGGTAACGGATGCCCTTGTTCTTGTAAACGTCTGGTGCGCGGAGACGCCGAATCCGGGCCGCGGTCTCACCAACCAGTTCTTTGTTGACGCCACTCACCTTGATCACCGTGTTGGCCTCGACCTCGGCCTTGATTCCGGCAGGCAGAGGGAATACAACCGGATGGGAGTAACCCAGCGCCAGGTGAAGGGCCTCGGGCTTGGACTCCGCCTTGTAGCCGACCCCGACGATCTCGAGAACTTTTGTGAACCCTTCGGTCACGCCCTTGACCATGTTGGCCAGGATCGTCCGGAACATGCCGTAAAGATTCGCGGCATCGGGAGAGTTGATGGATACGACAGCGTTCCCTTCGGAAACAGCGATCACGATCTGCTCGGGGACGGCGCATTCAAGCGTACCGTTCTTTCCAGTGACAGTCACTTTTCCATCTGCGACCGACACGGTGACCCCGACAGGGATCAGGATCGGCATCTTACCGATTCTAGACATCTTCTTCCTCCAGTTATGAACCTAGCAGCGGGCTACCAGACCTCGCAGAGCAATTCCCCGCCAATGGCGAGTTTCCGTGCCTTGTCGCCCGTCATGACTCCCCGGGAGGTCGAGACAATGGAGATTCCGAATCCGCTCTTGACGGTCGGGATATCGTCCTTGCCAACATATACCCGGCGGCTGAGTTTGCTGACCCGCTTGAAACCCTTGATGGCATAGCCGTTGTCCGGAACGATCTTCAGGAAGATCCGGAGGACGGGTTGCTTGCCATCTGAGGCGACCCGAAAATTCTTGATGAACCCTTCTTCTTTAAGAATCTGGGTAATGTTTTCGAGAACCTTCGTGGAAGGTAACTCAAGTTGATCGAAACGGGCAACCTGAGCGTTCCGGACGCGGGCGATAAGATTCGATATATGGTCGTTAATGGGCATCTGATCCTCCTACCAGCTGGCCTTGATGACGCCGGGAAGTTCCCCGTTCAGCGCCAGTTGCCTAAGGCAGATACGGCACAACTGAAACTTCCGGTAGAAGGCCCTGGGCCTCCCGCAGCGCGCGCAGCGGTTATATTTCCGGACCGAAAACTTGGGCGTCCGTTTCGCCTTGGCGATCAAAGATTTCTTAGCCAACTCCTGTCCTCCTCCTTCTTGCTTCTAAGCCCGGAAAGGCATTCCGAGGAGTCGGAGCAATTCGAGCCCCTCTTCGTCGGTACGGGCGGTGGTCACGATCGTGATATTCATTCCCTTGACCTTGTCGATCTTGTCATAATCGATCTCGGGAAATATGATTTGTTCCTTGACGCCAAGGGTGTAATTGCCGCGCCCGTCAAAACCGTTGGGCGAGATCCCCTTGAAGTCGCGGACCCGGGGCAACGCGATCCCGATCAGCTTGTCGAGGAAATGG
>JANXQJ010000193.1 GCA_025356865.1 Deltaproteobacteria bacterium | reverse complement strand
ATCGCCGCGTCGGTCGAGGATCTTCGGGGGCAGGCGGGCGATCTCCAGTCCGCCGTCCTTGAAATCGAACAGGTCATCCAGGGCGCCGGGGCGGTCTCCGTCCGTCCTCCCCCGGCCCGGCACGACGACCGACTCCCTCCGCCGAAGACGCGGCGCGCAGCCCTTTCGGCGCCGTCCGGCCGGGTCCGGAGCAGTTCCGGCCGCACCGGAAGCGGGGAGGGCGGCGGGAAAGGGGCGGCGCAGCACCCCTCGGCCGAAGAGGTATTCCCGATGGACGACGACGGGCACTCCATGAACGAGTTCTGATTGATGTATCATCGAAACAAAAAGGATGAAACGCGGAGGGTCTGGCATGTGGAGAAAGGCGGTCGTCGGGGTCCTGATTCTGTTGGCGGGGGTGGCATCCGCCGTTTCGGCGGATGAGTTCCTCGTGCTGCGAATCGACGGCCGAATAAGCCGCAAGGCGTCCGGCAAGCTGGTCATGACCCTTTCGGCCTTCGAACTCGACGGCCAGGAGTCGGTGACCATCGAGCACCGCAAGACCCGCGAGCGAAGGACGATCAAGCTCTCTTCGGTCTACGATGACAGTTGCTACAGTGAAACGCTTCCTCCGGCCGAATACAACGGCATCGACCCCGACGGATGGACTCCCTTCATCAACTGGCGGATACCGCTCACGACCGAAGAACTCAACCGCCGACTGACCGCGATCCACGAGCAGCAGAACGTCCTGCGCCACGCCATGGGCAACGCACTCATGGACGACGATCCCGGGACCGGGAAGGTCACTTCGCGGTCGACGCTCAACAAACTCGAGAAATATCACCGACTCGGCAGCCGGATCGCCCAGGAGATCATGCGCAACTGGAACCGGGAGGAAACAAACCCATTCTTCTTCCCGGTCCGGATACAGGTCGGGTTCAATCCGTTCGCGGGGCGGGCGGTCCTTTCCCAGCAGTCGCCGCTGCTCCAGGCGCGCGAGGTGATCTACTGGGAGCTGAACCGGTTGCTGACCCAGCAGTACGGCCTTGACGAAGTGCTCATGCCGATGATCTACAACGCGCCGGGCACGATCCGCAAAATCATTCCGCTGGGCGACCTGACCCGGGACGAACTGATTTCGTTCTCCCCCCAGTTGTACATGTCGAGCGAGACGCTCGACGGCGCCGTCTACCTGATCCGTCAGGATTTCATCCAGGACATCAAGAACACGTTGCGCACCAAGGAATATCTCGCCCCGTTCGTGACCGATCGTCCCGTCCTCGACGCATTCGTCAACGAGGGGAAGGTGAATGCCGTGGTCGGCAATCAACTCGCGGTGTCGTTTATCCCGCCCTTCGTCGTTCCCGGGGAAAAACTGTTCGTGGTGTTCGACGACGACAGCGGAACCGAGGTCCCGGTGGTCATCGGAAGCATCCTCGAGGTCGAGGGGTATTCCTTGACGCTCCCGCTCCAAGGCGACGTCGTTTCCCGGGTCAAGGCGGGGATGAAGGTCCGGCGACACAAGTAAGGGGGATGGCAGGGCCCACGGCAATCCTTTGAGACGGTCCGATTTCGAAAGGGTGCTGACCCGGGCGGTCGAGGCGCTTCCGGTCGAATTCCGCGAGGCGCTCGACGATCTCGCGATCGTCGTCGAGGGGTGGCCGCCAGACGACCTGCTCGACGAACTCGGCGTTCCTCCCGATGGCACGATTTACGGCTTCTACCAGGGGGTCCCTCTTCCCGAGCGGTCCGTCAGCGACCCATATCGCCTTCCCGACGTCATCTCCGTTTACCAGGGCCCGCTCGAAGAGGACTTCCCGGAGCCGGGCGAATTGCAGCGGCAGATCCGGATTACCCTGCTTCACGAGATCGGCCACTATTTCGGACTCGACGAGGACGCCCTCGAACGCCTCGGATACGCTTGAGTTTCCCCGCTCCCCCGCGTTTTCCTCTTTATCCTCCCCTTCGAAGGGTATACAAATGGTTTTTGGTGGGCGGATAAATGCACGGTGCGGGCGCGATAGCGCCCGGGAAAGGTTCAATGCGATGCTATTTCTTCGACGTGAATATTCGGACGGCCCGGAATCCCCGGAACTGGTCCTGATCCATTACTCGATTCTCGAAGGCGGTTCGGTCCTCTCGCGGGCTTCCCTCGTCATGCCACCGGGAACCGGAGACGGGCGGCGGGAAGTCTTCCTGTTTCTCCCTGAACCCGTTGCCGGGCGACCGCTGACGTTGCGGTACGGCTATTCGACTGTTTCATCCGGAAACGAGTGGTTTTCGCCCACATTCGACCTGGACCTCGCTTCCCCCGAAGAGATCGAGGGGATGGTGCGGCTCGAAGAGACGCCCCCCGGGAACCTTCGCCCCGCGTCCGGGCGCGGAATGTTCCGGATGCTGCTCCCCTTGAAAAATCCCGCAGCGGATGCGCCGGTCCGGTACGGGTTCGGGGCGATGCGGAAGAAACCTTCCGCCGACCTGTGCCGGGTAGCGATTCCCGCCGGAAAGGGCGGCGTTCCCGTCATCGAAGCCCCCGAGGCGCTCTCGGTCCTTAAGGCGCGTCCTATGCCCTATTTCTGCTACCACGTCGATCCCGCCGACGGCGCGTTGCGGCAGGACAAGATCGCGGTTGCCCGGATTCCGTTCACCGACGAAACGGGCGACGTCCTGGCGGTGCGGATGATCTGGGGTGACCCGGCCTGGGGGGCGTCGAACATCACGGTGATGGAACTCAAGAAGATCGGCGACGAATCGTGCCGCGCGGCAGGTTTTTTCTTTGCGGAAGACCGTCCGGGTTTCGCATCCGGGTGGTATCAGGCGCTTGCCGCCTATCCGTTGCCCCACATATTCGAAGGGTACCTGGCCGGCCCCTCGGGAACCGAGGTCGAATACTGCATTCAACTGGTCCGGCGCCGGGAAGACGGTTCGTTGTTCACCGAATGGCGCAACCGCGAAGGCGGGGGGAACTGGAAAATCACGCTTTGACCGAAGGGTTCGGCGATTTCCGGATGCGCCCGATCCGCTTCATCGCATCGAGCAGCACCCCGACCTCGTCGTCGGTTCCGACCGTGATGCGCAGGCAGTTCGAAAGGCGGGGTGTGTCGAAGTAGCGGACCAGGATCTTCCGCTCCTTCAGCGCCTCGTAAACCGGGCGCGCGGAATCCAGTCCGCTTTTTCGCGCCAGGATGAAATTGGCCTGCGACGGAAACGGAACGAACCCGACCTCCGGCAACGACGCAGCCAGTCGTTCGCGCGTCTTCCGGACCATCGCGACATTGCGTTCCATCCACGCCGCATCCTTGAGCGCCGCTTCTCCGGCCAGGATCGAGAGCCGGTTCAGGTTGTATGAATCCCGGACCTTGTTCAACCCGTCGATGATCGCAGGATGGGCGAAACCCAGCCCGATCCGCATTCCCGCCAGCGAGAAAGACTTCGAGAAAGTCCTCAAGACGATGACGTTTTCCCGTTCACGCGCCAGTGAAAGCGCCGTCTCGTCGGCGAAATCGGCATAGGCCTCGTCGATCACGAGCAGTCCCGGGATTCGCTCCGCCAGGTCGGCCAGTTGCGCGAGCGGCACCGATGTGCCGGAAGGCGAGTTCGGGTTGGCGACGATGGTGACCGGCGCCCGGTTGCGGGAAAGGGCCTTGGGCAGCGTGTAGTCGTCCGGGTAGGGCACCCGCAGCATCTTTCCGCCCTGGATGGCGACCAGGGTGTCGTAAAGCGTGTAGGTCGGCGCCGGGCAGGCGAGCGTTCCGCCCTCGCCGACGAATGCCCGGGCGATCATGGCCAGCAGGTCGTCGGAACCGTTTCCGGCGATGATCCTGTTTTCGTCGATTCCGTAGGTGAGCGAGGCCTGGCGGCGCAGGGCCGCGGCGGCGGGGGACGGGTAAAGCCGGAGAGAGGCGTCGAGGGCGCCCGCGATCGCCTTTTTAACCTTGGGGGAGGGCGGGTACGGATTCTCGTTGGTGTTCAACTTGACGAAACCGTCTTCGCACGGCTGCTCGCCGGGGACGTAACCGGACATCCGCGAAATGTTTCGGCGCCAGGGCAGTTTCAAGCGACACCTCCGAAAAATTTATCGCCGAGACGGCGCCACGAGGGAAGCGAGCGCGCGACCGTTTCGGGGGATACGCAATAGGCCACCCGGAAGTGGCCGCCCCGGCCGAAGCCGGTTCCGGGGACGACCAGAAGGTTCTCTTCGCGTGCGGCGGAGACGAACACCATCTCGTCGGCGGTCGGGGAGGGGACGAACAGGTAGAAGGCGCCGCCCGGCGGCTTCACCCGGAAGCCGGCCTGGGACAGGACGGCAAGGAGCGCATCGCGGTTGGCCGTGTAGACCGAGAGGTCGGCCGGCTCGTCCTGGAGGGACGCGACGGCACGCTGCATCAGGGAAGGGGCGTTGACGAAACCGAGCACCCGGTTGCAGAAGACGCATGCCTCGGCGACCTCGGCCGCATCGGCCGCACGCGGGCTGACGGCCAGGTAGCCGATCCGCTCGCCGGGGACGTTGAGGTCCTTCGAGTGGGAATAGGCGACCAGGCTGTTGCGGAGGGATGCGGCAGGGGGCGCGAAGCTGCCGCCGGGATAGACGATCTTCCGGTACGGTTCGTCGGACAGGACGTAGATCGGGTTCCCGGTCTCCGCCTCCTTCTCCGCCAGTACCGCGTCGAGGGCCCGAAGGCCGGATTCGGGGTAGATCGCTCCGGTCGGGTTGTTGGGCGTATTGACGATGATGGCCTTCGTCCGTCCCGTCAGCGCGGCGCCGACCGCGGCCACGTCGAGCTGGAAGTCGGCGTCGGACTCAACCACGACCGGGACGCCGCCGGCGTTCCGGATGTAGAAAAGGTACTCGACGAAATAGGGTGCGACGACAAGCACCTCGTCGCCGGGCGAGAGGAGCGCGCGAAGGGCGACGTTGAGGGCGCCCGCCGCGCCGGCCGTCATCACGATCATGCTCCCGGAAAAGGGGACTCCGGTCGCGGCGGAGAGCGACCGGGCGATCGCGTCGCGCACCTCGGGGAAGCCTGCGTTCGGCATGTACTTGTGCAGGTCGGCCGCGGGGTGGTCGGCGAGGCGGGATATTTCCGCCGCGAGGCGGGCCGGGGGATCGCCGTACGGATTGCCGAGCGTGAAGTCGAACACCTTGTCGGCGCCGACGGCGGCCTTGAGCTGGGCACCTTCCTCGAACATTTTCCGGATCCAGGATCCCTTGAGGATCGCCTCGCGAATCTCGGGCGCTGCGGGCATGTGATCTCCTTGTCGTCTTCCCTGGAATGAGCAAACTACGATACGCCATCGTGCCGCACTCTATCAAGAGGCGGCGCCGTTGAAAGATTGCCTTGAATCCCATAGAGTAGTGTAGGCGGGTGCGCGCACGCCGTCGACCCGGAGACGAATCGGAGGGAATCTTGACCGTAACCAGACGACTGATCGGGCTGGCGCTGTTGATCATGGCGATGTCATCCGGGTGCGCGACGGGGCGGCCGCTTTCCCTCTCGGGCGGGCTGCTTCCGACGGGGCGGGAACTTTCGGCGGGAAAGGTCCTTCCGCGCGTGGCGATCGTCGATTTCGAGTTTGCGGGCGGCGACAACGCGGTCATCGGCCGCGATTACGACAATGTTCGCCCGATCGTCTGGAAGGGGTCTCCCGGCGCGGCGATCGCCGACATCGTGGCCCTGTCGCTGGTGGATCGGGGTGTGCCCGTCGTCCGGGTGTCGATGGCGGGGCAGGTCCCGGGCGGGGTCCTCGTGACCGTCCGCGGGCGGATCGACGATTTCCGGGTCAATGCGAAGCGGATTCATTCGGTCAAGGCCGAGTCCGTGGCGAACGTCGGATTGACGGTTTTCGCCGAGGGCGAGAAGGTGCCCCAGGGCTGGAGCGGCGGTCCGTTCGCTTCGGACGTGTGGGCAGCCGAGCCGTTATTCGTGACGCCGGACGGCGTGCGGGACGCCATCCAGTCCGCTGCCAGCGGGGCCGCCGAAGAAGCTGCGCGTCGGGTGATGACGCTTCGGAGTGCTTTCACCCCTGCCGGGACCGTCACGCAATGAGATTGCACCGCCTCCTTTCGACGTTTTCCGCGGGAGCGATCCTGCTGGGACTCGTCTCCGGATGCGAAGGCGAAAAGAACCGGGTCGAGATCCTCCCATCGCCCGCAGCCGTCCGGAAAGCCGTCCGGGTCGTCGCATCCGACGAGGCCATCCAGACATTCCGGAAACTGGCCGACGACTATTCGACGCGGCGGGACGTCGTTTTCGACGTCGTCCAGGCGCAGTCCGGCGATATCCCGGGCATCCTCCGGAAAGGGGCCGCCGACCTCGGCATCACCACGCGCAAAGGCACTCCGGCCGAGAAGATAACCGACCTCAGCTACGTTCCTTTCGCATGGGACGGCGCCGTTTTCACCGCCGGTATCGAGGCCGGGGTCAAGTCGCTTTCCGTCCGGGAGGTCGTCGGCATCTACGCGGGCAGGATCACCAACTGGAAGCAGGTCGGTGGCCGGGATCTCGGCATTCGCGTGATCGACCGGCCGCCATACTCGGTGATCCGGGCCGCGGCCGATACCGTGGTGGGGCAAAAGCTGCCGGCCAATCCGGGCGCTCTGGTCATCGAGACGAGCGATGCCGTGTTCCACGCGATCCGGACGATCGGCGGAGGTATTGCGTGCGTGCCGGTTTCGCGGATCATGATCGAGAAGATCCCGGTCGTGGCGCTCGAGGTTGGCGGGAACCCGCCGATCTTGACGGGCGAGAAGAGGACGGGTTACCCGGTGCGACTGGAATTCGGAATGATGTTCCGGAAGGATGCCCCGGAGACGGTCAAGGAATTGGCCAACCATCTCGTTTCCATCGGCGGGATCCATCAGATCACCTCGCTCGCGCTGATTCCTGCTTCGGGCAATATCCCGATCGCCTCCTGCCACTGCCGGGGAACCGAGGGAGACGTTTCTCCCGGGCGGAAAACGCCGCTGTCAGGCACGCTCACCATCGGGGTGACGCCCGAGTTGGGGGCCATCGCCCAGGAAAAGCGGTATGCGGGCATCTCCCAGGTGATCGCCGAGAAACTGGACGTCGAGACGCGGGTCAAGCATTTCATCTCCTACGACGAGGTGGTCCACGCATTCATCGAAGGGCGGATCGACGCCGCGTTCGTCGGCAGCCTGGCCTATGCCCGCCTCAAGACGCAACTGGGCGTGATCCCGATCGCCCGGCCAGAGTCCGGCGGCGTCTCCTGGTACCGTGGCATCCTCATCGCCCGTCCCGACGGGGTGCGCCGGTTTGCCGATCTCCGCGGCAAGCGTTTTGCCTACGTCCCCGACACCTCCGCAGGCGACTTGTTCATGCGGGAACTGGTAATCAAGGCGAAAGGGAATTCGCCCGCGTCTTTTTTCGGCCAGTTGATACGGGCCCGTTCCCACGCAGGCGCCATCCGGTTGGTGATCGACGGAAAAGCCGACGGTGCGGCGGTCAAGGATCTTGTTCTTCGCCGGGCCGAGCTGGATGACCCCGGGATTTCCCGGCAGATTCGCGAACTCGAACAATCCCCCACCTTTCCCGAGAACGCGCTGGTGGTTGCCCTGTCGATGGGCGAACTGCATACGCGCCGCCTTCGCGAACTGCTGCTGATGCTTCAGGAAAACGATGCGGGCAGGGATTCGCTCAAGGCGCTGGGGGCCGACCGGTTTGTCCCCACATCCGACGTCGACTACGCGAGCGTATTCCTCATGGCCCGAGAAACCGGTTATCCGCTGGGGGCCAAGTAAGGCCATGGCCCTGCGATTCCCCCCGATATCGGTCCTTCGCCGCAGCATCCTGTATCGACTGCTAGCGACGTTCACCCTGCTCCTGATCGTGACCAGCGTTGCCGGAATCCTCCTGACCCGCAGGATCGTGAAGGGCGATCTCGAGGAAACGACCCGCCGCGAGCTGGTTTCCTCGATGGCCAACCTCGATTCCGATCTCGGACAGGCGCGTCAGGAGGTGGCTCTTTACGCGCAACTCCTGGCCGGCAATTCCGACGATCGCGGAATCGCAGGCGGTTCGTCGGCGATCGAGATCGCCCTGGTCGAGAGGGCCCGTTCCCGGGGCATCGATATCGACGAGGTGCGCGAAAACGATTCCAAGGGGTACGGTGAACTGTTCCGGCGGGCATTTGCCGGAATGCCGACGGTCGATTACGTGCTTGTGCCCGGCTCCCCGACCCGCCTGAGCATCGTCGCGGCCGTGCCGGTCGGCACAGCGAACAACCGGCGCGTCATCACCTCGTCCATGCCGATCGGCCAGCAATTCCTTCGCCAGGAAAAGAATGCGCTTGCGGGCGATGTGTCGCTGTTCATCCGGGACGAGCAGGTCGGCACCTCCTCGATCTGCTCCAGTTGCCTCGAGTGCATCAAGAAGGTCCTGTTCGACCGGGGCAACTGGCGTCTCATCGAAAGCGGAAAACCGCTCTATTTCATCTATCAATGCCGGCCGGATCCGCAGGCGGTCGTGGTTTCGCCGCTCCGGACGTTCGACGGGCGTGTCATCGCCTTGTGCTTCTCCCGGTCGCGCGGCGGCGAAGCGCTTGCGCTCTATCACACCACGCTCGGCATCGTGGTCGGCACGTTTGCGTTCTCCGCGGTGATGGCGGTCGTCTTTGCGCTGCTCACCGTTCGCGCGATCCGCCCGCTAAAGAAACTGACGCGGCTTGCCGGAGAAATCTCCGAGGGCCGCTACGGCGAGACGATCCCGGCCCTGGGCGACGACGAGATCGGCGAACTGGCCGGCGCCTTCAACCGGATGAGCGCGTCGCTCGACCAAGCCGGCCGCGAGATTTCCGAATGGAATCACACACTCGAACAGCGGATTGCCGACAAGACGGGGGAACTCGAGAAGTTCCAGCTCGGCATGATCGAGGTCGAGAAGCTGGCCGCGATGGGGCAACTCGCCGCAGGCGTCGCCCACGAACTCAACAATCCCCTGAGCGGGATCATGGGCTACTCCGAACTGGCCATCGAACTGTTCAGCGAAAAGCCCAGGAACGAAATCATTCCGGCGGATATAGACCGGATGCTCACTTATTTCGGCCACATCGACGAGCTGTCGCAACGGTGCCGTGCGATCATTCTCGACATGCTCAAGTTCGCGCGCCAGCACGACGAGGAAATCTCCGAGATGCAGTTGAACGACCTGCTGCAGCGGACGATGGTATTCGTGGAGAAGCAGCTCAAGCAGGGCAATGTCGAGATCGACCTGGTGCTCGACGACGCGCTCCCCGTCATTCGCGGCAACCCGATGCAGCTGCAGCAGGTTTTCACGAACCTGATCCTCAACGCCTCGCATGCGATGCCCGACGGGGGGCTGCTGACGATTCGCAGCTTCCGGTCCGGCGATACGGTCGTCGCCTCGGTTGCCGATACGGGCATGGGGATATCGGCCGAACTCCGCCAACGCATTTTCGAGCCTTTCTTCACGACCAAGCCGGTCGGGGAGGGGACGGGGTTGGGACTCTCCGTCAGCTACGGCATCGTCAGGCGCCACGGTGGCGAAATCCGGGTCGACAGCGAGCCCGGCAACGGGGCGACATTCTCCGTCGTGCTTCCGATCCCGTCCTCCGGATGATCCCTTGCCGGTAAGGTGGGTCGAGCGGGTCGAGGAAGTCTCCATCGCCGAGTGGCAGTCGGTCCAGGATCGCTCGGGACTCCGGTCGCCGTTTCTCTCCCCCGCGTTCATGCTCCCGTGGATCCGGGCCTTTGCTTCGGATCGTCCCGTCCGGGTCGCCCGTTGGGAAAGCGACGGCGCCGCGTCCGGCTTCCTGTTCCTGTGCGGGCGGGGCGACGGGCTTCCGGGATGGGAACTCATGGGCGGGAACGACGTTTCCGACATCCTCGACGGCCTGGTCGTCCGGGGGATGGAGCCGATGTTCTGGGACGGGATCCTGGGCGTCATCGACGGGTTGCTTCACGAGGGGCCGATCCGGTTGCAATCGTTGCCCGTCGATTCGAAGACGCTCGAACTCCTGCCGGTACGCTGCCCGGCGTTCGGCTTCACGGTCGAGGTCGAAGAGACGGATATCTCGCCCCGGCTAACGCTCCCGGCTACCTTCGACGGCTACATCGACGGACTCGAAAAGAAGGCGCGCCACGAACTCAGGCGGAAGATGCGGCGTGCGGCCGAGGCGCTGCCCGGGATGGCCTTCCGTATCTGCAGCGACCCCGCGGAGGTGGCTGCCGCACTCCCCGCCTTCCTCGATCTCCACCGGAAAAGCCACCCGGAAAAGGCCGATTTCATGACGGAAGCCATGGGCGGTTTTTTCCGGGAAATCGCGCAAGGGTTCTCGATGGAAGGGTTGCTGCGGCTCGCGTTCCTATCCGACTCCGAAGGGGACGTCGCGTCGGTATTCCAGGTCGTGTCGTCCGACCGCCTCCTGCTCTACAATTCCGGCTTCGACCCGGCGAGGCGCGACGCCAACCCCGGGCTGGTTCTCATCGCCCGCTGCATCGAAGCGGCGGTCGGGGAGGGATTCCGGGAATACGATTTCCTCCGCGGCACGGAAAGGTACAAGTTCGACCTCGGAGGGATCGGCCGCGCCGTCTGCCGGGCGACGATATCTTCCTCCCCGACGTGAACCACCTCCTGTTTTCCTTTCACACCTGTCCATTCGAGCCGGCGGGATCCGGGTTTTCCGGTGGGATGAACATCTTCCTCTCGGGGCTGCTTCCCGCTTTGGCGGATCAGGGTGTCGCCACCGACGTGCTGACGCGGGGTTTCGGCGGATCCGTCGTGGTTACGCGTCCGTTCCCCGGTGTACGGGTTTTCCATCTGCCGTGTGGCTGGGGGACGGCCCCCCCGACGCGCGAAGGGGCCCGGCGGGCGCTGCCGCGATTCGTTTCTTCGGCGCGAATCCTGCTCGGGGGACGGCGGTTCGAGTACGACGCGGTCTCGGCGCATTACTGGATGTCCGGTCTTGCCGCACGCTCGGTTTGCGATCCTCCGGCAAAAGGGCGCAAGGTGCCGCTGGCGTTCTCGTTTCACACCGTCGAGGCGAGAAAGGTGCGTCCGGCGGGAACGGTTCCGGATGGGCTGGCGTTGGAAAGGGCCGCCGCCGAGCGGGGGCTGGCGGCTTCCGTGGATTCCCTGGTCTGCCTGTCCAGCTACGATCTCGCAGAGACGGTCAAGCTGTTTCCGGGGATCGGTCCGGCCGGTGTCGTCATTCAACCGGGCGTCGGCGCGGGTTTTCGCATTCGGCATGCGCGTGAAACGGCACGGGCCGCATTGGGGCTTTGCATGTCCGGAACCCTGTTCCTGCTGGCTGCACGGGCCGATTCGGGCAAGAACGTCGAGGCCGCGGCGTCGGCTATCGGGCGGTTGCGGTCGAGTGGCAGGGCGGATGTTTCGATGATCGTCGTCGGTCAGGCGCGACCTGCGGGCGTGCAGGCGGTCGAAGGCGTCCGGTATCTCGGGGCGGTGGCACATGCGGAGATGCCGGCGTACTACGCGGCATCCGACGCAGTCGTCTCGCCGTCGCTCTACGAATCGTTCGGCCTGGTGCCGCTCGAGTCGCTCGCCGTCGGCACGCCGATCGTCGTGCCGGAGACGGTTTACTGGGGAAGGCGCGTCATGTCGGATGGGGGCGGGCTCGTTTATGCGCCCTGGTCCCCGTTTTCGCTAGAGGAGGCGCTGGGACGGATCGCTTCGGATGCCCGGCTGCGGCAACGGCTCTCGGCGGAATGCCGCCGGATCGCGGCCCCGTTTACGTGGAAGCGGTGCGCGTCGTCGTGGGCGTCGCTGTTGTCGCACCCTTCCAGGCGCGATGATCGGCCAGGAACTCCTCGACTTCGCGGCGGGCGTCGTCGTCGGTGAGTTGCGCCGGCGGGTGCTTCATGTAATACGCCGCGGGGGCCTCCATCGGCCCGGCGATTCCCATGTCGCGCCCCACGCGGCAGAAACGGATCGCATCGATCGCCACGCCGGCGCTGTTCGGCGAATCGGTGACCGAGAGCCGCAGTTCGAGTTCGATCGGCAGTCCGCCGAACCCCTCGCCCTCGATCCGGAGGAAACAGAGTTTGTTGTCCTTCTGCCAGGGCACGTAATCGGAGGGGCCGATATGGACGTCGTCCGCCTCGATCTCGTGTCCCAGCACCGAGGTTACCGCCTCGGTCTTCGAGATCTTCTTGGATTCGAGCCGCTCCCGGCTGAGCATGTTGAGGAAGTCGGTGTTCCCGCCGGTGTTGAGCTGGTAGGTGCGCCGGACCCGGATACCGCGCTGGGTGAAGAGGTTGGCCAACACACGGTGGACGATGGTCGCCCCCAGTTGCGACTTGATGTCGTCCCCGATCGCCGGGATCCCCTTTTCGCGGAAGCGGGCTCCCCAGACCGGATCCGAAACCACGAAAACCGGCACGCAGTTGACGAGGCTGACGCCCGTTGCCAGGCACGCCTCGGCGAAAAAGCGGACGGCGTCCTCGGACCCGACCGGCAGGTAGCAGATCAGGATCTCGGCTCCGGATTCGCGCAATGCCGCCTCGACGTCGCACGGCGGGGCATCGGAGGGCAGGAACGTGCGCGCCTCGGGGTACTCGCGCATGTGGGGTGCGACGCCGTCGAGCACGGGCGCCATGAGGACGACGGGCCCGCCTCCCGGCATCCGGTCTATGAAACGGGGCGTGCAGTTGGGAGGGGAGAAGATCGCCTCCCGGACGGGGAGTCCGACCTTGCGGCGGTCGATGTCGAAGGCGGCGACGACCTCGATGTCGCCGGGCAGGTACCCCCCCACGTCGCGGTGGATGAGGCCGTCGAAAAAGGAACCGGCCGGGGCGTCTCCGGACGACCGGTAATGTTCGATCCCCTGCAGCAACGCGCTGGCGCAGTTGCCGACGCCCGCGATTGCCACCTTGATGCTTCCCATCTGTTCGCTCCTGTCGATTGGCCGTGATGTCGTCCGTATCGGGGCGCCATTCTAACGCGCCCCGCTTTGTTTGACAAAAAGGATTTGCCCTGTAATAAGATGTCGGCATGCAGATAGAAAAAGGCGTGGATAAAATCGTCAAGACCATCCGGGTCATGGTGTACGACAAGCCCGGGTACTTCGGCCGCCTCGCGACCGCCATCGGCAATGCCGGAGGCAGTCTCGGCGACATCCGCCTGGTCAACTACGGGCAGGAATACAACACCCGGGACGTCACGGTTTTCGCCAACGACGAAACGCATTTCCAGGTGATCCTCGAGGACCTGGGCAAGGTCGACGGCGTCATCATCTCCGACATCATCGACCCCGTTCTCGAACTGCACAAGGGCGGGAAAATCTGCGTCAAGTCGCGCATCCCGATCGACAGCATCTCGACGATCCGCAAGATCTATACGCCAGGCGTCGCCAAGGTTTGCCGCCTCATCCAGCGCAAGCCCGAGCGGATGTACGACTATACCGCCATCGGCAACACGGTCGCGATCGTGACCAACGGCACCGCCATCCTCGGCCTCGGCGACATCGGGCCGGTCGCCGGCATGCCCGTCATGGAGGGAAAGGCCGCGCTGTTCGACGCCCTGGTCGGCATCAACGGCGTCCCGATCCTGACCGCGTCGAAAGACACCGAAGAGATCATTCGGACCATCGCCGCCATCTCTCCCACGTTCGGCGCCATCAAGCTCGAAGACATCAAGGCGCCCGAGTGCTTCGAGATCGAAGACCGGTTGAGCGCCATGCTCGATATCCCGGTCATGCACGACGACCAGCACGGCACCGCCGTGGTCGTCCTGGCGGCCCTCCTGAACGCCAGCAAGTATGCCGGCATGCAGGTCAAGAACGACGTCGTGGGCATGGTGGGGCTCGGCGCCGCCGGCATGGGCATCGCCAAGCTGCTGATGGCTTTCGGCGTCCGCAAGATGGTGGGTGCCGATATCAACCCCGAGGCGAAGGCCATTTTCGAGAAAGCGGGGGGCAAGCCGATGACGCTGCCCGAGGTCATGGAAGCGGCCGATATCGTCATCTGCACGACCGGCGTGCCCGGTCTCATCAAGGCCGAGAGCATCCGCAAGGGGCAGGTCATCCTCGCGCTCTCGAATCCCAATCCCGAGATCAGCCCCGAAGACGCCCGGCAGGCGGGCGCCTCATTCGCGGCCGACGGTCGCGGCGTCAACAACGCGCTGGCCTTTCCAGGCCTGTTTCGCGGGGCGCTCGACGCCCGCGCCCGCAAGATCAACAACCGGATGAAGATCGCCGCGGCACGCACCATCAGTGCTTTTGCCGAGACGGGCGAGCTCGTGCCTTCGATCCTCAACCTCGAGATGCACAAGAAGGTCGCCGAGGCGGTCGAACGCGCCGCCTTCGAATCCGGTGTCGCCCGCGCCCGCGGCGAGGACGTCGAGGAAGTCTAGTCTTTCCGCCCCCCCCCGCCCTCGGATGCAGGCCGGGGGGCCGCAACGAAATCCCCCTGAATCGTGTGAAGTAAGTCGGATCGGAAGCCTGCGGAGACCTCTGCAAGCAGTCGAAAAATGCGGGCTAGTCGCGCTTTTTGAGCGCGATGATCAAGCCGATCAGCGCGATGGCAACCAGGGAGACGAGCAGGTAGCGGATCAACGGCGAATCGGCTTTCGCCGGGACGGTTATCCGGGAAATCGGCATCTCGATAGTCCTGGTCCCCGGTGGCCCATCCAGGATCGGCCGCTCGTAGACGAGCACGAGCAGGGCGGATACCGGCACGGCTCCCTTGAGGGGGAATCTCTGGCTGAGAACCCGCGATTCCTTGGGGGCGATCCGGTTGTCCTTGAGGACTTCGCGCCCCTCGGTGAACACCTGTTCGGGTTTATCCAACGGCTTGCCCGCACCGTCGCCGATGACGCGTTCGAACAGTTCGTCGTTGCGGCCGATCACGGCGCCCTGGGCGTCGAAAAGTGTCGATGTGAGGCGAATCTTGTGCATCGGCAGGCCGGACGGCGTCTTGTGTCCGACCGTCTCGTTCTTGAGCGTGACACTGAGACGCGCCTCGTCGCCGGAATAGACGAGCGTGCCCTTGATCGGGATGGCGCGCGCGAGCCGTTCGCTGGAATGACCTCCGACCATGCCGTGATCGACGGGGCCCTTGTTTTTTTTCTTGTCGATGAAGCGGGCGTCGAACAGTTGGGGCAGGTGGCAGAACTGGCAGTGAACCTGTTCGCCCCGGTAGAAACTCTGTTCCCATTCGCTGACGGTCGTGAGGATCGGGACGCCGTATTCGTTGCGGAATTCGTGGCAACCGGCGCAGAACTCGGAGGTGATGTGGAGTCGCGAAAACCGGGTCATGTGCGCCGTGTTGGCCGGATTTCCACCCTGGGGACCGAACCGGATGCCCGGTTTCCCCCGGTAACGGGGCCAGGGGCCTTTTGCGTTGACGCTTTCGACGGAATGACAGAAGTCGCAGCCGATCCCCTCCTGGCTGAAGATGTCGGTTTTCGGATCGTCCTTCTCGAGCAGGAAGCGCATCGGGTTGTGGCACTGTTCGCACGGGAGCGCCCGGGCGGGATTGGCCCGGCGGAGGCGATCGTAGGGAATCTGGAACTCGGGACTGGTGAACGCGGTCGCGTGCTCGGATGCGGCCCACGCCTTGTGGATCGCGGGGTGGCATTCGACGCAGACCGAGGCCGACTGGTACCCTGACGGGGCGACCGCGGCGGGTGCCGCCGGCGGGAGGCCGAGGAGTCCGAACAGCGTCAGCAGAAACGATGTCGTGAAATGGCGGGTTCGATTCGTCATGATCGATGTGCATTCTACAGGATGGATGTTCGTTCGTAAACCGCGCGATTCGCGAATTTGATATCATGCCTCCTGTCGCGGCAGAATCCGGTCGCGACAGGAGGCATGCCGCTTTGCAAACCACGCTGATTCCGTACGCATCGATCGTCGGTCTTGCCTACCTGCTGGGGGCGGTTCCGTTCGGCATGCTGGTCGCAAGAATGTTCGACCGGAATGTCGACCTGCGTGCGACCGGCTCGGGCAATATCGGCGCCACGAACGTTGCACGCACACTGGGGAAGGGGCCCGGCATCCTGACGTTGCTGCTCGACGCCGCGAAAGGGTCGGCCGCCGTCCTGGCTGCGAATGCCGTTGCCGGGCCCGGTGACCATTTCCTGCCGGCGGCGGCGGGCGGGGCCGCCTTTCTCGGGCACGTTTTCCCCGTCTACCTGGGCTTTCGGGGTGGGAAGGGGGTCGCCACCGCGCTCGGCGTCGTTCTCGCACTCTCCCCGCCGGCCGGCGGAATCCTGGTCTTCCTGTTCGCCGCCGTCTTTGCGGCGGCCCGCTATGTTTCCCTCGGGTCGCTTGTCGCAGCGGCCGGATTGATGCCCGCCATGCTGCTTCTCGGTGAACCGCGTCCATTCGTCTCGTTGTCGGCCGGTATCGGGATCCTGGTATTCTGGACCCACCGGGAAAACATCGCGAGGCTGCTCGCGGGGCAGGAGCGCAGGTTCGGTCGCTGACCATCACGGTGCCTGTTTTGTGGGCAGTTCGTGGCGGGCATTTGAGCAGCGCACCGTGGACAGTTCGCAGGGGCACCGGGGCCACCGACTACCGATGCCCGTAATTGCTTGATTATATTATGTGTTTGAAACACCACGCCGCTATACCGTGACTTGGTACGTCCGTTGCTAACATAGTTGCAACCGGGAGGTGAAATCCAAATGAAGAAGATCGAAGCCATCATCAAGCCGTTCAAACTCGACGAGGTCAAGGAATCCCTCAACGACATCGGCGTTCAGGGGATGACCGTTTCCGAGGTCAAGGGTTTCGGCCGCCAGAAAGGGCACACCGAGCTTTACCGGGGCGCCGAATATGTCGTCGATTTCCTCCCCAAGATCAAGCTCGAGATCATCGTTTCCGACGACCTGGTTCCCCAGGTGGTCGAGGCGGTCGAAAAGGCTGCCCGCACCGGACGTATCGGAGACGGAAAGATCTTCGTGACCAACGTCGAGGAAATCGTTCGCATCCGCACCGGCGAACGGGGACACGACGCGATATAACCTGCGACAAACCTTAAGCAACACACAATTCACGCCAGGAGGGAAGCATGACCCCGAAGGAAGTACTGGAATTCGCAAAGACCAAGGGCCTCGAGATGGTCGATCTCCGTTTCATGGACTTCATCGGCACGTGGCAGCATTTCGCGGTTCCGCTCGAAGAGCTGAGCGAAGACAGTTTCGAGGAAGGATTCGGCTTCGACGGTTCCTCGATCCGCGGCTGGCAGCCGATCCACGCATCCGACATGCTCGTCATTCCCGAGGCGGGCACGGCCCAGATCGATCCCTTCATCACCCGTCCGACCCTCGTGCTGATCTGCAACATCGTCGACCCGATCACCAAGGAAAACTACTCGCGTGACCCGCGCAACATCGCCAAGAAGGCCGAGGCCTATCTCCGCTCGACCGGCATGGCCGATACCGCGTTCTTCGGCCCCGAGGCCGAGTTCTTCATCTTCGACGACATCCGCTACGGCAGCAACTCCAACTCTGGCTTCTATTTCATCGACTCCGAGGAAGGCGCCTGGAACACCGGCAAGGACGAGGGGCCGAACCTGGGCTACAAGCCGCGCCACAAGGAAGGGTACTTCCCGTGCCCCCCGACCGATTCCCAGCACGACCTTCGCGACGAGATGGTCCGGGTCATGCAGCAGGTCGGCCTCCGGATCGAAGCACAGCACCACGAAGTCGCCACCGCAGGGCAGGCCGAGATCGACCTTCGCTTCGACACGCTGGTCAAGGTCGCCGACGCGATCCAGTGGTACAAGTACATCGTCAAGAACGTCGCCCGCAAGTGGGGCAAGACGGCCACCTTCATGCCGAAGCCGCTTTACGGCGACAACGGATCGGGCATGCACACCCACCAGTCGCTCTGGAAGGACGGCAAGCCGCTGTTCGCGGGCGACGGCTACGGCGGCATGTCCCAGATGGCGCTCTGGTACATCGGCGGCATCCTCAAGCACGCCCCGGCGATCTGCGCCTTCTCGAACCCGACGATGAACTCCTACAAGCGGCTCGTCCCAGGCTACGAGGCGCCGGTCAACCTGGCCTACTCCAGCCGCAACCGCT
>JANXQJ010000187.1 GCA_025356865.1 Deltaproteobacteria bacterium | reverse complement strand
CCGACCTGGTCGTCTCGGGCGAGGCCGCGACGGGTCAGGAACTGCTCAACCAGGTGGCGAAAAACGATTTCGACGTGGTGCTCCTCGACATCTCGATGCCGGGCCGCAACGGGCTCGAAATCCTCAAGGAACTGCGCGCCGAGAAGCCGCGCCTGCCGGTCCTCATCCTGAGCGTCTATCCCGAGGAGCAGTACGCCGTCCGGGCGCTCAAGACAGGCGCCGCGGGCTATCTCACCAAGGAGAGCGCGCCCGAGGAACTGATCGCCGCCATCCGGCGCATCTCGCTCGGAAAGAAATACGTGACGGCGTCGCTTGCCGAAAAACTGGCGGCCTACCTCGAGACCGATCTCGAAAAGCCGCCGCACGAGGCGATGTCGAACCGCGAGTTCACCATCCTGTGCCGGATCGGCGCGGGCAAGTCGGTGACCGAAATCGCCGGGGAACTGAGCTTGAGCGTAAAGACGGTCAGCACCTACCGCGGTCGGATCCTCAAGAAACTGGGCCTCAAGAACAGCGCCGAGATCATGAAGTACGCCATCCGGGCCGGGCTTTCCGAATAGATCCGCCGGGCTTGATCATCCGTCGAGCACCTTTCTCACGGTCAACAGCAGCATGTCGGGGGCGAACGGCTTCTGGAGGAAGATGCTGGATTCGTCCAGGAATCCGTCCTCGATGATCGCATCGCCGGTGTAGCCGGAGATGTAGATCACCTTCATCCTCGGAAACGATTTCGAAAGTCGGGCGCCCAGTTCGATCCCCGTCATCCCCGGCATTATGATATCGGTCACCAGCAGGTCGACCGAATGTCCGCAATGTTCGCACGTCGCCATCGCTTCCTCCGGATCGCCGGCGTTGACCACGGTATAGCCCGCCTGCGTGAGGATCTCGCACACCAGCCCCCGCACCGTTTCGGAATCGTCGACCACCAGGATCGTTTCCGCACCTCCGGACACGGCTGCGGGGGGTGAGTCGCCACCCGGTCCTGCCGGACGGGCGTAGCCCCCGGGTTCGCCGCACGCGGGGAAAAAAAGTTCCAGGGTCGTGCCGCGTCCGGGCGCACTGTCGATCCGGACGACGCCACCGCTCTGTCGGACGATCCCGTAGACGGTCGCCAGCCCGAGGCCGGTGCCCTCGCCCGTTTCCTTGGTGGTGAAGAAAGGTTCGAATGCGTGCGACAGCGTTTCCTCGGTCATGCCGTCGCCGGTATCCGAAATGACAAGTAGTCCGGAAGGGGTCGAATCCAGTTCGGAGGGAAGGGCGGGAAAGGTGTCCTCCCCGGGCCGTGCGTTCAGGGTTGCGATCGAAAGGCGCCCACCGCGCGGCATCGAATCACGGGCGTTGGCTGCCAGCGTGATGACGACCTGCTCGACCTGGGCCGGATCCGCCAGGATGCGGACCGGTTCGGGAGCGAGCCGGACGACGAAATCGATCTCGTCCCCGATCAACCGCTGGAGCGTGCCGCTCATCCGTTCTAGCACCGCATTGAGGTCGATGGACTGCGGGCGAAGCATCTGCTTGCGGCTGAAGGCCAGCAACTGGCGGGTGAGAGAGGCGGCGCGCTCGCCCGACTGGCTGATTTCCTGCGCGTGCGCCCGGAGCGGGTCGTCGACGCGAAGGTCACGCAACAGCAGGGCGGCGTATCCGTTGATGCTCGTCAGCAGGTTGTTGAAGTCGTGGGCGATCCCCCCCGCGAGCCGTCCGACCGCCTCCATTTTTTGCGACTGCGCCAGCTGTTCCTCGAGCCGGTCCCGCTCGTCGTTGCCGCGAAGCGCCCGGATGCCGTGCGCGATCTCCCCGGCGAGTTCCTCGAGCAGCTTCGCCTCCCCGGCGTCGAACCCGTCGGGATCGGCTGCGTAGATCACGAGGACGCCGTACTTTTCCACGCCGGACGAAAGCGGCAGGGCGATCAGCGACTCGTAGCCGCGCCGAAGCGCCTCGTCGCGCCAGGGGCCGACGAGGGTGTCGGTCCGGATGTCGCGCACGATGACGGGTTTGCCGCTGCGGACGGCCATGCCCCCCGGGCCCCGGCCCCGTTCCTGCCCCTCCGACCACGACAGGCGCACCGTTTCGAGGTATCCGTCCGCGTGCCCCGACGCCGCCACGGGGCGCACGGTGCGCGCTTCGTCGTGCTCGACGAAGCCGGCCCATGCGAACCGGTATCCGCCCTCGGAGACGATGATGTCGCAGACCCGCTGCAGCAGGTCTGATTCCCGTTCGGCCGCCACGATCGTTTTCGTGCATTTTCGGGTAACAAGAAGCGCCCGGTTGAGTTGGCGGTTTTTCTGGTCGATGTCCATTGGTGGTCGCTCCCGGTAGATATCGCGATTCTACCCCGACGTTCCTGAAATTTCGCGTCACGAAATTGTGATACCCGCTTTTTCATGTAATATATTCCGATAGTGTTTCCGATAAGTACACAAGGGTGCGCGTCAGGCGCAATAGTTGCTTTGGGTTTCATGCGAGGGGAGGTGCCATGAGGCGAAAATCAGGTTTCACCATGATCGAGATTATGATTGCGCTGGCGATCATCGGCATCCTCGCCATGGCTGCCGGTACCAACTGGCAAATGTGGACCAACAAGTCCAATGCTTCCTTCTATTTTCGTGATGTGTTCATGCAGGCCTCCCTCGGGAAGACCATGGCGATGGCTTCGCGCCGCCAGCACAGCCTGCGGATTGTTTTTGCGGCGGGCACGGTGACGATCATGCAGGGAAACGCATCCAGCGGTTCCAATACCTGGAGCAACGTACGTGATTCGGTGATCCCCCCGCGAGGGTCGATCTGCCGGATCGATTCGGTCATCAAGACCCTGAACGGGGTCGATCAGGCCGCTGTAACGACCGGAACCGAAGATATCGTGTTCAACCCCTCGGGCGACGGTTTTCCGTTCGACCAGATCCGCATCCGGATGACCGGCCCCAACGGCGCCCGGTCCCAGGTTCGCATCTATGGATGGACGGCCAAGGCGAGGCTCGAAAATGTCTGGAGTTGACATTCGCGGTTCTAAAGGAGGCGGCGGCTTCTCGCTCGTCGAGGTGCTTGTTTCGCTGACGATCCTTTCCGTGGGGCTTCTGGGGCTTGCCCTCTTCCAGATCAGCGCCATCAAGGGAAATGCCAGCGCGATGAACACCACCGTCGCGACCCAGGCCGCGCAGGCCAAGCTCGAGTCCTTTCGACGCATTTCTTGGACCAGCGTTGTGACGGACTGCACGGCCGGATACGGGGGCAGCACGACCGCGACCGTGCCCGTTTACGCGTCCGTCACCACCGGGGACAATGTTCTCGACTCCCGCGGCAAGCGGTTCTACCGGATCTGGCGAGTCGTGCCCAACACGCCGTCCGCCCTCATTAAAACCATCACGGTTTGGTCCTGCTGGCAAGACGAACTCGGGGCGTGGCACAACGTGATGCTCGTCGCGCTCAGAACAGCCGGGGTATAGGCGGGAATGAAGACCTATCGGGACAACCGGGGGTTCACCCTCATCGAAGTGATGGCCTCCTTGGTCATCTTCAGCATCGCGGTCACCGCCGCCCTGGTTACGTTCGAGGTCCAGCAACGCTCCTATACGACCCAGAGCCACTTGGCCGATACCCAGAAAAACGTCCGCGAGGCGATGGAGATGGTCAGCCGCGACATCCGTCTTGCGGGATACGGCATCCCTTCCGATGTGTCGCTTCCGGCCGGTGTCCTTCCCTTCGGGTTGACCGCCATCCGCAGCATCGTCTCCGACAACAGCAGCACCGCCCCCGACAACATCACGGTCCTCTATCTTTACGACATGGACAGCAACCAGCCGCCGACCACGCTGACCGGCGCTTTTGTGGCCAACACCACGGGTGGCGTGACCGTTGCGTCCACGGCCGGGTTTGTCTCGGGCGACCTGTTCCTGGTCGTCAACGATACGATTGCCGACCTGTACAAGGTTTCCGGAGCGCCCACCGGAACCGTGCTGCCAAACGCCTCGGGCGGCTCCCCCAACTACAACACCACCCACCACAGCGGTACCCGGACCTACGCCGCCGGGTCCGTCGTCGCCAAGGCGCGACTCGTGAAATATTACGTCGACCGCACGACCGACGCGATCCACCCGACGCTCATGATCGACAAGGGCAAGCTCGGCGTGGGGGCCCAACCGGTGGCCGACGACATCGAAGACATGCAGTTCCGGTATACGCTCGACGACCTCACGCTCACCGACAACGTCCTCGTTCCGTCCCGGATCCGGCAGGTGCGCATATTCCTCAACGGACGCACGAGCCAGGTCGAAAAGAACTGGAGCGAGGCGCGCCCGGCCATGGGCGACCGGGGATCCGGCGCAGCGACCGGGCACCGGCGGCGGCTGCTCGACGTAACCGTCGACGTCCGCAACGCCGGATTATGAAAAGGAGCCGATTGGTGAATCCGTCCCGCAAAGCCCGCCTCCGGCCTGCCTCCTCCCGAAGCGGGAGCGCGCTCCTCGTCACGCTCATGCTCCTCGTGGTGCTCACGGCCATCGGGATATTCGCGATCAGTCTCACCACGAAAGAGATGAACATCGCGACCCAGGTCAAGGTGGGGACGATCCTTCGAAACACGGCCGAGTCGGGCGCCTACTTCGGCATCGGCCAGTTGCCGACCCTTTATTCCGGATATTCGAATCACCTCGACGTCGCCGGCGGTATCCAGTGCGACTACACGGTGACTTCGGTCATGTCGGGGAATCTGTCGATCGAGCCGGGCTATGGCGCCAATTTCCGTTTTTCTAACTTTTCCGTCACCTCGCGCGCGTCCTGGCCGTCCGGCACCTTTGTCGGTTCGACCCGCGTCGACGCCGAGGTTCGGTTCGGGCCGGTTCCCGCGGGCACCGGTTATTAGCCGATTACTGGAGGAACGACCATGAGCGGAACGCGATCCCCTTACGTACGGCGTTCCATGACGGCGATGCTGCTCGCCTGTCTCCTCGTCGCTGGCGGGTTCAGGGCGGTCCTGGCCGACGACTCCGACCTGTTCAAGGTCCGGGCCACCCCCAACGTCCTGCTCATCCTCGACAGCTCGGCATCGATGGGCTGGAACAGCGGCGGCTCCGAAGTCGGAAACCTCGACGGCGTCTCGGACACCAGCCGCGGGATGGCCGCAGGTGCCAGCTCCCGGGTCGACGTCGGCCTCAAGGTCCTCTACGAGTTGCTCAATGCGGACAACACCGTTCCCCAGTCGGGCTGGCCGCCCTACCCGGTCACAAACGCCGGCGTCGACACCGAAACGAACAGCACCGACAACGGCTACAAATACAACATGAACATCACGACCGCCGACGAAGACAAGCTCAAGTTGCGTCTGGGGTTGCTGGTCTATGGGCTGTCCGGCGCGACCTACGGTCCCGTCTACGGGACAACGTACGATCTGATGAAAGTGCCTACGGCCGCGGCTACCGTCTCCTGGCCCGCCTACAACATGCAGATCAACGGGACCGACAACAACCTGCCTCCATTCAACGTTTCCTACCGGAGTGTCTGGCGGGCGATCAAGCAAAGCTGGACTCCGCAGGACTATACGCCGATGGACAAGTCACTGCTGGCCGCAAGGGACTTCATGAGGAAGGCCGTCGAGAACGACAACTCTGCCGCCTGCCGCAAGAAATACGTCATCCTGCTGACCGACGGCGAAGATACCATCGGAGCCGGAACGACCGGGACTTACCCTACCTATTACGGCGCGGTGGGCAGCGACACCTGCAGCACCTACCAGAACGGGCTGGGTGACGAGATCGGCGACCCTTACTACGGCAAACTCGATCACTTTTTCGCAGACGGAAACCCGCCCGGCGCCGTAACCGACAATCTTGCGCCGACCGGGGTGGGCAGGGCCAGCTGCCTCTCGCGCGGGGCGGGCCAGAAAGCACGCGACAACCTCGGGGTCACGAATTCGAAGCTGCTGGCCGACAACAACATCATTTTGTTCATCGTCGGGCTTGGCATGAAGGACGACGGCGGAAAGGGCGCCGTCGCCGCAGCCGACCGGCCCCACCTCAAGGTGCTGCGGCGCGTGATCCAGCGCATGGCGCAACAGGCCGGCACAGTTCTGACCGATGCGGAATTCCGTAACGTGGCCAGCGGAACGGACAACGCCGACGTCTCGGGCGGACGCGCCTTCTTCGCGAGCAACGCCGACGAGCTCAAGAACGCCCTCACCCAGGCGTTCGCCACCATCATCCAGGACACCGAGTCGTTCACCTCCCCGGTCGTTCCCTCGGTCCGGACCACCGACAACAACAAACTCTACCTGTGCCAGTTCAAGCCCGCCGTTTCTCCCGAAACCTTCTGGGAGGGGTTCCTCAAGTCCTACAACCTGCTCGATAACGGCGCGATCAGCAGCTACACGCCGAACTGGTCCGCCGACCTCCGGCTCAACGCCACCAACCGGGTATACAGCACCAACCCCCGCAATGTCTACACATCCCGGGTCAGCAGCGGCGCGTGGGTTCGCGAGTCCTTCACGACTTCGAACACATGGCTCGACAACAACGTGCTCCAGGTGGCCTCCGCCACGGCGAAAAACAATCTGATCGACAATGTGATCAAGCGGGCAACCCAGGCCAAGCGGCTGGGGGACACGTATCATTCGACCCCTGTCCTGGTCGGTGCACCGAACCTGTTCTACAACGATTACGGCTTTTCCTCCGCCCTGGGAACCGGCGCCACTCAGAGCTTCGCCCAGCAATACGGGCAGCGGAAACGGGTTCTTTACGCCGGCGGCAATGAC
>JANXQJ010000169.1 GCA_025356865.1 Deltaproteobacteria bacterium | reverse complement strand
AAATAGTCGATCGTCCGCGCCAGCCCCTCTCGGATGGCGATGGCCGGATCCCAACCCAGTTTTTCCTTCGCAAGCGTGATGTCGGGGCGTCGCCTGACGGGGTCGTCCTGGGGAAGCGGCTTGAACACGATTCCGGATTTCAAGCCGGTGAGTTCGATCACCATCTCGGCCAGTTCGCGGATCGTGAACTCGCCCGGGTTGCCCAGGTTGACCGGCCCGACGAGGGCGTCCTGCTCCATCATCGCGATCAGCCCGTTGACCAGGTCGTCGACGTAGCAGAACGATCGCGTCTGTTCGCCGCTGCCGTAGAGCGCGATCGGCTCGCCCTTGAGGGCCGCGACGACGAAGTTGGATACGACCCGGCCGTCGTTGGGGTGCATCCGCGGACCGTAGGTGTTGAAGATGCGCACGACGCGGATCCGCAGGTCGTGCTGACGGTAATAGTCGAAGAAGAGCGTCTCGGCGCACCGCTTCCCCTCGTCGTAGCAGGCGCGAGGCCCGATCGGGTTGACGTTGCCCCAGTAGCTCTCGACCTGCGGGTGCTGCGCCGGATCTCCGTAGACCTCGGAGGTGGAGGCCTGCAGGATCTTCGCCTTGACCCGCTTGGCGAGCCCCAGCATGTTGATCGCGCCGTGGACGCTGGTCTTGGTCGTCTGCACCGGGTCGAACTGGTAGTGGACGGGCGACGCCGGGCAGGCGAGATTGTAGATCTCGTCGACCTCGACGTAGAGCGGCCAGGTGACGTCGTGGCGCATCAGCTCGAACGCCGGGTTCGGCAGGAGGTGGGCGATGTTCTGGCGACGCGACGTGAAGAAGTTGTCGACGCAGAGCACCTCGTTGCCGAGGGAAAGCAGCCGTTCGCAGAGGTGGGAGCCGATGAAGCCGGCGCCGCCGGTGACCAGGATCCGTTTCATTATAATTTGCTCCCGAAGACGAGTCCCTTTTCGGCCAGGAGGCGACGCCCCTCGCCGGGCGGCGTCAGGCCGGCCGCCTCCATGTCGGAATCGACCATGATGCGGACCAGCTCGCCAAACGACACCTTGGGCTCCCAGCCCAGCACCTTTTTCGCCTTGGACGCATCGCCGATCAGGTTCTCGACCTCGGTCGGGCGGAAATATTTCGGGTCGATCTTCACGTACTGCTTCCAGTCGAGCCCCGCGTAGGCGAACGACTCCTCGACGAATTCCTGGACCGAGTTGGACTGGCCGGTGGCGATCACGAAATCCTCGCCCCGGTCGTGCTGAAGGATCGCCCACATCGCCTGGACGTATTCGTAGGCGAAGCCCCAGTCGCGGCGGGCGTCGAGGTTGCCGAGGAACAGCTCCTTCTGCCTGCCGGCCTTGATCGCGGCGACCGCCCGGGTGATCTTGCGCGTGACGAACGTCTCGCCGCGCCGGGGCGACTCGTGGTTGAAGAGGATGCCGTTGCTCGCGAAGAGACCGTACGCCTCGCGGTAATTGACCGCCATCCAGTAGGAGTAAACCTTGGCGACGCCGTACGGCGAGCGCGGGTAGAATACCGTACCCTCGTTCTGCGGCGGCGGGGTGGCGCCGAACATCTCGCTCGAGGAGGCCTGGTAGAAGCGCGGCTTGCCGCCCGACCGGCGGATCGCCTCGAGCAGGCGCGTGGTGCCGAGGCCCGTCGTGTCGCCCGTGTATTCGGGGATGTCGAAGGAGACGCGGACGTGGCTCTGGGCGCCCAGGTGGTAGATCTCGTCGGGCTTGATGTCGTAGATCAGGTTGGTGAGCTGCCCCCCCTCGGTCAGGTCGCCGTAGTGCAGGAAGAGGCGCGCATCCTCGATGTGCGGGTCGACGTAGAAGTGGTCGAGCCGGCTCGTGTTGAACGTGGAGGCGCGGCGGATGATGCCGTGGACTTCGTAGCCCTTCGAGAGCAGGAATTCGGCGAGATACGAGCCGTCCTGCCCGGTGATTCCGGTGATCAACGCCTTGGGCATGGGACGCTCCCGTTGAAAAAAAGGTGGTCTTTCGACAATCTTGTTATTCTAACCGCTCGGGAAGGGACAATACAATGAGCGACGAACAGGCGCGGGACGATGCCCGCTGGAAGCGGAAGAACCGCTATTACCACGAATCGCTCGAGCGGATCGTCCGTTTCCACGTGCCGGCCGGCGCCTCGGTGCTCGAGATCGGGTGCGGGAACGGCGACCTCCTGGACGCCCTCGCCCCGTCCCGCGGGGTTGGCATGGACATCTCCCCGTCCATGGTCGGGCAGGCGCGCTCGCGGTACCCGCACCTCGTCTTCCTGACTGGCGACGCCGAATCGCTCCCGATCGGTGAACCGTTCGACTACGTCATCCTCTCGGACCTGATCGGTCATCTCGGCGACGTCCAGCGCGCCTTCGACGAGTTGCGCCGCGTCTGCCACCCGCGCACCCGGATCATCGTCACCTACTTCAACTACCTGTGGGAACCGCTCCTCCGGATGGGCGAACGTCTCGGCATGAAGCGCCCGCAGCCCGGCCAGAACTGGCTGGCGCTCGAGGATATCCGGAACCTCCTGTCGCTCGCCGGCTTCCAGACGATCCACCAGGGATACAAACTCCTCCTCCCGGTCCGCGTCCCGCTGCTCTCCTCCTTCTGCAACCGGGTGCTGGCGAACGTCCCCGTCCTGCGGAAGCTCGCGCTCGTCGAACTCGTCGTCGCCCGCCCGGCGCCGGTTCCCGTTCCCGAGGCGTCGCTCTCCGTCTCGGTCGTCATTCCGGCCCGCAACGAGCGGGGCAACATCGAGAACGCGATTCTCCGGACGCCCGCGATGGGACGCCATACCGAAATCGTCTTCGTCGAGGGGAACTCCTCCGACGGGACGGCCGAAGAGATCGAACGCGTCATCGCGGCCTATCCCGGGCGCGACGTCAAGCTGGTCCGGCAGGGGGACGGCAAAGGGAAGGGCGACGCGGTCCGCAAGGGGTTCGCCGCGGCTTCCGGCGACGTGCTGATGATCCTCGACGCCGACCTGACGGTGCCGCCCGAGGATCTCCCGAAATTCTTCCGGGCGCTCGCCTCGGGGCGTGGCGAATTCATCAACGGATCCCGCCTCGTCTACGCGATGGAAAAACAGGCGATGCGCTTCCTCAACACGCTGGGGAACAAGTTCTTCAGCCTCGTCTTCACCTTCCTGCTCGACCAGCGCTTCAAGGACACGCTGTGCGGCACCAAGGTGATCTACCGGCGGGACTACGAACGGATCGCGGCCGGACGCGGCTACTTCGGCGACTTCGACCTCATCTTCGGCGCCGCCAAGCTCGACCTCAAGATCGTCGAGGTGCCGATCCGGTACCGCGACCGCACCTACGGCTCGACCCAGATCTCGCGGTTCCGCCACGGACTGCTCCTCCTCCGGATGTGCCTCTTCGCGCTCCGGCGGATCAAGTTCGTGTGACGAAGATGGGATTCTCGACTGGAAGCCTCACCCGGGCGGCCGGGATTGCCCTCCTGGTTCTCGGCGTGGCGCTCCTTGCGTCGGCCCTCCTCGGGCGATGGACCGGGCTCGGGCGATATCCGAGTTGTCCGCCCCGGACGGGCGAGCGGTTCTCCCCGGCGCTGGCCGCCCGCGCAACGACCCTCGATGACCTCTACCTTGAAGCCGGGGCCCGGTCCTCCGCCCCGTTCGAAACGCTGGTCCCCGAAAGGAAGATGCTCATCCTGGACGAGGTCGTCTCCGAGCGGTTTACCCACGGCGCCCTTTCCGAATACACCTTTCTCGGCAACTGGCTCTTCCGCGCGGCGGGGCGGTACCGGAAAGGGAATCTCCACATCGAGGATCCAGACACCCTCCTGCGGCTCGGGCATTCCGCCCTTTGCGACGAGGTCTCGTTCCTGCTGTACCGCCTGGCCGAGAAGGCCGGAATCCCGGCCCGGCACGTATTCCTGGACGGCCACGTGGTCATGGAGGCGTCGTACGGGGGGGCCTGGCACGCGTTCGATCCCGACCTGGAAGTCGTGCTGAAGGACGATTCGGGGGCGATCGCGAGCGTGGCGTGGCTGCGGGCCAACCCGGAGCGGGTGCGGGCCGCCTATGGCGCCCGGTGGGGGGATGATACCGGAAAGCGGGTCGCGGCGATCTTTTCCGGAGAGATCCAGTACCTGGCCTACCCCCGGGAAACCGGGCTCGGCGTGAAAGGGCAACGGCCCGGAAGGGCCGAGCGGTTCGCGGCGTGGGGCCAATACGCGATTCCCCTGGCGCTGGCGATCCTCGGCGCCGGCCTGGCCCGCATTTCTCACCACCCTCCTGCTACGTCGGCGGATCCGGGCATGTCTACTGCGTTCCGCTCGATCGGGCTCCTCGACGTAGTGTCAACTACGCCTGCGTCGCCCTCAGGTCGCGCGCCTTGTATCCACGCCCGGCTG
>JANXQJ010000168.1 GCA_025356865.1 Deltaproteobacteria bacterium | reverse complement strand
CGGCGGCAACTTCTCGGCGACCAGCGGCACGACCGCCGTTTCCGTGAACGGGACGAACGCCTCGCTTTCCGCCGGCGGCAACTCGGTCGTCGTCAACGGAACCACGGGAACGACCGTCACCGGCGCCACGACGCTGAACGGGGCGACCACCGTCAACAACACGCTCGACGTGATCGGGACCGCCAACGTCAACAGCGCCGGAACCGCTTCCACCGCCATCGGCAACGCCACCGGCACGGTCGGCATCACCGGCTCGGCGAACTCGGTCACCGCGACCACGGGCAACAACGCGATCACCGCGACGGCCGGCAGCAACACGATCTCCGCCAACGCAGCAAACCAGTCCAACACGCTGTCGGCCACGGGCGCGAGCGGCTCGAACAACCTTCTCGCGAATGCGACGACGGGCACGAACAACGTCGAGGCGAAGTTCAACAACGTCGGCGTCGCCACGGCGAACTCGGTCAACACGATCGGCAACGTCGGCACGTCGGCCAACACGATCCAGGGCTCGACCAACGCGATCACGGCGTCGGCGACCAACACGATCACCGGCGGCACGGGCAACGCGATCACCGCGACGACGGGCAGCAACACGATCTCCGCGTCGGGGGGGCAGAACCTGCTGACCGGTCACACCGGCAACGTCGTGACCGCCACCACCGGCAACAACCAGGTCGTCGCGACGGCGGGCAGCAACATCTTCTCCGCGAACGCCGCCAACCAGTCCAACATGCTGTCGGCGAACGCGACGACGGGCACGAACAACGTCGAGGCGAAGTTCAACAACGTCGGCGTCGCCACGGCGAACTCCGTCAACGCGATCGGCAACAGTTCGTCCGGCACGACCGTCACCGCGCGGGGCGGCAACGGCACCCTGTCGGTCGCCAACAACGCGGCCAGCCTCGGCGTGTCCGGCGGCGGAACCTTCTCGGCCGCCCCCGGGCAGGCATCGATGGGCGTCGTGGGCGGCGGCAGCGCGACCTCCTACGGGGCCGTCCAGACCATCCCGCTCAGCGGCGCGACCGGCCTCGTCTACGGCGACTCCGCGAGCCAGAACACGGTGCGCGGCGCCGAGTTCCTCAACCGGATCCAGGGCAACACGCTGGTCGACGGCAACATGTACATCAACGGCACGCTGGTTTACACATCGAACGCATCGGCGACCACCTCGGTCACCAGCGGCCAGAGCATCCTGGGGGCCACGCTGACCACGGCGGGCCAGGTCTCGGTGGTCAACAAGGGCGAAGTCAGCCCGCACGCGATCATCGGCGGCCACGGCGAGATCGTCATGTCCTCGGGGTCGACCTCCGAGTCCACCGCCTCGCTGACGCTGACCAACGGGATCGGCAACACCCACGGTCTCGCGGTCACCGAGAGCCGGACGGTCGTCAGCGGCGGGGTCCACTCCACCAGCCTGACATTCGATGACTCGGGTGCGACATTCGCCAACTCAGCCACGGGCGGTGGCCCGGCGCGCGTCAAGGGCGTGGCCGACGGGATCGACCCGTTTGACGCAGTGAACAAGCAGCAACTCGACTCGGTCGCGAAGCGGGCGAATGCGGGCATTGCCCAGGTGGCGGCGATGGCCTCCATTCCCGAACCGACCCCCGGCAAGAAATATTCCATCGGGATGGGCGCAGGCCAGTTCCAGAACACTGCAGCGTTCGCGGTGGGGGTCAACGCCCGCATGAACGACATGCTCCAGCTCAAGGCCAACGCGGGTCTGGGCCTGGGTATCACCGCGGTCGCCGGCGGGTTCTCGCTGAGCTGGTAAAGGGTGGCATAAAGGGTACGTCGAGAACGTGATTGGCGCGCGCCGGAGGCCCTTGGTCTTCGGCGCGCTTTATTGTTCCTCAAGGACGTCCCCGGCGTCGTGCCGTTCCGGCTCGTGGTCCGATCCCGACCCCATGCCCTCGCTCGTCGCAAGGAACAACCACCTGATCGCGGGAAGCGGGCTCGTCGACCTGTTCCGCGGACAGACGGCGCTGAATCCGTGGCAGACGGGCGATCACCCCCTCGACCGGAAGCGGCTGGACGGCGGGATCGTTCCGCCGCTGTTCGAGGGCGAAGTCCACGCGGTCGGCGCGGACGGGGAGAAGCGGAAGATGCGCTGACGCGGCAGGTGCGGACGGGCAGGACGGCAACGGCCGGGAGGGTTCCCCTCCCGGCCGTTGCCTTTACGGGAGCAGGTGCAGCAGCAGGCGCCCCGCGGCCCAGGCGTCGGCTTCGGCCCGGTGGAACGACGAGGTGATGCCGACTTCGCGGCAGACGGCCGAGAGGCTGTTGGTGCGGAAGCGGCCGCTGTTGCGGGCGAGGGTGAGCGTGTCGACGACCCGGTTGCCCGGCCAGGCAAAGCCGGCGAAACGGGATTCGGCGCGCAGGAACGACAGGTCGAACGGCGCGTTGTGGAAGACCAGCGGGTCGTCACCCAGGAAGTCGACGATCCGCGGGTAGAGGTCGGAAAAGGTCGGCGCGCCGGCCACCATCGCGTCGGTGATGCCGTTGACCGCCGAGGCGCCGGGCGAGATGGGTCGCTGCGGGTTCACGAGCGAGACGAACGAGTCGATGGGCGATCCGCGCAGGAACCGGACCAGCCCGATCTCGCAGATCCGGTCGCCGTTCGCGGGCGACAGCCCGGTTGTCTCGACGTCGGCTGCGACGTAGGGCAACTCCCGCAACCGCTTCATCCATTCGTTCATTCGATTCCCTCCGGGCTCCCTGATTATATAATGCCTTGACCGCCTTCAGCAGTCGGCCTCTCGGGGTTGGTGGAAAATGCGGCTGGACCGGTTGAATTGCCGAGGAGGAGAACCGGGTGGCACGGGAGACGGGAACGGAAAAGACGACTGACTGTCGCCCGGTCGCGTTGGTCACGGGCGGGGGGCGCCGGATCGGCGCGGCGATCGTGCGCGAACTGGCGCGAACCGGATTTCGCGTCGCCCTGACCTGGCGGGAATCGCGCGAGGAGGCGGAGGCGCTGGCGGCTGAAACGGGCGGTATCGCACTGTCGCTCGATCTTCGCGGCCCCGACCGGTTCGCCGCGTTTGCGGCCCGGGTCCGGAAGGTCTCCGGGCGCCTCGACCTGCTAGTCCACAACGCCGCCGTCTTTCCGCGCACGCCGTTTGGCGGGGTCACGGCTGCCGCATGGGACGACGTATTCGCCGTGAACGTGCGCGCCCCCTTCCTGCTGACCCAGGCGCTTCTCCCGCTTCTGTCGGAAGGGCCCTGCCCGGCGGTCGTCTTCCTGGGCGACGCGGGGGCATCGGAGTTGTGGCCGTCGTACCTCCCGTACTGCCTGTCGAAGGGGGTCGTCGAGGCGGAGGCGCGAGGGCTCTCGAGGTTGCTGGCTCCGAAGGTGCGGGTCGGCCTGGTCCGGCCCGGCCTCGCTTTACGGTCGGATGATTTCCCCGAAGGGCGTTGGAACGCGCTTCTCGCCAGGCCCGGTCGCTCCCGCCGCCTCGACTCCCCGGAGAAAATCGCCCGGGCGGTCGCAAGTTTCGTGAATCGTCGACCCGCCGATTCGCATATATTAAAGGTCTGACAAACCCATCCGCACCTGGAGGACCAAACAAAATGAAAAAATGGCGTTGCATCCCCTGCGGCTTCATCTATGACCCGGCGGCCGGCGATCCCGATAGCGGCGTCGACCCCGGAACCGCGTTCGAAAGCCTCCCCGAAGACTGGTGCTGCCCGCTCTGCGGCGCGTCCAAGTCCGATTTCGAGCCCGTCGAAGACTAGCCCCGAGAGGAAAAACAGAAGATGGCAACGGTTACGCTGGCACCGAACGTTTTCGCGGTCGGGGTGAAAGACCCCGGTCTCACCGTCTTCGACATCGTCATCCCGACCGAGTTCGGGACCACCTATAACGCCTACCTGGTCAAGGGAAGCGAGAAGACGGCGCTCATCGAGGGCGTCAAGCGGCCGTTCGCGGCCGAATGGCTGGCCCGCATCGCCGAGGTGATGCCGGTCGGGAAGATCGACTACATCGTCGTCAACCACTCCGAACCCGACCACTCGGGGTCGATCGTCGACCTGATCGCCGCGAATCCCGGCGTCACGGTCGTGCTGAGCCGGTCGGCCAAGACGTTCATCGACAACATCGTCAACGGGGAATACAAGTCGCTCGTCGTCGGGGACAACGACACGTTGCCGCTGGGCGGCAAGACGCTCAGCTTCATCAACGCCCCGTTCCTCCACTGGCCCGACACGATGCTGACCTGGCTGGCCGAAGACGGCATCCTCTTCCCGTGCGACTTCCTGGGTGCGCACTACTGCTCCGACGAATATTTCGACGACGAGCTTGCGAGGCCCGAAGACCACTGGAGCGCCTTCGATTTCTACTACGGCATGATCATGCGCCCCTACCGCGAGCACATCCTCAAGGCGGTCGAACGGGTGCGTCAGCTTCCGCTCAAGATGGTCGCCCCGTCGCACGGCCCCATCCTGCGCAAGAACCCCGAGAAGGAGCTGGCGCGGTACGAGGAGCGGGCCTCCGTCCTCTCCCGCGTGACCGAAAGGAAGGTGCCGGTCGTCTACGCGTCGTCCTACGGCAACACGGCGGCGATGGCGGTCAAGGTGGCCGAGGGGCTCAAGGCGGGCGGCGTGACGCCGGTGCTGCTCAACATCGTCGAAGAGCCGATGGGGCGCATCATAGACGAGTTCGAGCAGGCCGCGGGCGTGCTCATCGGCACCCCGACGCTCAACGCGAGCGTGCCGCACCCGATCCTGCACCTGTTCGGCAACATGGTCGTCCTCAACATGAAGGGGAAGCCGGCGTCGGTGTTCGGTTCCTACGGCTGGAGCGGCGAAGCGATCAAGGCGGTCTCCGACATCCTCACCGCGATGCGGCTCAAGGTGGCGGTCGAGCCGATCAAGGTCAAGATGACGCCTTCCGAGGAAGAACTGACGCAGTGCGTCGAGTTCGGAAAGCAGTTCGCGGCGGTCGTACTCGCCTCGAACTGAATCGCCGCGCAGCAAAAAACATCCGCCGTAGCCAGGAGGAACCCCGAGTGACTCGTTCCGCTCCCCTGTCGGGCTTACTTTTGCTGTGCATCCTTCTTGCCGCCGGCGGCTGCATTCCGCCGGCGGCGCAATGCCCCCAGCCGCCCGCCTCCCGGTGGACGTATCCGCCCCAGATGCCCAGGGCGGGCACCTCCAGCGTCGAGATCGAGTTCAGCGGCAACTACATCAAGCAGATGGTCCTGGCAAAAATCCCGGCTCCGGGCCCGAACGACAACACGGGCGTCGAGGTGCGGCAGGTCAGGCTCGAGGAGCGCAACCCGGGCCCCGGGCGAACCAACATCATGGCGGTCCAGTTCGCGGTCTGGGGACTGGGGCAGGGCGGCACCCACGTGTTCGTGCCGGGCCGGGAATACACGCTGCGGCTGCGGCTCACCCCGTACCTCGTGACCCCTCGAATCGTCCCCGACGAGGGCAAGCGTCGCGCCCTGCTCGACTGCCCCGCGGGCAAGCCTTGCGAGAGCGGGATCGTCCTGGGCTTCGACTTCTACGAACTGGCGGGCGGTCCCAACCGGTCCCAGACGGAAGTCGTGGATTGCAAAAGCGCCAAGTACGACTTCCTCGACGCGCAGGTTCTCCAGAAGGCGTTCGAAATCGCCGCCGCGCGGGCGCCGATGCCGGTCGGGATGGATCCGCTGGTCTCCCTGCTCGAGGGCATTGTCGGGTCGCGGACGTTCCTGACGGGCATCGACTTGTCCAGCGACCAGGACCTGACTTTGGCGCTCACCGTCGACAAGGGGGCGCCGCGCCCGTTCCGTCCGACCGTCGCCCGGCTGCGAACGGTCGCCGGCGGCGCTGACTGGGGCATCTGGATCGACCGGGAGCTGGTGACGCCGTACATCCGGCAGGCGGTCTCCGACAAGGTCGCCGCCGGGGCGGCGCAAAAGGGTCTGACCATGCTCCAGGACCGGAACGACGTGACGTTCGGATCGTCGGGAATCGCCATCGATGTCGGGGGGCGGGTCAAGGTGCCGCTGTGCGGCGAGGTGCCGGTCCGGATCCAGGTCGCGGCGACGCCGAAAGTCTGCAACCGGTGGCTCGGGATGTGCGTGCCGGATCCCGCCATCACGATCAGCCCGGTCAACGACGGCCAGAAGGTGTGCGTCTCCGGCCTGACGCTGCTGGGCGACATCGTTTCCGCCCTGAAGTCGGCAGTGACCTACGTGGCCACGCTGGGGCAGGGGAGCGGTTCCGCCCCCGCGCCGAAACCGTGCAGCGCGGCGAAGGAGATCGCCATACCGAGCGGCTCCGACATTCTCTACGGCACCGCGATCGACGTCGACGGCATGTTCTACATCGCCGGCCGCAGCCAATGGATGGATTCGACGCTCTCGCGCCCGGCGCCGGCCGCCGCTACCTGCCCCTGGAATTGACAAAAACGCATCCGGCTAGTGCTTCGGGATGTCGCCGCTGCCTTCCTTGTGGAGGACGCGGTCGGCCTCCTTTTTCTCGTGCTGGTGGTGTTCGATCGCCTCGCCCCGGATGACCGCCTTGCAGTGGATACAGATCATGTCGTCTTCGGGTTCCACGAGCCCGCACACGATGCACCGTTTGTGTTTTTCGTCACTCATGGCGTCCTCCGCGCTACGCAGGCTTTTCCAACATCTTGGCGAGGCACTCTTCGCAGATCGCATGGGAGAAATCGATGTCGGCGTGCTTCTTGAGGTAGCTTTCGACGGTTTGCCAATACTGGTCGTCGTCCCGGATCTTCCGGCACCAGGCGCAGATCGGCAGCAGTGACTTGAGGGCGACCAGTTCGTTGATGTCCTCGAGTTGCAGCAGCACAAGCGATCGCCCTTCTAACGAGAAGGGGGTGGCGGTCACCAGCAGGTAAACGTTTGTCGTCCCGGATTCCCCCTTGAGCTCCATGCGGGTCCGCATGCGGGTCACCTTGCTGCCCGAGGCGGCTTTCACCACCGAGTTCCGGATGATGCAGTCGGCGCAGTCGGCGTCGTGGCCGCACCCTTCGGGTGATTCGAGTGCGTGGATGCAGTTCAGGATGTCGCCGCCCCGCCTTCGATAGACCGCCTCTTTGCGACCCAGCAGCGCGAAGCCCGCGACGTTGGCGTCCTCGACGCGCACGTCTTGGTCGACGATGACCACGGGCGACGGAATCGCGTTGAACAGCGTCCGGAAATAATCGTTGCCTGGCTTTTCAGCGTTCATCGATCCTCCACCTGTTTCCATTCTGCAGAATCTCGAGGAGCGATTTCAAGGATTCGTCGCGCGCGTTCCCGACTTCCCTTTCCAGCATGCTATTCCCGCCCGGAAGGTTCAGCACCTTTTCCCTGAAGTGGGATGCCTCCGCCAGGAGAACGTCGCAGTCGTGGATATCGCCCAGGAGCGTCTGGAAACCGTGCAGGCGGGCTCCCGTTTCGGCGCTCAGCCCCGGCAGCAGCGCCGACAGCGCTTCGGCCGTGTAACGGTAGGCCTTGAAGGCCAGGCGCAACGCGTGAAGCGGTTCTGGCCCGGGCGCCGCGAGGTATGCCGCGGCCAGGCGAAGCACCCCTGCTTCCCGCCGGCGCAGATGCGCAAGAGCCGGTTCCCCGATTGCTTCCGGAGGCAGGGGAGAGAGCGGGATAGCCCGGTAGCTTTTCCGGAACAGGCCGGGATCCGCGAGCCTCAGCGACCGGACGACCTCGTCTTCCCACTTGTCCGAATCGCTCAAGACCGCCAGCGTGTATTGCCTCGCGAAGGGATCGGCTCGCGCAATGGGTGCGATCGCCTCGATCCGGATCAGCTTGACGTGGGCATCCCGCAGCCGCCCGAGGGGGCGCATCAGCTTTTTCAGGCCATCGTGCAGGTCGCGGGGAAACGGACTTTTTCCGCCCGGCATCGGTTCGGCGAGTTCGAGGAACGCCAGCAGGCGCCGGATGGCGACGCGCAGGTCGTGGACCGCCGCTTCGCCGGGATGGCGGGCAGCGTCGTCGAGGGTGCAGAGGAAGCGGTCGAGCCGCTTTTCCCCGGCCCTGGGCAGGAACGGCTTTCGAGACATGGGTGCCTCGCCGGGGACTACTCCTCGAGCGTCTTGCGGATGGCGTCGACCAGCGTCGAGATGCGACCGAGATCTTTCAGGCGTCCCTTGCGCGGCTTGACGTTCAAGGCCCGGACGTCCTTGAGCAGTCGTTCGACGCACGGCATCGGCATTTTCCGCTTCTCGAGGTCGTCGATCACCGCGACAATGCGCCCTTCGGTGTCGGCCAGGTACCGTTCGCCGATCTCGACGAAGAGCGACCGGACGCGGCGCATTTCGACGGTGAGCATCTCTCGCGCGATCTGCGGGCTCCGTTTGCGGGAAAGTGCCTTCCCGGTCTGCTTTTTCCCGGCTGCCGGCTTGCCCACGGTTTCCGTTTTTCCGGACGGGCTGCTTCCCGGGCCGGTCTTTTCCGCGGGAGGCTCCGGCCCGGCTTTCGTTGCGGTTTTACGGACTTTCCCGACGGGTTTTTCTGCTTTCCGGGTCATCCCTTCTTCTCCTCGTGCGGTTCGATGAATGCCTCGATGCGCGTTTGCAGGTCGCGCGTGACGGCTTGCCGGCTCCGGTTTCCGTTGACGATGTCGAAGCCGTATTCGCGCTGGAACTGCGTGAAGACGCGGTGCAGTTCGGTCTGGTACCGGATGAACGAATCGAACCAGTCGCGGCTGTAGCCGATGTCCATCCCCGATTCCCAGTAATCGAGATTCCGGCCGCGGTAGATGAACCGTTCGAGCAGCTGTTGCGGCGGGACGGTCAGGTAGATGACGAGGTCTGGAACCGGCGCGATGCTGTAGACGGAGCGGAGCCAGTCGATCTCGGCGCCGCGGACGATGTCGCGCGCCATCAGCGTGTAGATATACCGGTCGGCAAGCACGACGAAGCCGGCCCGAAGCGCCGGGATGATCCGGTTCTCGATCTGGTCGGCGAAATCGGTCGCGTAGAACAGGGAGAGCGTGCGGGGGGAGAGGACGTTGCCGTTCTTGGCCGCCGCCAGCTCTTCGCCCACAAGTTCCGAGCGCCGAAGACCCACGTGCGTGACCGCGTGGCCGTGCCGTTCGAGCCAGTCGGTCAGGAGCGCGGTCTGGGTGGTGCGCCCCGATCCGTCGGCGCCTTCGAGGACGATCAGCTTCCCGTTGAGCGACGCCGGGTCGACGCCCGGAAGCCCTTCGCCGTAGAACCGCTTGGAGGGGGTCATCGGGTCACCACCTTGAACCGGGGGAGGTCGATCTGCTCCCGGATGATGTCGCGCACCTCTTCCTGCATGGCTTCGATCGGGCGGTCGGAGGCGATCCGGGTAAATCCGTGTTTTTTGGAAAGCGCTTCGTAGGATTTGTGGATCCGCCCCTGGAATATCTTGAAACTCTCGACCGGGTCCGGGGAAAGACCGAGGTCCATCCCCGCCTCGTGGTACTTGAGCTCGGGTCGGCCGGCCAGGATGCGCCCCAGCGCCGTTTTCAGCGGCAGGTGGAAATAGAAGGTGATGTCGGGCTGCGCGGCGAAGCTGTAAAGCTTTTCGACCCACCGCTCGGAGCAGCCGCGAACCGTGTCGCGGGCGAGCGCCGTGTATTTGTACCGGTCGGCAAGGACGATGAATCCGGCCTTGAGCATCGGCAGGATGTTCCGCTCGTACCGGTCGGCGAAGTCGGTGCAGTGGATGAGCGAGAAGGTGGTCGGCGTGAGCAGGTTCCGTTTCTTGCCCCGTTTCGTGGCGTTCTTGACGATCGACGAGGAGTTCCACTCGGTGAAGAATACCTTGTAGCCCTCGAGCTCGAGCCACCGCCTGACGAGGTAGATCTGGGTCGACTTGCCCGACCCGTCGAGCCCTTCGACGGCGATCAGCTTTCCGGGGTAGGCATGCGGCTCCCGCAGGGGTTTTGGAATCCGGTTGACCATGTTCGTCAAGCCTCCTGTCGAATCTCGAGTGTGACGTCGATGCCGAAGACCTCGCGGAACATCTGTGCGTTCCGCTCGAAGCCGAGCGTTTCGAGCCGGCAGCTTTTCCGGCTCGCGGCCACGATCCGGAGGGCGCCTTCCGCCATTTTACAGTCGATCCCGCGGATCGCGCCAAGGTGTTCCTTGTCGAGCGCGTCGGCCAGGCGGAGCAGTGCGGCCAGGCGCCGGACGGAGGTCCGCTCTTTTTTCGGAAGCCCCTCGAACTCGGCGTGCTCTTTCTTGGGAAGCGCCTTCCGGTGGTAACGGGCGACGTGCGCCGCGACCACCCGTTCGGCCGGCGGTAGGCCGACGATCTCGGCATTGGAGATGATGTAGAAGCTGTGCTTGTGGTGCTTCTGGATGCTGATGAAATAGCCGATGTCGTGCAGCATCGCGGCCACTTCGAGCCGCAGGCGCTCGGTGGCGCCCATCTTGTGGATCGTCGCCGTGCCGTCGAAGAGCCGGGCCGCGAGGAGCGCCACCTTCTCGGAGTGGAGCCGGTCGACCTTGAACCGGTCGCACAGCTCGCGGCAGGAAACCATCACCTGCGCCCGCAGGTCGTCGCTGTGCTCGACCGTCCGCGTGCGGGCCAGGGTGTCGAGGATCAGCCCGTCCTTGAGCGAAACGCGCGGAACGAGGATCTCGGTGCTGCCGTTGAGCTTCGCCAGCATGTGGTAGACGAAGCAGGCGGGCAGGATGACGTCGGCGCGGTCTTCGCGCAGGCCGTATTTCGAGATCCGCGCCTTGACCGTCATGCCGGAGAGCGCTTCCATCATCAGCCGCAGCTTCGCGGTCTTGAATACGAGGGTTCCGGGCCAGGCGGGGTGCGGGACGGCGCCGATATCGGGGAGCGACGCGATCGTTTCCATGTTGCCGCCGGTCGCGATGAACAACTCGGCCTTCTCGGCGCCCTTCCGCCTGAGCTTGCGTCCCATCACTTCCATGTAGTCGCGCAGGAGCGCGCCGCCTCGTGCCGGGTCGTCGCCCGCCGAGGAGAGGACGTCGAGCAGCCGCACCGCGCCGAAGTTGTGGGACTCGGCCAGCGTGATCCGGCCGTTCTCGACCCGGCTCACCTCGACCGACCCGCCCCCGAGGTCGACGATCAGCGCATTCTTTTTCTTGAGCGGGATCCGGCTGCCGACCGCCAGCGCGACGAGTCGGGCCTCTTCGTCGCCCGCGATGACCTCGACCCGGATGCCCGACGCCTTCTCGAGCCTGTCCAGCACCTGTTCGCCGTTGGCCGCCTCGCGGATGGAGGCGGTGGCCACGGCCCGGACGGTCTTTACCTGGTAGCGTTGAAGGGTCTGCCGGAAGCGGCGGAACGCCTCTTCGGCCTTGCGGATGTTTTCGGGACGGATGGTGCCGGAGATGAAGACGTCGCCGCCCAGCCGGATCGGCTCGCGAATGTTGTCTATCACCCGGTAAGTCGACGGGCCGGTCGGCTCCACGACGTAGAACCGGATCGCGTTGGAGCCCATGTCGATTGCGGCGAGGGTGCTCACTCCTTAAGATAATACCTTCGGCGACCGTGTTACGCCAGCGGTCCCTGATGGCGTACGTCCTTCCCCTTGACCATGAAGATGACATCTTCGCACACGTTGGTCGCGTGGTCCGCGATCCGTTCGAGCGCACGGGAGACGAGGATCAGTTCCATCGCTCTCGGGATCGTGGTGGGGTCGCTCATCATGTAGGTGAGCAGTTCGCGGAACACCTGGTCCTTGAGGTGGTCGACCTCATCGTCGCGTGCGATCGTCGTCATCGCGAGTTCGTCGTCGCCGTCGACGAAGGCGTCGAGCGCGCTCTTGAGCATCTCGTCCGCGATCCGCGCCATATGCGGGATGTCGATCAGCGGCTTGAGGGAAGGGACCGCGAGCAGCATCTCCGCCCGCCTGGCGATGTTCACCGCCTGGTCGGCGATCCGCTCGAGGTCGGTGTTGATCTTCATGGCGGCGGCGATGAACCGAAGGTCGCCCCCCGCGGGCTGCCGCAGCGCGATCATCTCGAGGCACACCTCGTCGATCTCGACATGCAGCTTGTTGACCTGGTTCTCCATCGGGCGGACGCCCGCGAGCATTTCAAGATTCCGCTCGGCGAGCGCAGTGACCGAATTGTGGACCATCTGCTCGGCCAGTCCGCCCATCCGGAGCACCATCTCCTTCAGGGCTCCAAGCGCCTCCGAATAGTGTCTCGCTGCGGTCATTTCATACGCTCCTTCTCGCGGCTCATCCGAACCGGCCGGTGATGTATTCCTCGGTCCGCTTGTCGGACGGGTTGGTGAAGATCTTCGCGCTCCGGTCGAGCTCGATCAGGTCGCCCATCAGGAAGAAGGCGACAAAGTCGGAGATCCGCGCCGCCTGCTGCATGTTGTGGGTGACGACGACGATCGTGTACTTCTCGCCGAGGTCCTCGATCAGTTCCTCGATCTTGCCGGTCGAGACGGGGTCGAGCGCCGAACAGGGTTCGTCCATCAGGAGGATGCCCGGCTCGACGGCGAGCGCCCGCGCGATGCAGAGGCGCTGCTGCTGCCCGCCGGAGAGACTGGTTCCCGGGCGCGACAGGTGGTCCTTCGCCTCGTTCCAGAGCGCCGCCATCCGGAGCGACTTCTCGACCCGTCCGGCGAGTTCCGATTTCGGCATCTTCATTCCGTTGAGCTTGAGCCCCACGGCGACGTTTTCAAAGATCGACATTCGCGGGAACGGATTCGGCTGCTGGAACACCATCCCGATCTTCCGCCTGAGCGCCACGGGGTCGACCCGCTCTCCGTAGATGTCGGTGCCTTCGTACACGAGGCTGCCAGAGAGGCGAAAGCCGGGCGTCAGGTCGTGCATCCGGTTGATGCAGCGGATGAAGGTGCTCTTTCCGCAACCGGACGGCCCCATGATCGAGGTGACGGTGTTGCGCCCGATATTCATCGCGATGTTCCTGAGCACCTGGTTCGACCCGAACCAGGCCGACAGGCCGCTGATTTTCAGGACGTCGTTGTTCATGTTTTCCATTTTTTCTCCCGGGTGAAGAAGCGTGCGGCCATGCTGATGGATAAAACCATCAGGATGAGGACGACCGCGCCGGCCCACGCCTTGTCGTGCCAGTCATCGTAGGGTGAAATCGCGTAGGTGAACACCTGGAGCGGGACGGCGGCTATGGGCCCGTCGAGGTGCGACTGCCAGAACTGGTTCCCCAACGCGGTGAAGAGGAGCGGCGCCGTCTCGCCCAGGATGCGCGCCATCGCCAGCAGGATGCCGGTGACGATGCCGGACCACGCGGTGCGGACGGTGATGAAAAGCGTCGCCTTCCACCGCTCGATGCCGAGCGCCAGCGCCGCTTCGCGGACCGAGTGCGGGACCGTCCTCAACATTTCCTCGGTGGTGCGGATGACGATCGGGATGAAGATCATCGCGAGCGCCGCTGCGCCGGCCCAGGCCGAGAAGCGTTTCATCGGCAGGACGATGAGGACGTACCCGAAGATTCCCATGATGATCGAAGGGACGCCGGCCAGCGTATCCACGCAGAAGCGGACGGTCGATGCGAGCCATCCCTTTCCGTATTCGGCCAGGTAGATGCCGGTCATGACGGCGATCGGGACCCCCGCGGCCATCGCAAGCCCGCTGATCGTCAGCGTGCCGGCGATCCCGTTGGCGATCCCGCCGCCCGGTTCCCCCACCGGGTGGGGCAGGTCGGTCAAAAGCGACCATTTCAGCTCCTTGGCCCCCTTCCAGAGCAGGTCGGCGAAGATCAGGAAAAGGGGTGCGACGACGAGGATCGCCGCAATCAGGAAGAGCAGCTTCATCGTGCGGTCGGCCACCTTGCGCCGGAAGGCGATCGATTCCATCGTCAGATCCCCCGCGAGGCGCGCGCGAGGAGCTGCTTGAGGATCAGTCGGGCGGCGATGTTGACGGCGAATGTGATGAGGAAAAGGACGAGGCCCACGGCGACGAGCGCCGACATGTAGAGGTCGCCGGTGGCCTCGGTGAATTCGTTCGCAATGACGGCCGCCATCGAGTAACCGGGCTGGAAAATCGAGAAGAGGATGTCGGGCCGGTTGCCGATCAGCATCGTGACCGCCATCGTCTCGCCGATGGCGCGGCCTAGCCCCAGGATCGTGGCGCCGAAGATGCCCGGGATGCAGTGCTGCCCGATGACGATCCGGATCATCTCCCACTGCGTGCCGCCCAGCGAGAGGACCGCTTCCTTCTGGCGCTGCGGTACGGTCGCCATCACTTCGCGGCTGACCGAGAGGATGAACGGCACCACCATGATCGCGAGAAGCACCCCGGCCGCGAGCATGCTGGGCCCGTAGACCGGTCCCTTGAAGAGCGGGACCCAGCCGAACAGTTTCGTGACCGGCTTCATGAAATGGTCGCGCAACAGGGGGACCAGCACGAAGACGCCCCACAGCCCGTAGATGACGCTCGGGATCGCGGCGAGCAGCTCTGCGAGGAATGCGACCGGCCCTTTCAGCCACGGCGGGGCGAATTCGTTGATGAAGACGGCTGCGCCGACGCTCAGCGGAACCGCGATCAGCAACGCGATCACGGAGGTGACGAGGGTGCCGTAGATGAAGGGAAGCGCGCCGAACGTCTCGGCCACCGGATCCCAGGTCGTGCCGGTAACGAAGGAGAATCCGAACTTTTTCAGGGCCGGGAGCGACTCGCGAAGGAGCAGGGCGAAGAGGAGCAGGGTAAGGCCCAGGACGATCGCCGCGAATATCGCCGTCGCCCGTTCGAAGAGCCGGTCCTTGATATTTCCGATGGGAGCCGCCATGACGATTCCATTGTGCCGCCGGCCGATGAAGGGCGGGTTTTCGGCGTGTTAAGAACGCGTTAAGAAGGGGCGGATGGCCTTTATTCCTGCGCTACGGAACATAGGCCATCCGACTGGTGGGGGAATAAGAAACGGGGGAGCGCCCTTCCGGACGGCCTCCCCCGTTCACGACGGTCTCAGACTTCGGTTGGCGGGTTAGTACAGGCTCTTCCCGCCCGACTTGATCTCGCGCGCCACCTGGTCGACCTTCTCGGCGACCGACTTCGGAAGCGGGGCGTAGAGGAGCGGCGCATTCATCTTCTGTCCGTCCTTCAGCGCCCACTTGAGGAACGAGACGATCGCCTTTCCCTTGACCGGATCTTTCTGGTCCTTGTAGACGAGGAGCCAGGTCAGGCCGCAGATCGGGTAGGAGTCTTTTCCGGGGGCGTCGACCAGCGACATCCGGAAGTCGGCCGGCATCGCCTTTGCGGCGCCTGCAGCGGCGGCGGAAGTGCCCTCGAGCGAGGGTGAAACGAACTGCCCGTCGCGGTTCCGGAGCGCCGCATCCTTCATCTTGTTCTGCTGCGCGAACGCCAGTTCGACGTAGCCGATCGCGCCCGGCGTCTGCTTGACGACGCCCGCGACCCCCTCGTTCCCCTTGCCGCCGAGACCCACCGGCCAGTTGACCGATTTGCCGCGCCCGACCTTGCTCTTCCATTCGGGGCTGACGGTCGCCAGGTAATTGGTGAAGATGTCGGTGGTGCCGGAACCGTCGGAGCGGTGCGCCACGACGATGTCGATCGCCGGGAGTCTCGCATCCTTGTTGAGGGCAGCGATCTTCGGGTCGTTCCACTTGCCGATTTCCCCGAGGAAGATCCCGGCGAGCACATCGGGCGAGAGCTTGAGCGCGTCCTTGATCCCCTCGACGTTGTAAACGACCGAGACGGCGCCGATCGCGGTGGGGATGTGGAGGATGGCGCCGGGAAGCTTCGCCATCTCGTCGTCGGTCATCGGGGCGTCGGTCGCGCCGAAATCGACGGTGCCCGCGGTGATCTGCTTGATACCGCCGCCGGACCCGATCGACTGATAGTTGAACTTCACGCCCGGGTGGGCGTTGGAGTATTCGTAGAACCACTTGGAGTAGAGCGGGTAGGGGAAGGTGGCGCCGGCGCCATTAACGGTGATGTCGCCCGCGAATGCCGGAATGGCAATGACCAGGCAGAGTGCGGCCAGGAGGTACCGAACGATCGAACCGGAACATTTCTTTATCAACTTGTCCTCCATGTCGGGAACGGCGCATCGGGTGCACCTATGGAAGACATTATCGAAAGCGGGGATTAAGGGACGGTGACCCGGGTGTTAAGACCGCGTCAAGAAAGCGGGCCGGCACTTTCCTTCCGGACGTAGACCTCGACCCGGTTGCGGCCGTTTCCCTTGGCGAGGTATAGCGCGCTGTCGGCGCATTCGACCAGTTTTTCCTTGTCGGCCAGGCCGTGGTTGTAGGCGGCGACGCCGATGCTGACCGTGACCTCGGTCTGCTTCTCGATGGCGGCCCGGATCCGTTCGGCCACCTTGTAGGACTCGGTCAGCCCGAGCCCGAGGCAGATGATCAGGAATTCCTCGCCGCCGAAGCGGGCGATCAGGTCGGTGTCGCGAAGCTGTTCGGAGGCCACTTTCCCGACGCTGACGAGCACCTTGTCGCCGGCCGCGTGCCCGTAGGTGTCGTTGTAGCTCTTGAAGCGGTCGATATCGAAGAGGAGCACCGACAGGGACGCCCCGCGCGCGGCCTGGGCGTACGCCTTGTCGAAGAAGATCTCCATGTTCCGCCGGTTGGGGAGACCGGTCAGCGGATCGTGGAGCGAGCTGTGGCGCGTCTGCTCGTAGATCCGGGCGTTTTCGATCCCCACGGCGATCTGGCTCCCCAGGGACTGGAGCAACTCTTCGGAATCCGACATCTCGGGAACGTTTGCGGGATCGACGCACAGGCAGAGGACGCCGACGGTGCGCGCCTGCGTCTTGAGCGGCACGATGACGTAGCCGCGGGGGCCGCCCTCGCACCCCGCACCCATGAGTTGGATGTCTTTTTCGGAGCCGCGCGACAGGATGATTTCGCCCGACCGGGCCGCCTGGCCGCAGAGGCACTCCTCGCAGGCTGCGAGACTGGGCGGCGGCGGATGGGTGTCGGGGGCGATCGAGAAGCGGTCGGTGAAGCGGCCATCCTCGAAGTGGAAGATTCGCCCGTGGGATTCGAAGCCGAACAGCTTCAGTTCGGAGATCGCGCCCAGCACGCCGATGCACATCTCGCGAAGGTCCCGGGCGATGCTGATGACTGTTGTGACCTTGTAGAGGACCGAGAGGGCCCGGTGCCGCTCCGCCAGCGCCTCTTCCGCCCGTCTGAGGTTCTGGAGCACCGCCTCGGTGCGCTGTCGCTGGTATGTTTCGGATTCGAGCGCCTTGGTTCGCTCGGCCACCGCCCGTTCGAGCTTGTCGTTCATGCTTCGCAGCTCGTCGTGTGCCCGGCGCAGTTCCCCGTTTTTCCGGATGGTGGACTCGTAGGTGGCCAGGAGCAGGTCGAGAATCTTGCGGCGTTCCGTGCGGATGGCATAGCTTTTCCGGTTGTAGACGATCTCGTCGCCGGCGGGGGGCGGATTCCCGGCCAATTCCCGGCGCTGGGCCAGGATGGCTTCGATCCGCTCGACGAGGAACTGTTCTTCGTACGGCTTGGTGATGAAATAGTCGGCTCCGCATTCGAGCGCCCGCAACACCTCTTCGGTTTCGGAGAGGGAGGTGAGGAGCACGATGCGGGTGTCGACGAGCCGCGCATCGGCCCGGATTGCCGCGCACAGTTCGTATCCGTCCATCTCGGGCATCACGATGTCGCTGATCACGATGTCGGGCCTGCCCTGCCCGATGGCTTCGAGCGCCAGCCGGCCGTTGCGTGCGACCTCGGTCTGGAACCCGTGCTTGAAGAGGAGGAACTGGAGCTGCTCGGCCTGCGTCGGGCTGTCCTCGACGATGAGAATCGTGGAATTCGTCATTGGCATGCCGGTTTCCTCATCAGGCCGTCGCCGCAATCGCCGCAAAACTCGTGGGTGAACGAAAGGGATGTGTTTCGTCGCAGGAAATCCTCGACCGGAATCCATTCGCCGTGGTCGTCCTGCACCTTCTTGCAGATGGCGCAGATCCGGACCGCCTCCTCCCCCGGGGGGGCGCAGCGGCACGCTTTCTTGAGGTCGTGGTAAGCCCGTTCGAGCTGATCCTGTTTCCGGCGCAGGGTGTCGAAGGCGTCCAGCAGGAGTTCGAACATCTGGCTTCTTCGCAATTCGCCGTTCTTCAGGAAATAGTCGATCCGCTCCAGGAGCACATCGGGCGCGAAAGGCTTGCAGATGAAGTTGTCGGCGCCGCTCTCGATGCCGCGAACGATATCGGCCGGTTCGGTCAGGGTCGTCAGGAGGATGACCGGGATGGCGCCCGTGGCCGGATCGCTCCGGAGCGCGCGGCATAAGCCGTAACCGTCGAGTCCGGGCATCATGATGTCGCTGATCACGAGCGTGGGGGGCTTCTCGCGGGCCAGGCCGAGCGCGTGCTCCCCGTTGCGTGCGAGCCGCACCCGGTAGCCGCACTCCTCGAGCGCGTGTCCGATCAGCTCGGCCTGCGTCTGGCTGTCCTCGACCAGGAGGATGTCGACCGGGTCCGCGATCATTCGGCCGCCAGCGTGTACAGTTTTTTCGAGATCGCCTCGGGGGTGAGCACCAGGCCGGCGGACCCCATCTTGACCGCCTGCCCCGGCATCCCGTCGACGACGCAGCTTTCGCTTTCCTGGGCGATGGTGATGCCTCCCGCCTGCCGGATCAACCCGAGTTCCCTGGATCCGTCGGCGCCCATTCCGGTCAGAATCACGCCGATGGCCCGATTGCCGTGTACCCGGGCGACCGATTCGAACAGGTGGGCCGCCGCGGGGCGGAGTCCGTGAAGCGCTTCCCGGGTGCCATTGAGGTCGATGGTACCGGTCGGAGAGACGCCCATGTGGTGGTCGTCCGGCGCGACGTAGGCCTTGCCGGGCTCGGGCAATTCGCCCTGGCGTGCGACGCGGGTGGGGATTCCGGTCGCTTTCGTGAGCCAGGAGGCAAATCCCTCGGTGAAACCGGCGGAGATATGTTGCACGAGCAGGATCGGCAGGGGGAACCCCGGGCCGAGTGCGGCAAAGATCGACTCGATCACGGCGGGCCCGCCGGTCGATGCGCCGATGGCGACTACCCGGTAGCGGCCTCCGGCCTGGATGACCCGCTGCGGTTGCACCCTGGGCGGTTGGGTGGCCGGCCTCGTCGCCGGGGAAGCCGACGCCGGAGTGCTCCGGGCGGGGGTCGCGCTCCGCCTGACCACCTTGACCTCGGCGATCGCCCGCACGGTCCGGATCAGCTCCTTCGACCGCTTCTCGAAGTCGGGATGGCCCGGCCCGGGCGGCTTGGCGAGCACCGCGAGCGCACCCTCGACCATCACGCGGAACGGGTTGGACGCGTCGCCGGACGATACCACGAGCGAACTGATGATCGCGATCGGGAGCGGCCGCGTCTCCATGATGCGCCGCGTCGTTTCGAACCCGTTCATGCCGCCGGGCAGGTTGATGTCCATCGTGACGACGTCGACCTTAAGCGCCTCGAGCTTGCGCAGGGCGTCGGAGCCGTTCGAGGCGACGCCGGCGATCCGGATCCCGGGATCGGATGTGAGGATGAAACTCAGGAGCTGTGCGGCGGAGGGGGAGTCCTCCACGATCAGGACATCGATCATCGCAAGCCCGATTTTCTCGTCAGCCGCCTGCTGCGCCGGCGGATAATGGCGTATCTACTGCGTTCCACTCGTTCGTTCTCCTTGACGTACTGTCAAGTACGCCTGCGTCGCACTCACTTCGTGCGCCTTGTATCTACGCCCATCTCCGCCGGCTCGCAACGGCGCCCGGCGAGAAAAGAGGGCTATCAGATCATTCTCCTTATTGCAGCCAACAGGTCGCCCTGGTCGAAACTGCTCTTGACTATATATGCGTTGGCGCCGGCATCGACCCCTTTTTTTCGGTCGTCGGCCGATTCGAGCCCGGTCACGAGGATGATCGGAATCTCGGCGAACTCCTTCTTGGACCGGATCTTTTCGGTGAGTTCGAGGCCGTTCATCCGCGGCATCTGGACGTCGGAGACGACCAGGTCGAAGGCGTTGGACATGAGCGACGTGAACCCGTCGATCCCGTCGATGGCGGTGACGACGGCGTATCCCGCCGACATGAGGATGTTCTTGAGCAGCGTCCGCGCGGTGATGGAGTCCTCGACCACGAGGATCGACTTCCGTTTCCGGGCGCGGGTTGCGGGCGGCTGGGAAACCGGGTCGATCCTCCCGGCGATGAGCACCGCCGACTTGAGCAGGTCGGAGACGTTGAGCACCAGGACGACGCGCCCGGAGGCCAGAACCGTCGCGCCGGCGATGTTGCGAACGCGGGCAAGTTGCCGCCCGAGCGGCTTGAGGATGATCTCCTCTTCGCTCAGCACCTCGTCCACCGCGAAGGCGATGCTGGAACTGCCGGTGCCGAGCACGAGCAGCTGGATGGCGCGCACGTCGTCATCGCGGGGATCTCCGGAAACCCCGAGGACCGCGCCGAGGCGAACGAGCGACGCCGCCTTCCCGTGGAGTTCGATCGTCTCGACGTTCTCGACGCGTTTGACGGTTTCGATCGGGATGCCGAGGGCGCGCGCCACATTGGTCGTCGGGATCGCGAAGATGCGCACGCCGACCCGGACGAGCGTGCCGCGGAAGGTTGCCAGCGTGGTCGGGATCAGGATCCGGAACGTGGTCCCGGAGTCGCTGTGCGTCTCGACCTCGACGGTTCCCCCCAGTTTCTCGATCTTTTCGCGGACGATCGCCAGTCCCAGGCCGCGTCCGGAAAGGGTGGTCACCTTGGCCGCAGTCGAGAAGCCGGACCGGAAGATCAGCGAAACGGATTCGTCCCGCGTCATGCGGGAGGATTCCTCGGGCGTGATGATCCCCTTCGCCACGGCGGAGCCCTTGACCCGGTCGGGGTCGATCCCGCCGCCGTCGTCGAAGGCCAGGATCTCGATCTTGCCGCCATCGGTCCTCGAAACCGAGATCGACAGTTTTCCCCTCGGCGATTTCCGCTTGCGGACCCGTTCCTCGGGGGGCTCGATCCCGTGGTCGATGCAGTTGCGGACGATGTGAAGGAGGGGGTCCTTCATCTCCTGCAGGATCCGGTTGTCGACCTCGATGGCGCCCCCGCTGATCCGGAAATCGATTTCCTTCTCCTGCTCCCGCGCCACGTCCCGAACGACTTTGGGAAACAGGTCGAGGAGCGACGAACAGGGGAACATCAGGACGTCCTTGACGTCTTCGAAAAGGGAATCGACCATCGTGGTCACGGAGCGCCCGTCGTTTTCGAATGCCTTCTTCATGAGGCCAAGGCGACCGGAGACTTCCCTTGGGGCCGCCGCGTGCCCGTCGAGGAAGGAACGGACCATCCGTGCGTCCCGATCGTCCTCGAGGTCGAGGTTGTCGATCCCGTCTTCGGGAGTTGCCATCTTTCGCAGGACGGGCTGGACCCGCTCCCACGCTTCCGACCATCGGCCGGTGTCGTCGCGAAGCTGCCGTATCTCGGCCAGGTGGCGGCGCGCGATCAGCTTGACCGAGATCAGTTCCTCGACCTGCAGCAGCAGAGCGTCGAGCTTGTGCTTGGGAATCCGGATGGTATCCGCGCCGGGGACGACGGGCCCGGCCACGGGGGGAGCCGGAACGCGGGGAGAGTTGTCTTCAACCCTTCGACGGGGTGGCGGCGGTGGCGGTTCCGCGAGGGTTCCCGGGACCGACGCCGGCCGGGCTGAAACTTCCGCGGGGGTTTCGGCCCGCGCTGCCGAGACGAGTCGCTCGCGCAGGGCGAACTGCTTCTGCCGGTCGGCCTGGTCCTCCTGGCCGCTTCCCGAGAGCAGCGCGTTGACGGTGTCGAGCGATTCGAGGAGCAGGTCGCACAGAGGGGGGGAAAGCGGAACCTCCTCGCGTTTGACGACCGCGAGGAGGCCCTCCATCGCCTGGCACAAAAGCTCGATCTCGGCCAGGTTGACCGAGCGGGCCGCTCCCTTGAGGCTGTGCGCCTCGCGGTAGACGATCTCGACGAGTTCGCGCCGACGCGCCTCGGGCGGCGACTGCTCGAGCTCGAGCAGCCCAGAGGACATGGCGTCGACGTGCTCGCCGGCCTCGATCCGGAAGGTGGCAAGCAGCCGCTGGAGAAACTCTTCTTCCCGCGTGGTCACGCGCGCAAGACCCCCGGCTCTCAGTCCTGGATCCGGAAGCGGCCGATCACCTGCTTGAGCCGGATTCCCAGTTCGTGCAGGTTCATCGAGGAACTTTCGGCGTGCCGGATGCTGGCGGCGATCTGCTCGCTTGCGCGCTTGATGTTGTCCATCGCCAGCGCAACCTGGTCGATCCCGATCACCTGCTCGTTGGTCGAGGCGACGATCTGCGTCGTGGCGAGGGCGGACTCGGAAACCGCTTCGGACATCGTCTTGATCGATTCACCGGCCTGGTGCGACTGCATCACTCCCGCGTCGACCGCCTTGCTTCCCTGCTCGGTGGCCATGACCGCGCCCGAGATCGCCTTCTGGATTTCGTTGAGGATCGCCCGGACCTGTGCGGTCGCGTCCTTGGACTGTTCGGCCAGGTTGCGCACCTCTTGCGCGACGACCGCGAATCCCTTCCCCTGCTCGCCCGCCTTGGCCGCCTCGATGGAGGCGTTGACCGCCAGCAGGTTCGACTGGTTGGCGATGTCGTTGACGCTGGCGATGATCGCCCCGATGGTCTGGCTCTGTTCGGAAAGCTTGACGATGCTGTCGGCGATCGATTCCATCTGCTCGCGGATCTGGTTCATCCGCGTGACCGACTCGATGACCGCCGCCCGCCCGTTCTGGGATACCGACGCCGCGTTCTGGGCGCTTTCGGAAACATAGTCGGCCTTCTGGCTGACCAGCCGCACGGTCTGCTTGACCTCGGAGATGGTTGTTGAAGTCTGGCTCACGGCCGTCGCCGTCTCGGAGGAACTGGCGGCGAGCTGCGTGGTGAGGGCGAGAATCTCGTTGGAGGAGGAGGCCATGACGTCGGCCGCGTCGGTCAGGTCGGAGATCATCTGGCGCAGGTTCTCGAGCATCGTCAGGAAGGCGTTGCCCAGCATGTCGCGATCGGAACGGGGAAAGACGCGGACGGTCAGGTTGTTGGTCGCGATGTTGCCTGCGACGAGCGACATCTCCTCGAGATAGGCGGTCATCTTCTCGAACGCCTTGGCGAGCATCCCCACCTCGTCCTCGCGTTTGTACTTGCTGACCGCGATGGTGAGGTCGCCGTCGGAAATGCGTTCGGCCGTCCGGGTGATGTCGCGGAGGGGCTTGGCAATGTGGTGCGTGAGGCCGAGGCTGACCACGGTGAAGAGCACGGAGCAGACCAGGCAGGCGATGATGATGGCGGTCTTTGTTCCGGAAGCCAGCCCCCGGTGGCTCGCCAGCTGAGCCTCGGAGACTTTCTGAGAGTTGCGACCGATTTCGATTGCGATCTTCCGGATCGAATCCTCGAGCAGGATGTCGCTCTTGCGCGTCTCGGGCTCGGGGCAGAAGCGGCCGGAAATGTTCTTGCGGGAGGCGACCGTCTCGTCGAGCCGGGCGCCTCGCCGGGCGATCAATTCGTTCATCCGGACGAACAACTGCCGGTTGTCGGGATTGCGGATCGCCGTGGCCCCCTCCCGGAGCTCGTCGGTCAGCCGGCGGGTGGCGACGCCGTAGCTGTCGAGGAACGACTTCTCGCCGGTCAGCAGGTAGCCGTCGGCGTTCGACGACGCTTCGTCGAGGTCGGAGACGATGCTCGAGGCGAGGAGCCGCTCGTGCGCCGCGGCGTCGATCTGTCCCGCGGTATCGATCAGCCGGTCGAGGCTGAAATAGGGGCCGACGCACAGCGCCATGATCAGCAGGTTGGCGAAGATGAAGCCGGCTGCGAGCTTGACCCCGATGTTGAACCTGAAGTCGATATTCATGAAATGGCGTCCTCCTGCTGCGTTCGTTTCGATTTATTCGTCATGTGGAAACTTCCTCGTCGATGACCAGCGCCGGATCGGTGAGCATCTTGCCGGCGTCGAGCACGGTCAGCCGGTCGGCGGTGATCCCCTTGAGATATTCGGCCCTGGCCCCGTTCAGGGTGGGCAGCGTCGTCTGCAGGTCAACCTCGGCAATCCGGGATACGCCGGCGATCTCGTCGGCCAGCAGCGCGAATTCCATCGTTTCGGACTGCAGGATCAGCACATGGAGCCCGTCGGTGTCCATTCGGGCGGGCAGCCCGAAAAAACCGCGGATATCGACGACGGAGATGATCCGCCCCCGCACATTGATGATGCCGACGACGAAAGCGGGGGTACCCGGAACGGAGGTGAGCGCCCGGGCCTGGAACACCTCCCGGACGAACGCCGTCTCGATCGCATATCGTTCGGCGCCGACCCGGAACTCGACGATCTCGAGCACTCCCTGCATGGAGGCCTTGTCCGGAAGCGGTTCGGAGAGCCTGAGCGCCCGCTGTTCGAGAATCTGCTTCCGGGTCATCCCGATCGCATCGGTCGCCCGCCGGCGAAACACGCCGTTCCTGTTCATGCGCCGCCTTTCCCGTGCCCGGAATTCGCGTCCGGCTCGATCGACCGGATCATGGCCGCGAGGGCGCCGACGGTCGTTCCTCCGGATTCGCGGACGACATCCCCGTCGGGGTGCCGCTCGAGGATCGCGAGCGCGTTCGAAAAATGCCGTCTTGCCTCGGACCTGTTTCCGGAGGCGTGAAGCATCTGGCCGAGTGACACGTAGGGTGCCACGAACTCGGGGTCGATGTAGATCGCGCGCCGGAACTCGCGAGCCGCCGAGGTCGAGTCGCCTTTTTCCTGGAGGACGACGCCGTAGAGATAATAACCTGCCGGGTTCATCGGGTCGCGTTCGATCGCGGCGCGGCAGTGAAGCGCCGCCTCGTCGAATCGGCCGCCATCGGCGCACCGCCGGGCGGCGGCGAGCGGGCTGCCCGGTTCGGGTGCGGTCGCGGGGCGCCGCGGCGAATCGGACGGGACGGGGGCCGGAGCGTCGGCCTGGGGCTTGGGAAGATCGGTGCGCCGCCGCCCGATTCGCGCGGGTGCGGACGGCAGCACGGACGGCCCGGCCTTCCCGGATGGCTTCCGGAAACAGAACGCCTTCCCCCGCTCGACCCGTTCGAAGCCCGCAAAAGAGGCCATGGAGAGTTCGTTGGCGCTGACGACGAGATATCCGCCGGGCACCAGGGCCGCAAGAAAGCCCCGGAGCACCGCTTCGATCCGGTCGGGAGCGAAGTACATCAAGACATTCCGGCACAAGATGAGGTCGAGATCGGCGGTGCTGTTCCAGGAGGCGGGAAACGTGTCCGTGCACAGGTTCAGCCGCTCGAACCGGACCAGCTTGCGCACCGCGGGCGCGACGGACCACCCGTGTTCGCCGGATTGGCGGAAAAAACCGTCCCGGACCCACCCGGGCGTGCCCCGGAAAGACCAGGCGGTGTAAACGCCTTTCCGGGCCTTCTCGAGCGATTCGGTGTTGAGGTCGGTCGCAAGCAGCGAGATGTCCCACTGGTCGATATCGGGGATCGTGCGGAGGAGGAGCATCGACAGGGTGTAGGGTTCTTCGCCCGTCGAGCAGCCGGCGCTCCAGATCCGGAGCGACCGCGAACCGTCCCGGCGCGCGCGCACCAGTCCGGGGAGGATGCTGTTTTCGATTCCTTCGAGCGCATCCGGCTCCCGGAAAAAATAGGTTTCGCCGATCGTGAGGTGGTCGAGCAGCACGGAGGTCCAGTCGGTCGGGGCTGCGGGAGAGAGGAAGCGCTCGGCCAGTTCCCGCGCTCCGGTAAGCCCGAGCATTTCGGATGCATCGGACAACCCCTTGCGGAGCTCGGGCCATTTTTCGGGGGGGAAGGCGAGCCCGGACCTTCGTTCGATGACGCGGCTGACCCCCTCGAGCAGCACGGTTGGAAGTTCAGTTCCCATCCGCCGCCACTTCGCCGAGCGATCGCGCGAGCTTTTCCTGCTCGTCGTTCGAGAGCAGGCGGTCGAGATCGTGGATCAGCACCAGGTTGTCGCCGATCTGCATCACGCCCTTCACGTACTCGAGTCCCGGGACGACCTCGTCGGCCTCGGTGATCCCGCCCTCCTGTCCTTCGACGATCCCCTTGACGGTGTCCGCGAAGAAGGCGATATGCCGGTGGGCGGTCTGGGCGGTGTGGGCGATGACCAGGGAGTCGTCGAGCCGGATCGGCCGGCTTGCGTAGCCGAGCCGCCGCCGGAGGTCGACGACGGGAATGATCCTGCCGTGAAGGTTTATGATTCCCAGGACGATGTCGGGGCCGTCGGAGAGCGGGGTGACGGCCACGGCCGGGAATACGCGTTCGACGCGCGACAACCCGAGCGCGAAGTGACGTTCCTCGATTGAAAACAGGAAATACGGTTCCATCTATTGCCTATCGGCAAGGAATGGGGATTTCTTTACACCGGAATGCGGATCGTGAACCGGGTGCCGGAGCCCGGCCTGCTCTCGACCGCGACCGTTCCACCGTGCGATTCGACGATGTGCTTGACGATCGAGAGTCCGAGGCCGGTGCCACCCTGGTCGCGGGCGCGTCCTTTTTCGACCCGGTAGAACCGTTCGAATATCCGTGGAAGGTGCTCGGACGGGATGCCTGCGCCGTCGTCGGCCACTTCAAGGGTGAATCCGTCCTCGGTGGCCTTCCCGCCCAGCGTGACCGTGCCTCCGGCCTTGCCGTATTTGATGGCGTTTTCGACCAGGTTCGACAGGGCCACCGTCAGTTTCTGAAGGTCGGCTCGAAGCGTGCCCCCGTCTCCGGATGTGGCCAGGACGGTTCCGGCCCGCTCGGCCATGGGGCGCAGTGGTTCGACGACCCGGTCGAGGAATGCGCCGAGAGGGGATTCCTCGAGCACGAGCGGGACGTTTCCGGATTCCGCCCGCGACAGTTCGAGCAGGTCGGAAACGAGTTGCTCCATCCGGATCGCGTTGGCGTGGGCGGTGGCGAGGAACGCCGGATCGACCGCCTGCCCTTCCTCGATCGTGTCCTGGATGGCTTCGAGGTAGCCCCGGATGTTGGTCAGCGGGGTCCTGAGCTCGTGGGAGGCGTTGGAGACGAATTCGCTCTTGACCTGCGCGAGCCGTTTTTCCTCGGTGACGTCGCGAAGCGTCAGCAGGAGGTCGGGCGATTCCTCTTCGCGGAAACGGACGGCGGTCCCGGCCAGCCGCATGATGCGCGTCTTGCCGTTCCGGACCGGGAAGGCGATGTCGCGGGGCGGCGGAGGCGTCCCCCGGCGAAGGCCGTCGATGAAGGCGAGCAGATCCGGATGGCGGATGACGTCGGTGTAGGGCCGTTCCCCGATAAGGCCGGTGCAGCCGAGCAGGGAGATCGCCTCGGGGTTGATCATCCGGACGGACCGGTCGTGGGCGATGACGAGGACGCCTTCGGAGAGGTTTTCGAGCAGCGTCGCCAGGCGCGCCTTCCCGGCGTCGAGCTGGAGGATGGTCTGCTGCAGGCGGTCGGCCATGGCGTTGAGCCCGTCGGCCATCTCCTCGAGTTCGTCGCCGCTGTCGACCGAGACCCGCCGCTGGAGGTTGCCGCCCGCCAGTTCGCCCAGCGCCTGTCGCATGGCGTCGATCGGCCCCGTGATCTTCCGGGCGCGCACGGCGGTCCCGCCCAGCATGACGAGGAACGCGGCGAACCCGGCGCCCAGCGTGAAGTTCCGGATGCGGGCCAGCCCCTGCTCCATGCCGGCGACTCGCAGCGAGACCCTTGTGATCCCGACTATTTTGCCGCCGTTCCGGATCGGGACCGCGACGTAATGCTCGTCTGTCTTTTCGGTGATGCTGCGACGGGAGGAGAAACCGTCCAGCCCCGCGATCGCCGCCTGGATCTCTTCGCGGTCGGCGTGATTGTCCATCTCGCCGACGCGTGCCGCCCCGACGGATGAATCGGCGATCACGGAGCCGTCGGGAAGCACGACGGTCATCCGGAGGTCGAGCCCTTTCCCCAGCCGGTCCACTTCGGCGGAGATCCGGGCCGGGTCGAACGGCGTCGTTTCGAGCAGCGGCCGCACCGACTCGGAAAGGACGCGGGCGTGGCGCAGCAGCTGCCGGTCTGTTTCCTCGAGGGCATATTTCCGGAACTGGTGGTAGCTTGCGGCGCCGGCGAACGCGAGGGCAACCGCGGTGATGACGAAATAGGTCAGGAAGAACTTGACGGCGATGGTTGGGCGGCGGGCCACTTAGTCCTCTCTCAGCTTGTAGCCGACGTCCTTGACGGTCTCGATCGCCTTCACGAGGAGCGGGATCTTCTGGCGCAGCTTGGCCACGTGGACATCGACCGTGCGGTCGGTCACGTAGGTGTCGTCTCCCCACACTCTCTGCAGGATCATCTCGCGCGACAGGACACGCCCCGAAGCGCAAAGCAGCGCTTCAAGGATGCGGAACTCCTTGGTGGTCAGCGCGGCCGGTTCGCCGTCGACCCGCACCTCGTGCCGGGCGAGGTCCATCCGGATGCCCCGGTACTCGTAGACCTTTTCGGCCGGCGCCTCGGGCGGCGGCGCGCTGCGCCGGAAGATCGCCTTGATGCGGGCGACGACCTCGCGCGGGCTGAATGGCTTGGGAATATAGTCGTCGGCGCCCAGTTCGAGGCCGACCACCCGGTCGGTCTCGTCGCCTTTCGCGGTCAGCATGATCAGCGGGGTGCGGGCGATCGCGGGCTCTGCGCGGATGATGCGCAGCACCTCGAGGCCGTCCATCTTCGGCAGCATGATGTCGAGCAGGATCATGTCGGGCCGCTCGGATCGGGCCAGCGCGAGACCTGCCTCCCCGTCGGCCGCGACGACCGGACGGAACCCCTCCTTGCGCAGGTAGTGCGCCAGCAGATCGCGGATTTCCTGTTCATCCTCGACGATGAGGACGGTTTTCGACAAGGGTTCCTCCGACGGAACGGGTTTGCACATTATATTCACAATTCCCTCCCGGGCGTTCGGTCATGCCCGATTACGTTACGAAGGGCGTGTTAAGGACGGATGACGCGGGCGTCAAGTGTGGGTATCCGATCTTCACGCGGACGAAATGCAGACGAAACGGCAACGGAGGATAATTTCCGAAATAACCCATGCAAGAGGCTGGGAATGGAGGAGCCATGCAACGGATCGCCTTGATCGCGCACGATGCGAAGAAGAAGGACATGATCGAATGGGCGCAATACAACAGGAAGTCGCTTTCGACGCGGGAGCTGTGGGCCACGAAATCGACGGGCGAGGAGATCATCCGGGAGGTCGACCTCCCCGTGAAGCTGCTGCTGCACGGACCGGAAGGAGGCGACATGCAGGTCGGCGCGATGATCGCGGAACACAAGGTTGACCTGCTGGTGTTCCTGTGGGATCCGTTGTCGCCGCAACCCCATGACGTGGACGTGAAGGCGCTGCTCCGCCTTGCGGTGCTACACGACCTGCCGTCCGCGTGCAACCGCCGCACGGCCGATTTCCTCATCTCGTCGCCCCTTTTCGAGGGAAGACGGCCGCATGAGGTCGCACCTTGACCCGCGCGGGCAGGGCGTCCTCGTCGCGGTGGATCGGACGGCGGATCACGGGAAGGTGCGGCGGAACCGTCGAACCGGCCGAAAAAGGGTCCGCCGAAATACGGGGATCCGCGTCGGCGGGTCCCAGGAAGGGCCGCGACTACGGCTACGTCATCCGCCGCGAAGTCGAGGAGAAGTAACCATCACCCCGAGAACCTGGAGGTCAACATGGAAGCGATCGATCTGAACATCCTGTTCGACGAGACGGACGAACTGCCGATCGGCTGGTGCGACGGCTGCGGGGCGCCGATCGAATTCGACGGAGACGCGTGCACCGCGGGCTCGGCCGTCTATTGCCGGGAGTGCGCCGAATCGGGCGTGTTCCCGGCGTGAACCTTGGATCGGGAGGCCGGGCTAGCCCGCATTTCTCACCACCCTCCTGCTACGTCGGCGGATCCGGGCATGTCTACTGCGTTCCGCTCGATCGGGCTCCTCGACGTAGTGTCAACTACGCCTGCGTCGCCCTCAGGTCGCGCGCCTTGTATCCACGCCCGGCTG
>JANXQJ010000155.1 GCA_025356865.1 Deltaproteobacteria bacterium | reverse complement strand
GCACCGTGCGCTACTTCGCGAAAGCGACATCGAGAAGACCGTCGGAAAGCCGTGTGCGGGAAATCCGCACGCACGGTTTGAAAGGGGGATCTGGAAACGGGGTGGCGTAATCGCCACTACTGCGCCAGAATTCTACCAATGGGAAAAAGGTTGCTTCTGCTGCTGGCGCACCCCGATGATGAAACGTTCGGTCCCGGCGGGACCATCGCGCGTTATGCGAGAGAAGGGGTTTCGATCCATCTGGCGACTGCCACCCGGGGAGAGGCCGGGCAAACGGGTACCCCCCCACTGATCGGGCAGGACGGACTGGGCGATTATCGCGAAGGCGAACTGCGTGCGGCCGCCGGTTTGCTCGGGATCGGATTCGTCGAATTTTTCGGATTCGGCGACGGCCGGCTGGTGTCCACGCCGTTCGATTCGATCCTCGAACGCGCCGTGGCGGCGATCCGTCGCTTCCGGCCCCAAGTGGTGATCGGGTTCGGACCCGGCGGCGTATCGGGTCATCCGGACCACATGGTCATGTGCGACATAGCGGCTGCTGCGTTCGATGCGGCGGCCGATCCGGTCCGCTTTCCCGACCAGGTCCAGGACGGGTTAAAGCCTTGGGCGGTCCAGAAACTTTACCGGTTCGAGGTGTCGCAGGCCGCCTTCGATGCGTGGCAGGTTCCGCTCAAGGGGGTTCCGGCCGATACGCTGACCACTTTCATCGATACGTCCGCCGTCGTCGACCTGAAGGTCGCGGCATTCTATTGCCATCGGACGCAGGCGAAGGATTACGAGCGGATGTTGTCGCGCGACGGATTTCGGGAATTCGCTGCCCAGGAAACCTATGTGCTCGCGGCGTCGCGTCTCGCTGTCGAAGGCGGCCCCGAAACAGATCTGTTCTTCGGAATCGAGGAGGAGCAACCGATATGAGGGTGGGGATATTCGGCAAGGCCGGCGTCGGCAAGAGTTCCCTGTTCCGGTCGCTGGCCGGGGGGGAGACCCAGGGGAAATCCGCCGGCATCTGCACCATCAAGGTGCCCGACGAACGGGTCGACCGGATGACTGCGCTTTTCAAGCCGAAGAAAGTAACCCACGTCTCGATCACCTTCGAGGAAATCGATCCCGGCGAACACGAAGCGATCGGAAGCGACGCGGCGACCCGGATCCGCGGCGTCGAGGTGCTCGCGCTGGTCGTTCGCGGCTTTGTCGACGATTTCCACCCGGTTCCCGAGGGAGGGCTCGACCCCGCGCGCGATTTCCGTGAACTGCAGTCCGAACTGATCACCGCCGACTATCTCGTGGCGCAGAAGCGGATCGAGCGGATGAACAAGGAAAAAAAGCACGACTCCGAATGGGCGGCGCTCCAGAAGGCCGTCGCGTCGCTCGAGGCCGGAATCCCGATCCGCAACGTCGACTTCACGGGCGAAGAGGCGCGAATCCTCTCCGGTTTCCGATTCCTGAGCCAGCCTCCGCTCCTGCTTGTGCTCAACCTCGGGGAGGGTGACCTCGGGACGGAACGCTTTCCCGAACTCGATCCGGTTGCGGTCGAGGCCGGCGTGCCTCTGATCCGCCTCTGCGCGAAGATCGAAGAGGAGATCGCCCAGTTGACGCCCGAAGAGCAGGCCGATTTCCTGAAGGAGATGGGAATCGCGGTCAGCGCGCGCGACCGCCTGGTCAAGGCCGCCTTCGACGCGATGCACTACATCTGCTTCCTCACCGTGGGGGAGGACGAGGTGCGCGCCTGGAACATCCGGCGGGGGATGGCGGCGGTCGCGGCGGCGGGCCGAATCCATTCGGACCTCGAAAAGGGGTTTATCCGTGCCGAGGTGGTCGCCTACGAGGACCTGCTCCGCTGCCAGACCTTCGCCAAGGCGAAGACGGACGGGAAATTCCGCCTCGAGGGGAAGGAATACGTCGTTCGGGACGGTGACATCATGCACGTCCGGTTCAACGTCTAGCGGCAATTTCGATTAAACTTTTTCGACGACGTTGCCGATAGATAAACTGATGACCGCGACCGCATCCATAGGCCTCTCCGACACACGGTTCCGGACGACCTCCCCCGGAAGGCGGATTCTTGTCGTGGACGACGAGGACTATATCCGGAGCATCGTCCGCGAGCGTCTCGAAATCGCCGGGTACGAGGTCCAGGAAGCGCCGAACGGCAAGGAGGCGCTGGCGCTCATCGACGCGGGCCCACCCTACAGCGTCATGCTCACCGATATCCGCATGCCGGTCATGGACGGCATCTCGCTCCTGCGCGAGGCCACCCGGCGCGCCCCCGAAACCGCCGGGATCGTCATGTCCGCCTACGCCGAGCTCGACACGGCCGTTTCCGCGCTCAAGATGGGCGCCTGCGACTACATCACCAAGCCGTTCAACTTCGACGTCCTGCTCATCACGATCGAAAACGCGTTGCGCAAAAAGGCGCTCGAGCGCGAGTTGCAGGATTACCAGCTCAATCTTGAGCGGAAGGTTCGCGAACAGACCGAACTCATCAACTCGATGTATGTCCGTTCCATCGATGCCATGATCAAGGCGCTCGAGGCCAAGGATCTCTACACCCGGGGCCATTCCCAGCGCGTCACGATGTATTCGGTCGCGATCGGCAAGATGATGGGGCTGGCGGACCCGCACGTCGAAAGCCTGCGGCGGGCTTCGATCCTCCACGACCTCGGCAAGATCGGCGTCCGCGAGGTGGTACTCAACAAGCCCGGCCGGCTCAACGACGAAGAATTCATGGAGATCGTTCGGCATCCCGAGGTCGCGACCAACATTCTCGCCCCCATCCCATTTTTCCAGCCGTTGCTTCCGGCGATCCTGCACCACCACGAGCGGTTCGACGGCAAGGGCTATCCGGCCCACCTGGGGGGCGCCGAGATCCCGATCGAATCGCGCATCATGGCCATCGCCGACACGTTCGATGCCATGACGTCCACGCGCGCCTACCGCAAGGCGTTGCCGCTCGAGGCGGCCAACGCCGAGATCCTTCGCTGTTCCGGAAGCCAGTTCGATCCCGAGATCGTCCCGTTGTTCCTCGATTGCCAGGGCCGGATCGAGGTCCCGGACGACGTGGTCATCCCCGAAGGGCTCGATCCCTCGATCTTCAGGTTGCACCATCAGGCCCGTCTGGCGTGATCGGTTTCCGACTCGTGCCCCCCGTCCCGCCCGAAGAACTCCCTTACCTCACCGAAGAAGACCGCACCGAACTGCTCCGGATCGCCCGCAGGTCCGTCGAGCGATACCTGAAAAACGGCATCATGTTTGCCGAAACGCCCGAATTCCCCAATTTGCTGGCGCCGGGCGCCGCTTTCGTTACCTTGACTTCGGGAGGTCGGCTGCGCGGGTGCATCGGCTACACCGAGGCCGTCGCGTCGCTTTACCGGACCGTTCAAGAGTGCGCCGTTGCGGCTGCGACCGAAGATCCGAGATTCCCGTCGGTCACCGAACCCGAGGTCAGCGGGTTGCGGTTCGAGATTTCCGTATTGACGCCGCTACGCCCGATCGAGCCCGAAGCGATTCGCATCGGCACCCACGGGCTCGTGGTGTCCCAGGGCGGACGCCGGGGATTGCTGCTGCCTCAGGTTGCGACGGAATACGGCTGGAGCCCGACGGCCTTCCTTGCGCACACCTGCACCAAGGCCGGGCTTCCACCCGATGCCTGGAAGCACGGCGCCGCGGTCCAGTCGTTTACCGCCGAAGTGTTCGGCGAAAAAGAATAAAAGACAGGAAGAACCCCACCCAGTGACGGATACTGACGGATTCGAAGAATACCGGATCATTCACAAGGACAAGCACTACCGGCTCCTCGCGCCCCACGACATCGACATGACCTTCGTCGAAGTCCGGGCGATGCTCGACCAACTCCAGCGGCAGGGCGCGTTTGCAGCGATACCCGAAGACGATTCCGAGCCGGGGACGCTCTTCACCTGCCACCTGCCCGGCGTGACGTTCGAGGTGGATGCGTGCGGCGAAGACGTGGTCGTTTTCCGGCGCACCGACGGCTAGATGAAACGACTCGTGACCGGTGACGAAAGCCGGGTCGACGACATCCTGCACTTCCTCGATTCGACCTGGCCGGATGCCCGCATCGTCCTCGATTTCAAGACCCCGTGCGGATCGAGCAGGATCTGGCGGCGGCGATTCCCGCGGCTCGCTGGTGGGATTTCACCACCCGTCTGGGGTGGCATGGCCGCCGCATCTGCGTTGCCCGCAAGCCGATTTGTGACGGGTGCGGTCTTTCGCCCGTTTGCCCGAAAAAAGGTGTCCCATCCAAATAAAAAGCCCCGCCTCCCGATGATCGGGGAGGCAGGGCTTTGGCTGTTACCGGAACAGGCGGTTACGGAGTCGAGACGACCAGGAGCTGGGTGGCGCCCTCTGCGCCGTTCTTCCAGCGGTAGGGCGTGTTGCTCCGGAGGTAAAGACTGTCGCCCGCATCGAGCTTTTCCTCGCGCCCCATCATCTCGACGACCAGCGATCCGTCCACGACGTAGAAGAAATCTTCGCCGCGATGGTTGATATAGTCCGTGCCGCTTCCCGCGCCCGACTTGAGGACGCTGAGCATGGGCTGGAACCGCTGTCCCGGGATTCCCGACGCCAGGCTGCTGAAGTCGACATCGCGTATTTCGGTCGCGAGACGTTCGCGCCGGTTTCCGCGGGTCACGACGTATTCGATGTCGCTTTCGCCCAGCAGCGACGAAAGGGATTCGCCGAGCGCCCGACCGATTCCGGCCAGCGTCGTCACGGTCGGTGAGGAAACGTTCCGTTCGATGGCGCTGATGGCGGTTGCGGAGATCCCGCTCTTTTCTGCAAGTTCCTGGAGCGTCAGCCCTTTGCGCTTCCGGATGCTCTTGATTCTCTTCCCGACGTCGATATATTCCATAATGAATTCTCCTTTTTCGTTGATGGCAAAATAATATCGCGGCGAGTGGGGGACTGTAAAGGGAAAATGCATTAAAGTGAACGCGGCAATAATAATAAGTATTTCATTACTTTTGCACGTAGGGGCATCGCCCGGAATGGCGTAGGGTTATGCCTACATCGCAGTGCTTTCTTGATTTGCTTCCGAATGGCGAATAAAATATGCAATTCCCATAAATCCGACCAGGAGGCAACATGGCAGCGATTCTGACCCCGAGCGAAAGTTACAGCATCACCATGCGCGTCGAGATCCAGAACCGGCCCGGCATGCTCGGAAAGATCACGACCGCCATCGGCGAAGTCGGTGGAGATATCGGCGCAGTCGACCTTTCGGGCCACGGCAAGGGCACCGTCACGCGCGACATCACGGTGCGCGCCCGCGACATCGAACACGCCCAGGAGATCATCGAAGGCGTCAAGAACGTCGAGCACGTCAAGATCGTGAACGTCTCCGACCGCACATTCCTCAAGCATCTCGGCGGCAAGATCGCCATCGTCAACAAGATTCCCGTCAAGACGCGCGCCGACCTCTCGATCGCCTATACTCCGGGCGTGGCCCGCGTCTGCATGGCCATCCACCACGACGTCAAGAAGGCGCAGACGCTGACCATCAAGGGCAATACCGTCGCGGTCGTATCCGACGGGACGGCCGTGCTCGGTCTCGGCGACATCGGACCCGAGGCGGCGATGCCGGTCATGGAAGGCAAGGCGATGCTGTTCAAGGAGTTCGCCGATATCGACGCCTGGCCAATCTGCATCAACACCAAGGACCCCGAAGAGATCATCAAGATCGTCAAGGCGCTCGAACCGACCTTCGGCGGCATCAATCTCGAGGATATCTCCGCGCCCCGCTGCTTCGAGATCGAGGAACGGCTCAAGAAGGAGATGGGGATTCCCGTTTTCCACGACGACCAGCACGGGACCGCCGTCGTGGTGCTCGCGGCGCTCCTCAATTCGCTCAAGATCGTCAAGAAGCGTCTCGAGGACATGAAGATCGTCGTCGCGGGCGTCGGCGCATCCGGCGTCGCCTGCAGCAAGATCATCATGAACGCCGGGGCGAAGAACATCATCGGCGTCGACCGGACCGGCGCCATCTACAAGGGACGCAAGACCCACATGAACTTCATGAAGGACTGGTACGCGGAACATACCAATCCCAATGGCGAGCAGGGCAGGCTGTCCGACGTGATCAAGGGCGCCGACATGTTCATCGGCCTGGCGGGCCCCGGCCTGATCAGCGTCGCCGACCTCAAGAAGATGGCGAAGGACCCGATCGTCTTCGCGATGGCCAACCCCGATCCCGAGATCATGCCCGAAGACGCGGCGCCGCACGTCCGAATCATGGCGACCGGGCGCTCCGACTATCCGAACCAGATCAACAACGTCCTCTGTTTTCCCGGCATCTTCCGCGGGGCGCTCGATTCCCACGCCGTGACGATCAACGAGGAGATGAAGCTGGCTGCCGCCTACGCGATTGCCGCCTGCGTCGGCAAGGACGAACTTTCCGAGGACTACATCATTCCGTCGGTCTTCAACCGGAAGGTCGCCCCGGCGGTCGCCAAGGAAGTCGCCAAGGCGGCGCACCGCACCAAGGTCGCGCGACGCGCCACCAAGGAATATTCCGAAATCAACCTCGACTAGCAAAAACCGTAAAATGACGGAGCGGCGATGATCAACCCACACATCTTTCGCGAATACGACGTCCGGGGAGTGGTCGACCAGGACCTCACCCCCGAAACCGTGACGCTGCTCGGCAGGGGATTCGGCAGCTATGCCTGGCGGCAGGGCGTTCGCACCGTGACGCTCGGCCGCGACTGCCGGCTGAGTTCTCCCCTGTTTCGGGATGCGTTCCTCGAGGGGCTCCTCTCCACGGGACTGAACGTGATCGATGTCGGGGTTGTCCCCACGCCGCTCCTCTATTATTCAATCCAGAAAACCGGAGCGGACGGCGGGGTGATGATCACCGGCAGCCACAACCCCCCCGACTTCAACGGCTTCAAGCTGTGCATCGGCCCGTCGTCGCTCTACGGAGAAAAGATCCAGGCGTTGCGCCTCCTGATCGAGCAGGGCGACTTCGTGGCCGGTGCCGGTTCCGTTTCGGAAACGTCCGTCGACGAGGATTACAAGGAATACGTCCGGTCCGTCCTGCATATTCCCCGCCGTCTGAAGGTCGTCGTCGATGCGGGCAACGGCACCGGTAGCCGCGTGGCGCCCGACCTGTTCCGCTCGATGGGCGTCGAGGTCGTCGAGCTGTTCTGCGAGATGGACGGGCGTTTCCCGAATCATTTCCCCGACCCGACCGTCCCCGAAAACCTCCGGTTCCTGATCCAGGCGGTGAAGGAGCACGGCGCCGACCTCGGGGTCGCCTACGACGGGGATGCCGACCGGATCGGCGCGGTCGACGAGAAGGGAAACGTAATCTACGGCGATTACCTGCTGATCCTGTTCGCCCGCGAGATTCTCTCGCGCAAGCCCGGTTCCGCGGTCATATCCGAGGTCAAGGCGTCCCAGAACCTTTATGACGACGTGACGAATCACGGCGGCAAGGCAGTCATGTGGAAAGCGGGGCACTCGCTCATCAAGCAGAAGATGAAAGAGG
>JANXQJ010000124.1 GCA_025356865.1 Deltaproteobacteria bacterium | reverse complement strand
GCGGGGGGGTCGATATCCCCGCCTCCACTCACGATCCGCGTTGCCAGCGTTGCAGATGTCCGGGTAATCGGTTTCCCACGTTGTATGTCCTTTGCTTTGCTTGCTATCATCGGATCATGGGCATCGATAACGACGTCATCGAGGAAATCGTCCGACGGATCCTCACCATTTCCCGGCCGGTTCGCGTGATCCTTTTTGGATCAGCCGCAGCCGGCACGATGACTCCGGATAGCGATATCGATCTGCTCGTCGTCCAAAGGGCACCGGGAGATGTTCGCGAACAAGGAATCAGGATCCGCCGCGCGTTTCGTGGACTCGGGTATCCATTCGATATCGTCGTCATGGACGTTGAACGATTTGAGGAAAGCAAGGATGTTGTCGGCGGACTCGCCTGGCCCGCGACCCGATACGGGAAGGTCATCTATGAGGCCGCCTGAAGAAGTCAGGCTTGAACTCGTCGGGAAATGGCTGCAGAAGGCAACAAACGATCTGGCAGCCGCATCGGTTCTCTCGGCTAATGAGGGCGGCTTCCCTTCCGTCGTAGGTTTTCACGCTCAACAGGCATCAGAAAAGTTTCTCAAGGCGTATCTGGCCTTCCATCAGGTCGAGTTTACAAAGACGCACGACATCGGCCTGCTCCTGGATTTTGTTTCATCGATCGATCCTGTTCTATCGGCACAGTTGCAGGATGCCGAGAAACTAACCCCTTACGGCGTGGAAATCCGTTACCCGGGCGACGCTCCCGAATTGACGCTGGAGCAATCGATCCTGGCGCGAGAATTGGCAGCGAAGGTCCGGGAAGAAATTCTCCGGAATTTACCTCCCCCCCTCGGTAGCGCACCTTGAAGATGAGAACCGAACATAGCGGGGGCAAGAACGGTGGCGGGCACTGGGGGCGGCGGGTTGACGCAAAGCGGATTTCTGACAAGGTCCGTCGACAGGTTGATCGGGAAAGGATCGCCCAGGGCGGGCAAGAAATATCCGATGACGACCAAACGTAAGGCGGGTAGCCCGATCCTGGAGGCGGTCCATGAAACCGCTCGCGGGTTGCACAAGGCCGGCTTCATCGACAAGCGCCGGATGCGGGAGTACGACGCCCTCTGTCTCGCACCGGTGCCCGACTATACGAGCGAGAAAATCCGGGCCTTGCGGGACCGGTTCAAACTGAGCCAGGCGGTGTTGGCCTCCGTGCTGAACACGAGCCTGTCGACGGTTCGTCAGTGGGAGATCGGCGAGAAGCACCCGAGCGGTCCGTCACTGAAATTGCTCGACCTGCTCGACCGGAAGGGGTTGGAGGGGCTGATCTGATCCTGCCGGCCTTTGGGGTTCATTGCATTTCCCGTAACGGAACGTTGCGGTTTTCGTGTGAACGTTGAAGCCAACTGGGTGAATGTTGGAGAGAATGTTCGAAACGTTGAAGAATTTCGGACACGTTGAAGAGATCCAGCAAACGCACGAATGGCCGACCAAGGGTTGATCCCGGGTCGGCCTTTTTGCGTTCCAGGGAGGCGGGGGGAGTCGAACTCCAAGCGAGCGCCGACCGAGTAGGGTGGACCCCACTAGCCTGACCTGCCGATTCTGCGCCCAATGAGCCCACGGTAATGGATCGGCAATAAGATCGGCAATAAGATCGGCAATATTCTATTTGTAAATAATCATGTTTCTTGAAATTCACTTATAAATATATAAGTTGCAATAGCAATAGATCGGCATAATAATCGGCAATATGCCTAGATCTCTCCACATGATGGAACCTTTGCTGCCGACCGGAACGCCGGACCTCGACGAGGCGGCGCTGACGCTTCTCTCGCGGTCGGCCGCTCTTGGCGGGCAGTTGCATCCGACCACGCGGGCGAGCGTAGTTTCTTTCCTTCGGATCATCAACTGCTATTACTCGAACCTGATCGAGGGACATGGCACGCGGCCGATCGACATCGAGCGCGCGATGCGGCACGACTATTCGGCGGAGTCGGCGAAGCGCGACCTCCAACTGGAAAGCCTCGCCCATATCGAATGCCAGCGGCTGATCGAGGAGCGCATCGCCGCGGAGCCGGACGTCGCGGTCGCCGATGGGGACTTCCTTCGCTGGCTCCATCGGATGTTCTACGGCCGCCTTCCGGACTCCTTGCGCACGGTTAGTAACGACTCGACGGGGGAAACCGCGGCGGTCATTCCCGGCGAATTTCGGCAACGGGAAGTTCAGGTTGGTCGGCACATCGGCCCGCCTGCAACTTCATTGGTTGCATTCATCGACCGCTTCTCGAGCTTCTACCGGATCGAATCGTTCCGCGGGATCGGGCCGATCGTCGCCGTTGCGGCTGCTCATCACCGGCTGATGTGGATCCATCCGTTCCTCGACGGGAACGGGCGCGTCGCGCGACTATTCACGGATGCGTGGTTCCGGCGGATGCCGCTTCCTGGCTATGGGCTCTGGAATGTGAGCAGGGGACTTGCGCGGCGGCGGAACGATTACATGGGAGCGCTGTCGCGCGGCGATGCCACGCGCCGCAACGATCTCGACGGACGGGGGAATCTCTCGAACGAAGGGCTTGCCGGCTTCTGCCGCTTCTTCGTCGAGGTCTGCCTGGATCAGGTCGACTTCATGGCAAAGCAACTCGAACTTCCTGGCCTGCTGGAGCGCGTCGAGGGATACGTTGCGTTACGATCGACCCGGACTCTTCCACCGCCGGAGCCGCAAGGGGAACCCCTCCGGCGCGAGGCATCCCGTATGATCCGCGAGGCGCTTCTTCGTGGAGAAGTCGGCCGTGGTGACCTTGTCCGCGGTTCCGGCTTGGCGGAACGCACGGGGAGGAAGCTGCTCGGCCAGCTCCTCGACGAACGACTCCTCGTTTCAGATACCCCCAAAGGGCCGGTACGCTTTGGTCTTCCCGCACATGCGGCCGACTACTTCATCCCGGGATTGTCGAGCTGATCATCCTCGGCCGGTTTCATCGACAAGCGCCGGATGCGGGAGTACGACTTTCAGGATGGGTATACTGAAGCCGGTGGGCGGTTCGCCGTCGACCGACAAGGGAAGTCGGGCGATACGCGCCATTACCCCTTTTGGCATCTGCAGTCCGACAAGGTTTGGAATCTTGAAGCTCCTTTCGAATTGCTGAACAGGCCAATGGGGGCTACGCCGACCATCGGAGAACTCCGGTCATCCAATGTCCGCGGTGGTTTTCCTGCAGCGATTCGAGAGGCATTCCAGAGAGATCCGGCGCTGATATCTGCTGTGGCTCAACGTGTGGTTGCCGCCCATTTCCCGGAATCAATCCGACAAGATGTCCTTGAGGCGGCGGGACTTGGGGATATCGATACGAATGAGGTATTGATCGGAAAGGACAAGCCCCGACGCAGGGATCCTGCGTTCAGGGAAAAAGTCCTGTTGGCTTACGAATACCGCTGTTGCGTGTGCGGACATGACATGCGGCTTGGCAGGCAGTGCATCGGTCTTGAAGCCGCCCATATCAAGTGGGTTCAAGCCAACGGTCCCGACATCGAGACAAACGGGCTGGCATTGTGCTCGCTCCACCATAAATTTTTTGACCTTGGTGTATTCACCGTACTGCCAGGCCACCATCGGATCGTGTTCAGTCGCCACGCGATAACGCCCGATCGCGTTTATTCTTTGCATGGTGCAAACCTGAAACTTCCGCCCGAACGCGAGTTGTATCCGGATTCCGAATATCTGGATTGGCACCGGAAAGAAGTGTTCAAGTATCCGCCCAGAAGCTTCGCAGCCTAGTTGGAGAATCATTGGCCGGAATTTACATTGCGAGGTAAGGCGCCACTCTACCCGTTTCTTTGTCGAATCCCTCCAGATGCGTTGATTACCCTCGACGAGCACGACCGCTTGGTCTGGCTCCGACCGGAAGAACTGGCGTCGCTCGACTGGGCCGAGGCGGACGTGGGGGTTGTGAATTCCTATCTCCGGAAAACGATCGGGCTGGAGCGCTGACGACATGAGCGATTTCCTCCCGGGAATCTACGAGGAACTGCTTCACGAGAATCTGCGTGCGCACCTCGAACGTCACCCCGAACTCCGCGCGATCCTCGGAAAGGTCGATCCAGAGGAGGAACCGTCCCGCTACTCGGCGTTCCTGGGCAAACTGGCGGAACTGGCGCTGATGCAGCTCCACGGATCGGAAGACCGGAATATGCATTTTCCGGAATCAGGCAAGGGCGAAATGCGCGAAATTCAAGGAGTTCGGGCGGCGACGGGATGGCGACCTGTCAAAGTTCAGTTTGAAAGAAAAACCCGAATCGTAAGGACTTCCGGTCTGTTAGGTCGAAATTATAGGAGTAGGGGTGTCAAACTTCGGAGGATCATCTTCTCTACATCAGGGATTGCATCACAGTAAGTCATCTCAATCGCAGGATGGGTCGAAGCGAACACTCGAAATATCTCATCCGCGAATGCCTGTCCAATGGCATCAACATCCGTAAAATCGAAGATGACGTGCTTGAACAGTTCAACTCGTTCGAGGACCCGTCTTGCCTGAGATCTTGATACCAATCGATCATCGCCATATTGTGCCAGTCGGACCGGAACGACCGTTTTGTTGAACCCGTAATTATCCCCATCTGAATATTCGTTGAAGATCCCTGTCGTTGTTCTCGACGCATTGTTGGACAATTTCAGGATAATGGTAGTGCCACTCTCTGGTTTCCCCGTTTCCAGAATCCAGTCTTCCGGTTTCCCGAATTTGTGATTGAAATGAACATCCCCTGACAGGATCGAGAAACTGTCAAACATCCGGGATGTGAAGAATATACCTTCCCCTGAATGTCTATCCGGGTCCGTGGTCAACTTCCCCTTTGCCAATTCAAGGATGGCATGGCGTTCGTCCAGCAGATTCTTCATCGCTTTGATCTTGTTGAATATCCCGATCCCATCATCCTTTATGGAAATCTCTGTATCAACAGCAGTTCTGGCAATTGAAACATGGATAAAGCGTCCTTCGGAGTGGTCAATGGCATTGTTTAACATCTCTGTGAACCCGTATTGCCAAATGTGTACTACATTGGGTGATTGCTGGCCAAGTTTATTGCTGATGTCGTTTCTCCAGACAATATCTTCCGCCAAATCGGTTTTTATTGGATAAGAGAATTTCCATTCGTCAAGGGAGCATAAACGATAAACCCGATTCCGAGTGTTCCCGGTTTCGCCAAGGATGCGCTCGGATACGAGGGTTTGAAGGTGCCGGTTAACTGCTTGTCGGGTGATATCGAACCGCAACGTGGTGATCTTGGAAATTTCCTTTGGGTGGGCAACGACATTCTCTACGATGAACTTCCGGATTTCCTCGCTCTTTGCGCGTCCCTTGCTCATGTGGAATCCTCTTGCGTGGGGAATGGCAACCAAACCTACGATTATTGTCAACCAACACTGGCAGTATTGTCAATAAGAAGTGTTGGATTGGAAACAAGATTGTCAGCTGTCGCCGAGGGTGGTCGTCGAAGCCGGCGCCGAATCTGCCGGCTCGACGCTGAGCCGCTTCAAAACTTTCGCAGTGCAGCGGAGGGTGAACATTCGCGGCGCCTCAGAACCACGGTCCCGGGGGAGTCCATTGGGACGCGAAGGCCCGGCAGGAGTCGATGGCGAAAACGAGCCCGTCTTCGGCGGACTCCAGCGACGCGACTTCCCGCATCGTACGGACCACCTCCGCAACGGAGGAATTCCCGGACCCATGGAGGTGGTTTTCACGCAGAATCGCGCTGAGTCGGGTGGGTTTTCCCGCATTGCGAGGGGTACATCCTCCCTTTGATGTGGTGGCGTAAAGCGAGATGACGAGAGACAAGGACGGGGCTGCCGGCGTCAAGCGGCAGCCCCGTCCTTGTTTGTGGGGTCAGAACGGTTGGTCGGCGTTTGTGGCAAGTGCGCGGTATTCGCGGATCTTTGCGCGCAGTTCTCCGATGCGGAAGATCAGGAGGTTCGCCTTGCGGGCAAGAGGCGTCGGGATCTCGCCCCGGGCCGCCAGGTCGAGGGAGTAGATGTCCGGGTTTTCGGAGATGAGCTGGTGGACGGTTGTCGCAAGCGTCGCGTCGAGCGCAGCGAGCACACCCAACTCGGGCGCGACCGCCAGTTCGTTTGCCGTAGGGCGAAGCAGAAGTTCCAGTTGCTCTTCCATCAGACCACCTCCGCCAACGCAGCATGGACATGGTCGATGGTCACGATTCTTGCCCGGGCCAGGGCGGTCGCGAGGAGCGACTGATGGCACAGGTTGTTGACCTTTCTGGCCAGCCCTTGGGTCGCCTGGAAGATGGCCTCAAGAGCCGCCGGCTCGAAGAGCGGCAGCTCGGTGCCGGCCAGCCGAAGACGGTGGGCGATGTAGAGCGGCATCTCGTCGCGGTCGAGACCGGCGTAGTGATATCGCATCACGATTCGCTGGGCGAGCGCTTCGTAGACGGCCATGGATAATCTTCGGCGCAGCTCGGCCTGCCCCACCAGCAGCAGGCAGAGCCGGTTTTCCGAGTCCATCTGGTAGTTGGTCAACAGCCGCAGGTCTTCGAGCACGTCGGAGCGCAGGTTGTGCGCCTCGTCGATGACGAGAACGGGGCGGCACCGCGCTTCGGCGCAAAGGCGGTTGACCTCGGTGCGGATCTGGCGGTAGAGGGCGGCGCGGCTTCTCTCGGTGGGCAGGCCCAACTCCCAGGCGATCGTCTTGTACAAGTCCATGACGTTCCCCGTTGAGAGGGCGATGTAGACGACGCGCCACAGGCCCGTGTGCAGGGAGGTGAGCACCTTGCGGCAGGCGGTGGTCTTGCCGGAACCGCTCTCGCCCGTGATCAGCCCGATGCCTCGCAATTCCAGCAGATGGGCAAGGCGCGCGTCGGTTTCCAGCCCCGCTGCGGAAGCGAACAGATCCTCGGGCGGAATCTCCTTGTTGAACGGATGTCGGGTAAGGCCGAAGTGTTGGCGATACATTTTAGCGGCCTCCTTTCGTCAGGCTCGGCGGGAGGTCGCGAAGCCGCAGCCCCTGGGGCGGCCTGTCCGGGCCTTGTGCGGTTGACAGCGTCTTGTCTGACTGGTTGCGCTTGACGAAGCAGTTGGCATATAGATCGACGCGTTTGGCCGTGCCGATTTTTTTGTTTTGATGCCAGACTTCGACTGGTTCTCCCACCTTCGCCGGATCGAAGCGCAAGCTCACCGTCTCGCCAACGAGCGTTGCGTCGACTTCGTAAAGCACCCCGCGCAGGCTGACGGTGCGGTCTTTCTGCACACGCCGTTTTTCTTCCAGCAAAAAGAGCGCCTCGAAGTCGGTGCCGGGCTGGGGCAGACGGATGGCATCGGCGCTTTGCGCCCACCGGTCCAGCGGCGTCTCTCCACCAAGCCCCCTGTGGGGCGACTGGTGATACTCACCCTCGATATACCCCCACAGCGCCCGGTTGATGGCTTCGATGCTTTTGGTGTCGTCCGGGGAAAGGCGTGGCAGGAACTGCATTCGCACGGTTCGGAAGAACCGCTCGATCTTCCCCCGCCCTTCCGGGGTGTAGGGACGGCTGTGGATCAGGATGATGCCGAGTTTGGCGCACACCAGTTCCAGGTGGTGCGAGCGGAACGCCGCCCCGTTGTCGCAGTAAAGACGCTTCGGAACGCCGCGCCGCCGGACCGCCTGCCCCAGCACCGGCAGGAACGCGCCGACGGCCTCGGAGAGTGCGAAGACGCAATAGGGCACGACGCGGGTCGCGTCGTCGATGATCCCGATGAGGTAAGACTTGTGTCGCCGTCCGCCCCCGATGCCGACCGTGGGACCGTGCATGACGTCGGCCATCCACATCTCGCCCGCCTTCTCGA
>JANXQJ010000087.1 GCA_025356865.1 Deltaproteobacteria bacterium | reverse complement strand
CGGTCCCGACCGCGACGCCCTTCCGCCCGGGCCCGTCGTCCAGTCCCCGGACGCCGAATGCCGGCCGTGGCCTGCGCGTGCCGGCCACGGCCGCGAAGAACGTTTCAAGCCCGTCGGGGTCGCCGAACTCCGACCTGAAGCGCGTCGCGGTGACGATCCTGTCGACGCCGCCGGGCGCACGGGTTTCCGTCGACGACGTCGCGAAAGGCGCCACGCCGCTTACGACCCTGATTTCGCCGGGACCGCACCGGGTCCGGGTATCGCTGGCCGGCTACAGGGACGAGGAGAGGCAATCGACCATCGAGGAGACGATGGAGTACCCGATCTCGATACGACTGAAACCGGCCGCGGAAGGCGGCCCCTGACCCGGTTTCGCCGCCCTTCCCGGGTCAGGGTCAGGGAGCGGCACCGAGTCGCGCGAGGTTCGCCGTGGCGGCGGCGTCGCCGGGTTTGAGGCGAAGCGCCTCCCGGAAGGCGCGTGCGGCTTCGTCCCGTTTCCCCCCATCCGCCAACGCCACGCCCAACATGCCGAACGCCTCCGGATACGCCGGGCGGATACGAAGCGCCTCCCGGAACTGCGCCGTCGCCGCTTCCGACCTTCCCGATTCAAGCAAGGCGGTCCCGTAGTTGAACCGGGCGCCCGGGTGCTCCGGGGCAAGGCGGACCGCAGTCGCGAACGAATCGGCCGCGTCTTCCGACTTTCCCTGCCGTGCGAGGCACACCCCGAGATGCAGGTGCGCCTCGACGTCGGCGGGAACAAGGCGCACTGCCCGCCGGAACGACGCTTCCGCGCCCGCGGGATCCCCGACATCCGAGAGCGCCAGTCCCAGGCTCTGGTTGAGGACCGCATCCGCCGGGGTGATCCGGATGGCTTCGCGCAGATGGGGGATCGCTTCCCGGGGGCGCCCCTCGGTGCGGAGGAACTGCCCCAGGTTTCCGTGGGCGAGCCAGTTCTCCCGCGTCTGCGCAATCGCCCGGGAGAACAGCGCTTCGGAGTCCCGCCATGTCCGGACCTGGACGTGCGCCGCGGCGGCGAGCGGCACCAGGCAGGCCGCGACAATCCAGCCGGCGACCCGCCGGCCGCGCCGCGAGGCAGGAAGGATTCCGGAGACACCCCACACCGCAGCGACGAAAATCCCGAGAGCGGGCAGGTAGCAGAAGCGGTCGGCCACGACGATCGCCCCCGCGCGAACCAGCCCGATCACCGGAAAGAGCGTTCCGAGGAACCAGAGCCAGCCGAACAGGAGGAACGGGCGCTTCCCTGACTGCCGCACGGAGAAGACTGTCGCGACCGCCAGCAGGAGCGCGGCACCCGCGACCTGCCACCCCTGTGCTTCGCCGACGGCAGGCGGGTAGACGACCGAGAGACCCGCCGGAACCAGCAGTTTCCCCAGATACCAGGCATAGGAAAGGAGCGCACCCGCGGTCCGGGTTCCGAAGGCGACCTCGTCGGCGCCGATCAGCGCACCCACCCCGCCCAGCGCGGCGAGCGCGGCGAAGGAGGACACCGCCGACAGCCCGAGGAACGGCACCTTCTCGAGAAGGGCTGCGGAAATCCCGACCGCCCGCGGATCTTCCGGCGCTGGGCGGCCAAGGCGGCGCAACGGCCAGAAGTCCAGCAGCAGGAGGACGAAGGGAAGCGTGACCGCCATGGCCTTGGACAGGAGCGCGAGCGCGAAGAAGAGGAAGGATGCGAGGTAGCGCCTCCGGGAAGGCGCCTCGGCGTACCGTCCCCAAGCGTCGACCGAGAGCGCGCAGAAGACGCCGCACAAAACGTCCTTCCGCTCCGAGATCCAGGCGACCGACTCGACGTGCAGGGGATGGATCGCAAACAGGAGCGCGACGGCCGCGCTCTCCGCCTCTCGCCCGGTCATCCGGCGGAATGCGATGAAGAAGACGAGCACCGTCGCCAGGTGGAGGGCGAGATTCACCGCGTGGGAGGAGCCGGGGTCCGCACCGAACATCAGGAAGTCGAGCTTGAGCGAGAGCATCGCGAGCGGGTGCCAGTGGCCGGCCGTGCAGCTGCCGAAGGCATGCGCGATGTCGCCCCACCCGAAACCCGGCGCGCGCACCCAGGCGTTGGCGGTCACGTAGACATCGTCGTCGAGGGATACGTACGGATAGCGGAAGACGGGGAAATAGACGGCGAGGGTGGCGATTGCCAGCAGCAGCGGCACCCGGCATTTCCCCCGGATCGAATCGAGCGTGCCCGTCTTCAAAGGAAAATTCCTGTCATCGGAACGGCTGCTTCCGTTCACCCTTCGGTGTAAGCCCTGACCTTCTCGAGAAACCCGGGCGATACCGGCCTGGGCCGGCCTGCGGCGTAGTCGTAAGCCACCTGGACCGTCTCGGCCTCGGTGAAGACGCGACCGTCGTCGGGATCGAAGAGGAGGTAGCGGAAGCGGAAGGCGCTGCGCGAGACGTCGGTTACGTGCAATCTCAGCCGCACGGTGTCGTGCAGGAGGATGGGCGCCTTGTAGCGGCAGGACGACTCGGCGATCACGAAGTCGATCTCCTCGATCCGGCGGACGCCCACCACCTCGGCGTAGAACGCCATCCGCCCCTGTTCTAGCAGCGTGAGGGTCAGCGCATTGTTGACGTGCCCCATCGCGTCGATGTCGGAGAAGCGGATCGGGATCGGGGTTTCGAAATACCGCTCGGGAGGCCCGGGGAGAACGGCCGGGAGCGGGACGCCCCACCGACCGGCGAAGGCGACGTCGCCGATCGGACGGCGCGTGGGGGGCTTTTCGTCCTTTTTTCGCACGGCCTCGTCGAGGTCGGCCGGGTTGCCGGGGTAACCGATCGCCGTCACGGCGATGGGGCGGAAATCGTCGGGCAGCGAAAGCGCGGCGCGGAGCGGTGCTTCTTTCCAGCCGGCCATCGGGTGCGCGATCAACCCCACGTCGAAGGCCCTGTAAAGCAGGCTCATGAGCGCGAGGCCGGCGTCGTGCAACAGGTAGTCGCGCGTCTCGACCGCCAGGAGGTCGGTTCCGGAACCGCCGCTCACGACCAGGAGCGGCGCCCGCCGGGCCCAGCCGTTGCCGGCGTCGATCGCATCCTCGAGGGCGGCGCGCGCCGGATCGTCTTTCGAAACGGCCACGAAACGCCACGGTTGCCGGTTGGCGCACGACGGCGACCAGCGGGCGGCCTCGAAGAGCCGCGCCACCTTGCCGGCCTCGATCGGTCGATCGGAAAAAGCGCGCGTCGAACGGCGCGCGTCGATCAGTCGGGCGAAGTCCACCGGGGTCCTTTCACGCGAACGATCAACCCGGAACGGCTGCGGATGCGGTTCGGCTGTCGCCCGCCTTGGCGGCGGCGCGCGCCTTCTTGCTTCGTTTCCCCGGGGCGGACTTGGAGCGCTTCCCTTTTTTCCGGGAGACGGCGACCACCTTGCCGCCCCGCTTCCCGCGGGCCTTGGCGTAGATCGGCGGCATCGAAGACGGGTAGCCGAAGTAGGCCGACAACGCCTCTTTCCCGACGTAGTTGCCCTTGATCTTCCAGTGGCCGTCGTTGACGACGAGCGCCACGATTGCGAGTTTCGGACCGGAGACGGGGGCGACGCCCGCGAACCATTCGAAATTCATCCGGGGATTCCAGCCCGACAGGGAGCCGGTCTTCCCGGCAACCTCCATGTCGCGCAGCATCGGCGTGTGCTCGGCCGTGCCGAAAGCCCTTCGCGACGTGCCCATCTCGATCGTCTTGACCATCATCCGCATCAGCGCCTGGGTGGTCTCGGGGCGCACGGTATCGCGCCATTTTTCGGAGCGGCCCTCGTACGTGACCGCGCCGTGACGATCCTCGATCCGGTCTATCAGCCGGGGAGAGGGCATCGCGCCGTTGTCGCCGATCGCCGCCATGATCGTCGCCATGTGGAGCGGGGAAACGTAGACCTCGCCGAAGCCCGCGCCCGTGCGCGCCAGTTCGAACTCTTCGCGGGGGACCTCGGCGCGGCTCGTCTCGACCGGCAGGTCGAACGGAACCGGCTGGCCGAAGCCGAACTTGCCCAGGTATTGCTCGAGCCCGTCGGCGCCGACGTGGTTGACGGTCACCTTGCCCAGGACGACATTGGCCGATTTTCCGATCGCCTCGCCCAGCGTCATGCACTCGCCGCGCCCCTCGGGCAGGTGGTTGGCCCGGCGCGAGACGGTGTAGATGTTGCCGCAATAACTGATGTTGGCGTCGGGGTTGACGCCGCCCTTTTCGACCGCGGCGGACGCCGTGATCACCTTGACCAGGGAGGCGGCCGGATAGATCGCCTTGAGCGCCAGGCCGGGATCGGACTCGCCCCCCCGCCGGTAGCCGACGAGCGAGACGACGCGACCCGTGCCCGGCTCGACCGCGGCGAAGATGCCGAAAGGCGGGTCGAAGCGGCGGAACAGTTCGAACACTTCCCGCTGCAGCCGGGGATTGATGGAGAGCGTCACCTTGTTGCCGTCGGGCGTCACGCCTTCGGAACTCGCATCGGCAAGGAGCGTCATCAGGTTCTTGGCGTCGATCCCCTGGGCCGAGATGATCGCGGCCTGCTCTTTGGGCGATTTCGAAACCCGGGCGGGGGGCGGCACCTTGAACCGGTTGGTGGCCAGGGCGACGCCTCGGGTCGCGACCCAGCCCGTGACGAGCGCAAGGGCGACGACGGGTGCGAAACGACGGATTCCGCGGGACTTTATCTTTTTTGTGCCAGGCATACGAGCGCCTCCGAATCGTTCGAGAAAGCAGAGAGGGCGAAATCGGAATGGAACTTCGCATCCGCGAAGCCGGCTTCCGCGAGCATCTTCCGCAATTCGCCCGGGCGGACCGGGTAGAGCGGGATACCGTTGCGAACGACCCGCGGGGGATTGCCCGGCAACGTCAGTTCGGTCAGGAACCGGAGTTGACGCCCCCCTTCCCACCGGTAGCGGCGCGCCATCGAAACCGTGCCGTCGGCCGAACCGATCGGGGAAAGCACCGTTTCGCCCCCGGGCGCGAACCGGTCGTAATTCAGGATCTGGAGCAACAACTGCCCGCCCGGCGCAAGCGCCACGAAGGCATCGGAGAGAAAGCGGGACGCCTCATCCTGCGGGACATGAACCAGCGAGTTGCCCAGGCAGAGCACGAGATCGACGCTTTCCGCGGGAACCAGTCCCGGGAGGTCGCCGAAACCGCCCGTCTCGATCCGGACATCCCCGAAGATCGCCAGTTTCCGGCGCGCAAGGGAGGCCATCGCCTCGTCGGGATCGAACCCCGTGCACAGCCCGCCCAACTCCGCGATCGGGAGCAACTGCGCCCCGGACCCGCAACCGGCATCGGCCACCCGGATTGCCGGAAGCGATTCGGCAAGAGACCGGAGCAGCGCCCGCTGGACCGGCGAAACCGGGAAAAGTGCGTCGTACGCCTCGCTCAACTGTTCGTAGAATGGCAACAGGACTCCTCTCCGCCACATTCCATTATACCGGACGGAGCAGGTCATCACAACACACGCATCCAACACACACGCATCCAACACGCACGCATCCGGAGCGGTGTCACGGCGGGCGGCGTTGCTTTCCCGGGCGGCGCGAAGTATCGTTTAACAATCATGGTTCCCAACCCCGTTCTCCGCCGGATCACCCTGCTCCTGCTGGTCGTTCTCCTGGTGCCTGCGGGAACCGCCCTGGCTGCGCCCACCTTGCGGGTGCTGACGTCCTTCCTGCCGATCTACCTGTTCACGAAGAACGTCGCCGGGAATGCGCCGGGCGTGGAGGTCGAGATGATGCTTCCGGCGTCGCTCGGATGCCCCCACGAATACGCCCTGACACCGGCCGACATGAAGAAGATCGCCGCCGCCGTCCTGTTCGTGGCCAACGGGCTCGGGATGGAGGAATTCATCGGCGACCCCGTGCGCAAGGCCAACCCGAAGATCACGGTGATCGAAAGCGGGGCGGGCATCGTCCCGATCCGGGCCGCTTCCGAAAGCGGACACGGCCACGGCGACGTCAATCCGCACAGCTGGGTCAGCCCGAGAAACGCGATCCTGCAGGTGCGCACGATCGAGAAAGCGCTCTCCGCCGCCTCGCCGGTGAACGGAGCCCGCTTCAAGGCCAACGCCGACGGCTACGTGAAGCGGCTCGAAACGGTGGCGGCGGAATTCGACGCGGCATCGAAGCAGTACAAGAACCGCAACATCGTCACCTTCCACAATGTCTTCGACTACCTCGCGCGCGACCTGGGACTGTCCGTGGTCGGCGAGATCGAGGCGGTTCCGGGGCAGGAGCCATCAGCGGGCGAGATCCGGAAGCTGCTCGGGATCATCCGCCAGAGCCGGGCGGCGGCCGTTTTCGGCGAGCCGCAATATCCTGAGAAACTGGCAGCGATGATCGGCCGCGAGGCGGGCGTGCCGGTCCGGGCGCTCGACCCGGTGGCGACGGGGGCGACGGGGCTCACCGCCTACGAAGACGCGATGCGGGGCAACCTGCGTGTGCTGCGCGAGACGTTGGGCCGATGAGCGGCGACCCCGGATATCCGCACGCGCTCGAGATCCGCGGCCTCACGATCCGGATGGGGGGCATCGAGGTGCTCTCCGGCATCGACGCCGATGTCCGGTGCGGAGAAGTCACCGCGCTGGTCGGCCCCAACGGCGCCGGGAAGACGACGCTGCTCAAGGCGATCCTCGGGATGGTCCCCTACGAAGGATCGATCCGCTTCTGCCGCTCAGAGGAGCACGGCCGCGGCAAGCCGCGGATCGGCTATGTCCCGCAACGGCTC
>JANXQJ010000083.1 GCA_025356865.1 Deltaproteobacteria bacterium | reverse complement strand
GCCTCGGACGTGTTCTCGATCATCCCGATGATCTCGGTGAACGCGCCCGCCGTCAGGTTGATCGTCTCGCGCCACTTGTCGACCTCGCGGCTCCCCTGCTCGGTCGCAAGGATCGAACCCTGCGTCGCAGACTGGATCTCGGAGACCAGCGACCGGATCGCCTCGGTCGACTCGCGCGTCTTTTCGGCAAGCCGGCGAACCTCGGATGCCACCACCGCGAAGCGGCGCCCGTGCTCGCCCGCGGCCGCGGACTCGATCGCCGCGTTGAGCGCCAGCAGGTGGATCTCGCCCGCGATCTCCTTGATCAGGTCCATCACCTTCCCGATCTCGTGGCTCTTCTCGCCCAGGAACAGCGTCTTCTGCGCGATGTCGGTCACCCGCTCCTTGATCTTTCCCATCCCGTCGACGCTCTCCCGGACCAGCGTCGTCCCCTGCTGCGCCATCTCGACCGTCTGCTCGGCGCTCGACTTGACCGACTCGGCGTTCCCCGCGATCTGGTGGGACGTGCGCGAGAGCTCTTCCATCGTCGCCGTCACCTGGGCCAGCGACGCCGCCTGCTGGGACGCGCTCGTCGCCTGGTCCTGGATCAGCGTCGTGATGCCCGCCGAGAAGTCGCCGACCTTGCCGCCCGTCTCCTGGATCTCGCGGATCACATTGCGCAGGTTGTCGGCCATCGCATTGAAGGCGTGCGCCAGGGCGCGGAGTTCGTCGAACCCGTTCTCGGGCGCCTGCGTGCGCAGGTCGCCACCGGAAATCTCCAGGGCCGTCGCCACCAGTCGGTCGAGCCCCCGCGTGAAGCCGGAAGCGAGCCGCCGCGCCACGAAAAAGGAGGCGACCACGATCAGCAATCCGGCGACCATGATATTGAAGGCAAGTTTCCGGAGGCTGGCGTCCACCGCCTCGTATTTCATCCCGAGCTGGAGCCACCCGAGTGTCTTTCCGCCCGCGGATACGGGAATCGTCAATTCCATGGCGCGCGTTTTCTTGTAGGGCACGAGCCGCTCGCGGATCTTCATGGATCCCTCGGCCCTGGCGGCCGGCACTTCCCATTTGCTGCCCGCCTGCTGCGAGTCCGAATGGGCCAGGATGGCCCGGTTTCCGTCGATCGCGGCGACGAAGGCGATGTTCGGGTCGCGCCACGCCATCTCCTCGATGTACTTGGCGAGGAACGCCTTGTCGAAACCGCTGCCGTCCGACGCCATGTTTTCGGTGGCGTCGGATTCCATGGCGGTCAGCAGCACCCGTGCGTGAAGCCGCAGGTTCTCGTCGAGTGCCGATTTGGCCCGGTAGTAGGAGAATGCGGACACCAGCAGGACGATTGCCAGGGCGAACGCGGCAAAGGCGATAGTCTGCCGCGCCGCCAGACTATTGATGGACTTCATGGTGAGCCTTTCGGTGGTTATTCTGACCCGGTTGCGGGGAAACAACGCATCAGTCTATTCCCTTATCGGGAGAAACTACCATAATCTTGCGTGTTCTTGCGCGGATGAGGCAGGTGAGGTATCGTGAAGCCTGGCAATCCGGACGAAGATTCCTGCCGGACCAAGGGGGTATCCGCGTGAGCGGTCAGCAACTGCTGTTCGTGGCCTTGTCGATTGCGGTGATCGGATTGTCGGTGGTGCTCGCGGTCACGCTTCTCCAGCTTCGCCGTACCATCCGGCAGCTCGAGTCGCGCCTCGAATCGACGCTCCGCCAGGCCGAGATGACTGCCGAAGACCTTCGCCGAACCAACGCGACGGTCCGGGAAATACTGGGTCACGTTGAACGGGTGACCGCCAACGTGGCGCTGGTGAGCGATGGCGGGAAGCAGCTCCGCAGGACGCTCGACCTGGCTTCCGCCGGGGTCGCCGGCATCGTTCTCCCCGTGCTGGGGGGCGTGTCGATCCTGACCGCCGGTGCGAGGACTTTTATCGAAACGTTCGTCAACCGGTATTCGCGAAAGGAGGAAAAAGAACATGTGTGACGAAAAGGGGTTCAACGGGACTGCGCTGGTGGCATTTCTCGCGGGCGGGCTGATCGGAGCCGGAGTCGCCCTGTTGACTGCGCCCGTGTCGGGCCGCGAGGCGCGCGAAAAGATCAGCGACCTCGCCGAAGACCTGAAGGAAAAGGCCACCGGCTGGACCGGCGACGTCAAGGCCAAGGTGGGCGGGTTGCTCGAGCGCGAAAGCTCGGCGGTCAAGGAAGCGTACGAGGCCGGCCGCGAGGCGATGGTCCGCGAACGCGCCAAGTTCGAGGGGACGCTGCCCGAATAGATCCGGAACGTTCTTTGACGAAAAGACGCGGGGCGAAGGGGAAAGAAATCCCCCCGCCCCGTTTTTGCGTCCGCGATTTTTGCCGTGCCGACCTTACCAGTTGATCCCGGCCGGGGTGAACCAGCCCTGCGGGTGCGCACACACCTTGCACACCTTGGGCGCCTCGACCCCCTCGTGGATGTGCCCGCACTTGATGCATTTCCAGCGGATCGGCTGCTCCCGCTTGAAATAGGTGCCGCTTTGCAGCCGCTCCAGGAGGGTCGCGTACCGTTGTTCGTGGTGCACTTCGACGCCGGCGACGTTGCGGAACGTCGAGGCCGCCGCCGCGAACCCTTCTTCCTCGGCGGTCTTCGCCATGGCGGGATAGATGATGCTCCACTCCTCCTTTTCACCGGCCGCCGCCGCCTCGAGGTTGACCAGCGTGGTGCCGATCCGGCTCGGGTAGCCCGCCGCTATCTCGACGTCGCTCCCCTCGAGCAGTTTGAAATAGAGATGGGCGTGCTTCTTCTCGTTGTCGGCGGTTTCGAGGAAGATGTTCGCGATCGCCTCGAACCCTTCCTTGGACGCGATGCCGGCGTAGAAGGTGTACCGGTTGCGCGCCTGCGATTCCCCCGCGAACGCCGCCATCAGGTTTTTCTCGGTCTTCGATCCCTTGATTCCCATGGTTCCTCCGGTCGATGTCTTGGTTTCTGGTCCGCTCGGCAAGTTGTTCCCGATTATAGACCATCCATTCGAGGCGTATTAACCGTCCAGCCGGGAGAGCACCTTGAGCAGGTGGGGGACGAGCTGCTTCTTGCGGGAGAGCACCCCCTTCATCTCGTAGAGGTGCGGTTCGACCTGCGGATATTCCATGACGTGGGCGATCCGCGTGTATCCCTCGACGAGAAAGAGCGTCCCTTCGGCCGCGATGTCGGTCACCATGAGGCCGGCCACGAAGAGGCCGTCCCGCTTCCGGATCGCCGCGAGGGCGTCCAGCAGCGATTGCTTCATCTCGTGGAACTCGTCGAACCCGATGACTTCGACCTGCCCGATGCCGACCTCGTGCGTCCCGTGCCGGAACCGCTTGAAGTCGGATTCGATCGCCCTGGCCGCCGAGCCGTAGTGCCGGAGCGAACTGGTCGCGGCGAAGATCTCCCGGCCGAAAACGGCGGCGTCGAGCTTCGCGAGCCCTTCGAGTCGCGATGCGGCGTCCCGGTCGGCGTCCGTGGTTGTGGGGGACTTGAGCAACACCGTGTCGGTCAGGATGCCGGCCAGCAGGAGGGCCGCGGTTGCCCGGTCCGGCTCGACGGCGGCGTCGAGAAAGCGGCCGGCCACGAGGGTGCAGGTGCTCCCCACCGGAGACGTGACGAAGGCGATGGGCGATACGGTCGGCCCGTTGCCGAGCCGGTGGTGGTCGATCACCTCCTCGATCTCGACCGCTTCCGCACCCGGGACGGCCTGCGCGATCTCGTTGTGGTCGACGAGGACGAGCGCGTAGGGGAGGGGCGCCAGGAGCGACGACTTGGTGGCGACGCCGGCCAGCGTGCCGTCGTCCTCGAGGGCGAGGACGGAAGGGTCCCGCGAGGCGAGCAGCTTCTGCCGCAGGCGGGTGAGCGGTTCACCCACCCCGATCGTCTCGAACTTTCTTTCGGCGAAAAGGGATACGGGGGTCGAGAGACGCGCGAGCCATGCCGCCGTGGCCGTATCGTGCGGCGTCCGGAGAATGCGGATCCCCCGCAAGGCCGCAAGGGCGAGCAGGTCCGGGTCCGGGGCGTGGTCGCCCGTCACCACCAGGAGGCGGACGCCCCGTTCGATGGCGGCCTGCTGGATCGACCGGCGGTTCCCGGTCATGACGAGCAGTTCGCGCGGGTCGTACCCGGAGATCCGGTCGGAAAAGGACCCGGCGCTCATGGCGCCGATGAAGAGCTTGAGCGTGATCGGGAGGTCGATCTCCCCGTCTTCACCCGTCGTGCCGGAGAGCGTTCGCGCCAGTGCCCGAAGGGTGGTGGTGATCTCGCGCTGGTGCTCAGCACTGGGCAGCAGGTACTGCTCGGAAAGGCGCAACTGGGAGAGGATGCCCCACGGTTTTCCGTCCCCGTCCAGGACCGGCAGGGTGCGGACGCCGCCGGCGTGGAACGCCTCGAGCGCCTGGTAGGCGGTGGTGTCCATCCCCACGGTCACGGGAGCCCGGTCGAGCGTGTCGCGGACCTTGGGATGCACGTCGGCAAGGTAGACGGGGTCCGGGATGCCGAGGCGGTCGAGGATGTAGCGCGTCTGGGGATTCGGTTCGCCCGCCATGGCCGCGACCGCCCGGGGGGTGCCGGTTCGCCGCTTGAGTCCGGCGTAGGCGACGGCCGCCGCGATCGAGTCGGTGTCCGGGTTTCGGTGCCCGATGACGTAAAGCGTTTTCTCCACGGAGATGCTCCTTTCGTCGGGTGCCCTACCGGGCGGACACCGCCCGCACGGCCAGCGTGACGGCGAAGCAGGCGGAGGAGAAGAGGACGACCGTGGCGCCGGTCGCGCTGTCGAGATAGAAGGACGCCACGACGCCTCCGATCCCCGAGAGGAGGGCGATGCCGACAGCGATCGCGAAGGACGATGCGACGCTTCTCGCGACGTTGCGGGCTGCCGCGGCAGGGACCACCAGGAGGGCGGTCACGAGCAGGATGCCGACCGCCCGGATGGCCGTGGTGACCACCAGTGCGGTTACGAGTGCAAAGGAAATCTCGAGCGTCCGGGTCCGGATGCGCATGGCGCGTGCGATCCCCTCGTGTGCCCCGAGCATCAGCAGCCGGTTGAGGGTGACGAACAGGTAGGCGGCGACGAAGCAGGCGATCGCGGCCATCCAGAGGATTTCGTCGTCGGAAACGGCGAGCAGATCCCCGTAGAGGTAGCCCTGCAGGTTCCGCGTCAGCCCCTTTCGGGCGCTGATGACGGCGATCCCCAGCGCGATCACGGTCGAGAAGAAGACGCCGATCACGGTGTCGGTCGAGAGTTCGGTGCGCCCCTTGACGGTGGCGATCGCCCAAGCGACGAAGAGGCCGAATGCGACCATCGTCAGCAGCGGGTTGAACCCGAGCAGCACGCCCAGGGCGACGCCCGTGAAGGCGGAGTGGCCGATCGCGTCCGAAAAGAACGCCATCCGGAAGTGGACGAGCGGTACCCCGACCGCGGCGGCGGCCGGACCGACGAGCAGGATGGCCAGCAGCGCCCGCTTGACGAAATCGAGCGAGGCCATCTCGGCCGGGAGCAGGTGCCCGAGCAGTTGAAGCAGGGGGGCGATCGCGGTGGAACCGGTCATTTGCAGTCGCACCCGCTCTCGTGCAGATGTCCCTGTCCGTGGGCGTGTCTGTGGCGGAGGAGGTGCGGGTCGCTCCCGTACATCGCCGAAAGCGTCTCGGGTGTCAGCACCTCGGTCGTCGCGCCCTGGCAGACGATGCGCCGGTCGAGGCAGATGACGCGGTCGGCGTGTCTCGTTACGACCGAGAGGTCGTGGCTGACCAGGAGCAGGCAGAAGCCGCTTTCGCTGTGCACCTGCCCGAGGAAGTCGCAGAACAGTTCCTCGCCCGCGACGTCGACGCCGGAAACCGGTTCGTCGAGGAGCAGGATGTCGGGTTCCCCGCGGAGGGCGAGCGCCAGGAGCACCCGCTGCAGTTCGCCGCCGGAAAGCCGTCCGAGCGGTTTCAGGAGGAGTTGCGAGGCGCCGGCCCGCTCGAGCGCTTCCTCCGCCGAAGCCCTTGAGCGGCGGGTGTGCCCGAAGACGACCGGCATCGCCTGGGACGAGAGCGAGAAGAAGTCGAGCACCGTCATCGGGACGTCGCGGTCGATGTTGAGCCGTTGCGGGACATAGCCGATCCGCGGCTTGCCGCGGCCGTGCTCCTCTGAGCGGCAGAAGCGGATCGATCCTTCGTAGGGGACCATCCCGAGGATCGCCTTGAGCAGCGTCGTCTTCCCGGCGCCGTTGGGGCCGAC
>JANXQJ010000075.1 GCA_025356865.1 Deltaproteobacteria bacterium | reverse complement strand
ACCCGTGAGGTCTTCGGCGACTACGTCTCGATCTACGACTTCCGGCAGTCGGTCGAGGACGGCGCAACGGTGCCGCTGTTCTACGAGAACCGCACGCCCGAGCTGAAGCTCGTCAACCCGGAGCTGAACGACGACCTCTATGACCTGATCGAGTCCGCGGAGCTGGACCCCGACCAGGAGGCGAAGCTGGAGAGGGAGCTGGGGCGCCAGTACCACCTCCTGACCCGCGACGACCGGCTGGAAGAGGTGGCGAAGGACATCGTCCGCCATTTCCTCGGGCGGGGTTTCCTCGGCAAGGCGATGGTCGTCTCCGTCGACAAGGCGACCGCGCTGCGGATGCACGACAAGGTGCGCGCGCATTGGGACGAGGAGACCGTCCGGGTGCGCAAGGCGCTGGCCGCCTACGACCTGCCCGCCGACCGCAAAGCCAAGCTGGCGAAGCGGCTGGAGGTGCTGACGACGACCGGCATGGCGCTGGTCGTCTCGCCGGGACAGAACGAGATCGAGGCGATGGAGAAGCTGGGGCTCGACATCGCGCCGCACCGGAAAAGGATGAACGATTCGCAGCCGCCGCTCGACGAGAAGTTCAAGGATACGGCCGACCCGTTGCGGCTGGTGTTCGTCTGCGCGATGTGGCTGACCGGCTTCGACGCACCGAGTTGCTCGACGGTCTACCTCGACAAGCCGATGCGCAACCACACGCTGATGCAGACGATCGCCCGCGCGAACCGGGTCTTCCCCGAGAAGCGGTGCGGCACGATCGTCGACTACTCGAACGTGTTCGCCTCGCTGGAAAAGGCGCTCGCCATCTACGGCGCGGGGAAGGGGGGCAAGAACCCGGTCGAGGACAAGCAGGCGCTGGTCGAGGAATTGAGGCAGGCGGTGACGGCGGCAACGGCGTTCTGCGCGGACAAAGGGGTGCGGCTCGCCGGGATCGAGCAGCTTCCCGCGGGCGGATTTGCACGGCTGTCGCGCGTGGGAGAGGCCGTCAACGCCCTGATCTCGCCCGACCCGCTGCGTCGGGAGTTCCTGGCGCACGAGCGGCTGGTGATCGCGCTGCACCGGGCGGTAAAACCCGACCCGGCGGCGCTCGAAACCGCCGGGCGGGTGGCGTGCATCGGGGCGATCGCCGATGCGATCCGCGCCAAGCTGAATCCGGACCCCGTGGACATCTCCGAGATCATGCGCGGCATCAACGCGCTGCTCGACGAGTCGATCACGGGCATGACGATCCGCGAAAAAGGTCCGCCCGCGCTCGACCTCTCGAAGATCGATTTCGAGGCGCTGGCGGGGCGGTTCAAGGAGTCGAAAAAGAAGAACACCGACCTGGAAGTGCTCAAGGCCGCCATCCGGGCGCGACTGGAAAAACTCATCGCGCGGAACCGGATGCGCGCCGATTTCGCCGAGCGGTTCGAGTCGCTGATCGACGAATACAACGCCGGCAGCCGGAGCATCGAGGAGCTGTTCGAGGAGCTGCTGAAGCTGAGCCGAGCCTTGAGCGAGGAACAGGAGCGGCACGTCCGAGAGAATCTGTCCGAGGAGGAGCTGGTCGTCTTCGACATCCTCACGCGCCCCGCGCCGGAACTGAGTACCGAAGAACGGGCCGAGGTGAAAAAGGTCGCGCGCGAGCTGCTGGCGAAACTCAAGGAACTGCTGGTGCTGAACTGGCGGCAGAAGGCCGCCGCCCGGGCGGCGCTCAAACTGGCGATCAAGGACACGCTCGACACGGGCCTGCCGCGCGCCTATTCGCCGGAAATGTACCGCGCGAAATGCTCGGCGCTCTTCGAACACGTCTACGAGAGCTACCCGGAACGGAACGCGGGAATCTACGCGGGCCCATGAGATTCCGCGAGTTGGCGGATGCCGGCGCACCCGTAGCGGAGTGAAGGGGGGTCTCTGAGCGGAGCGCCGCTGAGGCGTGTTGTGATAGCGCCTGCGAAAGCGAATGGCCCCCCTTCACGGAGCTTAGGGTTCCCCCGGCATCCGCATTACGTCGCGCGCTTCCAGAATCGCCCCAGCATCGCGGTGAGCGCGAACGCGAGGGCGAAGCGGATGCCGAAGATCGCCGTCATGCTGCCGCCGATCGCGCCGAACACGATCGTGTCCTCGACCACGGCGTGGCATGTCGCGAGGAAAAGCCCCATGAGAAACAGGTCGCGCGGCGGGAGTTTCTTTTCCTGCGCCACGCGGATGATGATCCCCGCCCCGTAGGCGATGCCGAGGAAGATGCCGGTGAAGAGCGGGACGGCCGCGTCGGACGTCAACCCCATCCCGCGCATCGCCGGGTCGACGGCGCGCCCCGCCTTCCGGAAGACGGGCAGGTAACGGAGCAGTTCGAACAGGGCGACGAGCGGGACGATGATCAGCACCAGTTTGCCGGACAGTTTCACGCCGCCCAGCAGGCTGTTCCCCAGCGCTTCCGCGAAACCGGCCGCGACTGCGGGAGCGGACGACCCTGCGGCGTGCAGCGCCGTCCCGGCCACGGCCCCCCCGGGACCCGGAAACTCGATCCAGCCGAGGAGCCTCGCCCCGTTCAACCCAAGCCCGGCGACGACGGCCAGGACGACCCGGGCCAGCGTGAGCGCCGTCCCGCGCGTCCCCGTGCTGCTCAGGACGCCCCCTTCGAGGAGCAGGTTGTGGGCGATCCCCATCATCAGGCCGCACTGCGTCACCTGGAACGGATCAAGCGCAAGCGGAACGATGATCGCCAGCCCCGCATAGATGTTGAGCAGTCCGGCAGCCACGAAGGCGAAAGCCGCGGATCCCGGCAGTCCGAACAGCGTCATCGCCGGCGAGAAGAGGCGGCCGAGCGCGTCGACCGCGGTCGTCGTGTTTTTCAGCAGGTCGACGGCGACGTAGAGCGGGAAGGTGATCTTCACGATCTTGAGCGCAGTCCTGAAGCCGCCGGACAGGCCGGTCAGCAGGCGCGCGCGGATCTCGGGAACAACTGCGGACATGCGCTAAAGGGTACCACGACGCTTATGTTCCTTGATCCCCATCCTGCAATGCCCATTGCTTCCGTAGCGGTAGGGGATGGGGGTCTGAGCGAAGTGCCGGTGGATAGGACGGTTGCGGCTGACAACGGAGGCGAACGGCCCCCTCCCCGAAAGCGAAGGATTAACGGGGCATCCGCGGTAGGCGAACCGGGGACCGGTGATGGTATAGTTTTGGAATACCCATCCGGAGGGACCCATGCCATCGTTCGACATCGTTTCGGCCGTCGACATGCAGGAAGTCGACAACGCGGTCAACCAGGCCATCAAGGAGATCGGACAGCGGTACGATTTCAAGGGATCGAAGAGCGAGGTCACCCTCGAGAAGGAGGGGATCAAGGTCCTCTCCGACGACGACTACAAACTGAAGGCGGTCATCGACGTCCTCCAGTCCAAGCTGATGAAGCGCGGCATCTCGATCAAGGCGCTCGAATACGGCAAGATCGAGGGCGCCAGCGGCGGTTGCGTCCGGCAGATGATCACGATCCAGCAGGGGATCTCCAAGGAGAAGGGGAAGGAGATCAACGCCTTCATCAAGGAGAGCAAGCTGAAGGTGCAGTCGCAGATCCAGGACGAGCAGGTGCGGGTGACCGGCAAGAACCGGGACGACCTGCAGGAGGTCATGGCGCTGCTCAAGGGGAAGGATCTCGGCCTCGACATGCAGTACGTGAATTTCAGGGAATAGCGGAGACACCGGCTTGCGGCTCGAAAAAGCCATCGCCGCCTCGCTGGCGATCCACCTGCTGCTGACCGGCGCCTTCGCGATCAGCCAGGGGCTCAAGCGGTGCAACCGGAAGCCCGCCCCCGAGGCCGTTTTCGCCGAACTGGTGCCGCCGGCCGCCGCCGCGCCCCGGGCTGTCGAAGTGCCGCCGCCCGTTGAAAACATCGCAGAAAAACCGATGCCCGCGGGCGATCCCGCGAAACCCGCCGCCCCGGCGGCCACGGCGACCGCACCTGATACCGAGTCCGCCGCCATGCCGGAACTGCCGGCGACCCCGCCGGCATCCGCCGCCGTGCAACCGGCGACCCCTGCGCAACCCGCCGCCGTGCCGCCGGCCCCCGCGGCGAAACCGCCTTCCACGCTTGCGTCCGCGGCCGTCGACACGCCCGTTCCGGCCTCGGACAACGTCCCGGCCACCGGCGCACCCCCTTCGGAAATCGACTTCGAGCAGATCCGCCGGGCCCGGATGCACCACCAGGCGGTCGTCTCGACAGACGCGTTCTACCGGCTCGTTCCGGCCGAACTCTCCCGCATCGTCAACGACGTGCTTGCGGGCGGCACCCTCCTGTCGCAGGGCGACGCGCTCATCCACATGGAGGTCACGCCCTCGGGCCAGGTCGGGCGGGCCCACGTGCAGGCCAATTCATCCGCGCTCCTCAACCGGCTCGAACGGATCGAGTGGACCGAGTCGCTGCCACCGCGACCGCTGGCCGCCTGCAACGCGATCCACCTCCGGATCTCGGTCGTCGGCGACAGCATCCAGGTCCGGGTCGAACTGCTATGATTCCGGATTTCCGCCCGGCAGGCCCACCACATCCATGAAGGCGTCGAACAGCACCGGCTCGAACTCGGTGCCGCGCCCCTGCCGCATGATCGAGAGCGTCCGCTCGATCTCGACGCTTTTCTGATACGGACGATAGCTGCGCAACGCGTCGTAGACGTCGGCCAGTTGCGTCATCAGCGACGCCGTGTGCGCGGGGGCCACGGACCGCGTCTTCGGGTAACCGGACCGGTCGTGCTTGACGTGGTGCTCGAAGGCGACGATCATCGGCAGGTCGCTGCCGCAGTCGAGCTTCCGCAGGATCCGGGCGCCGGCGACCGGGTGGGTCTTGATGTGCTCGAACTCGGCATTGTCCAGCTTCCCCGGCTTGTTGAGGATTCCCGTCTTGACCATCTCCTTGCCGATGTCGTGAAGCAGCGCGGCGAGCCCGATCTCGCGAATCCGGTTTTCGGGCAGCCCGATCCGCACCGCCAGCGCCACCACCAGCACGCAGACGTTCAGCGAGTGGGTCACCGTATAGTCGTCGTGCGACTGCAGCCGCATCAGCCGGTCGATCAGCAGCCCTTCCTCGCGCAGCCCGGACATGATCGATCCCACGATGTCGCGCCCCTCGTCGACCCGTCCCCTGGAACTTCCGGCCGTCAACGCCAGCAGCACGTCTTTCAGCACGTCGGTCGCCCCGGCCAGGATGTCGGACTGCGGCGCAGGCGCCGCGAGCCCCGTCGCGTGGCCCCGCGCACCCGACACGTTCTCGATCTTTCCGTAGATGATCGCCTCCCACCGCTGCGCGGAAGGGTTCCCGCCGGTTTCGGCCAGGAAATAGACGAACCGCTTGAGTTCGCCGAAGGTGATCTCCTGCCGGATGAGCACCTTCTCGATCCCTTTTTCCTGGACCAGCCTGTTGAGGCGCGAAAGCGTGGCATTGAGCCCGATGAACGGCTGCTCGTCGACGACGATATGGTCCGCGAAGAACCCGACATTCAGCCCCCCCAGCTGCTGCGAAGCGGCCTGGATCCGCTCGAACAGGCGCAGGAGCAGCGTCTGCACCTTGGGGTGGCTTTCGGGGTAGGTCGATGCGCCCTGGATGGCGAGCGCCAGGTCGGCCAGCACCTGGAAGAGTTCGTCCCGGGTCGTCGTCATGACGGCCTCATCGTCTGGAGCAGCGACGCGCACTGCTCCTTGACGATCGCACGCCGGCAGTCGAGCCCGCGGTGCAGGAAGGACGCCGCCCGCGTTCCCCCGCAGCGGTAGATCGCGTTCGCGGCGTCGATCCGGAGCGAGTCTTCCCTGGCCGAGGGGAGGATCGACTCGGAGAGCAGGATCCGGCCGAGCGACGAAACGGCCTCCTGCGCCTTCAGGTTGCCAAGCGCCATGATCGCCTCCCTTCTGACGCGGTAATCGGCGTGCTCGAGCATCCGGAGGAGCTCGGGGACCGCCCGCAGGTCGCCGATGCCGCCCAGGATGAGGCAAAGGTTGCGCACGAAATACCAGTGCGGGTCGTCCAGCTGCAGGGTGATCGCCGGGACGGCGATGGGGGCGAAGCGGGTGCAGAGCCCGAGCAGCGTTCGCCGGCTCGCCTTCGAGCCCTCGATCAGCAACCGGTCGAGGATCGCCGCAACGGACGATTCGGCGAATCTCACGATGATTTCCTGGATCGCGTCCCGGTCGGCCGGCAGCAACCCCGGCGCCAGGTAGAGGTCGAGGACGTGCGCGAAATCCATCTCTCCGATGACGTCCCGGATCGCATGCTTTCGGGCATCCGGCGCGTCGGCGCCGACGGCCGCCAGGGTCATGAGAATTCCGCTCAGGAGGACGAACTCCCTGCGGGAGACGAGGTTCGGGATGATCTTGCGGATATCTTCGAGGATGCCCAGGTACTCATCTTCCGGGCTGTCGTCGGTCAGCAGATCGAGGAGCACCGAGGTGGCCTTCCGGTGCATCGACTCGTCGGTGAATTGAACGGCGTAGGCCGGGTCGAGAGGGACGGCCCCGGGACCGGCGGACGTCCCGTCTCCGAGCGACGAGATCGATTCGAGCAGGTTCCCGTGGTCCTGGCCGATGTAGGCGTCCTCGGACCGGGTCAGCAGGAAGCTCTCGACCGTCTCCCACGTCTTCTGGGCGAAATAGTCCTTGGTGCGCCGACTCTCCCGGACGTGCTCCCGCGCCTTGGGCAGAAGCCCGTTCCCGACGTTGCGCTCGGAGGCGATGATCTCGAAGATCTTGCGGAGACGACGCCCCCCCTTCTCCTCGGCGGAGAGGAACGCGGCGATCATGTCGAGGAACTCCTCGTCCGACTTGCCGTCGGTGAGCGCCTGGCCGAACAGGTATTCGAGCGCCGCGCCGTCCGGCGCCCCGCGTGGCGACATCCCCTCGAATCCCTGGTCGAGAAATTCCAGCACCTGCTTCTTCCGATCCGCGGGAAGCCGGCCGATCATCTCCCCCAGCCGCCCGAGCAGCTTCTGGACCAACTCGGGCGAGACGCCTTCCGGCGCCGGGTCCGCCGGCGTGGCGAAATGGATACCGGCTTCGGATGCGGCGTACGCGCGCCTCAGGATCGCGGGGAGCATCTCGGGAGAGACGGAGAGCTGCTCGAGGAACTGGTCGCCCCGTGAATCGGCGCTTCCCAGGTTCTCGGTGAGGAGCATCCGCCAGAGCGCATTCTCGCGGCCCGCCTGCCCCTCTCCCGCTTCCGCCTCGTCCGGCGAGACGATCCGGCGCGAGAGCACGTCCTTGTAGTTGTAGGGGTAGACGCCGATCCCCCGGGCGCCCGCCTTCTTGAGGATCGCTTCCAGCGGCTCGCCGGTCTTTTCGGTCGAGAGGTCGTGAAGTCCCCGGAAGAAAACCAGGAGCCCCTGCGGATCGGCATCGGCTGAGAAATCGAGCGTGGCGACCTGGTTGAGGAAGAGCGCCTCGGTCAGCCGGTTGACCAGGTGCTGCCCGACCCCCAGGAACGTGTCGTGGTAAAGCACCTTGTCCTTGGCGATGCCGAACAGCAGGTGGCCGGAGGACTCTTTTTCGATCTGCGCGGCCAGCACGCGGTGCAGCGCCTCGACGCGGCCGGCGAGCGAGGGGTGGCCGGCCTGGTACATCCCGATCCAGTTGTAGGTGCGCGCCAGCTCGACGAGCAGCTGCTCGATTTCCGGAAACGGTCTTGTTTTCGGCTCGTTCACGGGGCGACGGTCCCTCCATCAACTCTGCCTAGCATACCGCAGATGCCGGGTCACGACCCCTTTCGCGCCTTCTCGAGCGCCTCGGCGAAGGCCGAGAGCGGGGCGGTGGGCTTTGCGGGCGCGGCCTTCCCGTGGGACGGCCTGCCGTCGCCTCCCGCGGAAGCGGTGCGGGCTGCGCCCGGCTGCGATCTCGATCCGTGACCCGCGGGGCGCGGCGCCGACGGCGAGGTTCGGGCGTTGCCGGCCTGCGTCCCGCCCGGAACCGGTCCGGATGCGGCCGTCTCGTTGCTCCGCATCGAGAGGGCGATCCGCCGCCGCGGCAGGTCGACCTCGATCACCGTGACGGTCACGCGTTGTTGCACCTTGACCACCTCGGCGGGGTCCTTGACGAACCGGTCGGCCAGGCGGCTCACGTGCACGAGGCCGTCCTGGTGGACACCGATGTCGACGAAGGCGCCGAACGCGGCCACGTTGGTCACGACGCCGGGCAGCGACATGCCGACGACCAGGTCTTCCATCTTCTCGACGCCGTCGGCGAAACGGACCGCCTCGAACCGTTCGCGCGGGTCGCGCCCCGGTCGGGCCAGCTCGGCCATGATGTCGGTCAGCGTCGGCAACCCGACCGTGTCGGTCACGTACTTCGACAGGACGATCCTTTCCCGCAAGGCCGCGTCGCGCATCAGGTCGGACGGCGTGCAACCCAGGTCGCGCGCCATCGTCTCGACAATCGCGTAGCTCTCTGGGTGCACCGCGCTGCCGTCGAGCGGATTCTCGCCGTCTCGGATTCGCAGGAAGCCGGCCGCCTGCTCGAACGCCTTGGGACCCAGCCGCGGCACTTTCTTGAGCGCCGCCCGCGAGCGGAACGGGCCGTTCGCGTCGCGATGCGACACGACCGACGCGGCGAGCGCCGGGCCCAGCCCGGAGACATACGAAAGCAGCTGCTTGCTGGCGGTGTTGACCTCGACGCCGACGCCGTTGACGCAGCTTTCGACCACGTCGTCGAGCCCCCGCTTGAGCGCGGCCTGCTCGACATCGTGCTGGTACTGGCCGACGCCGATCGACTTCGGGTCGAGCTTGACGAGCTCGGCCAGCGGATCCATCAGCCGCCGACCGATGGATACCGAGCCGCGAACCGTCAGGTCGTGGTCGGGAAATTCCTCGCGCGCCACGTCGGATGCGGAATAGATCGACGCCCCGCTCTCGTTGACCGACACGACCGGCGGCGAACCCGGGAGCGGCAGCGACCGGAGGAACGTCTCGGTCTCCCGACCCGCCGTCCCGTTGCCCACCGCGATCAGTTCGATGCCGAACCGGCCGCACATCGACACGACCGACTCGCCCGACTCGTTTCGCTGCTTTTCCGACCCGTGCGGATAGATCGTCTCCGTGTGCAGCAGCTTCCCCTGCCGGTCGAGGCACACCACCTTGCACCCGGTGCGAAAACCGGGGTCGAGCGCGAGGACGTTTTTCTGACCCGCCGCGGACGACAGCAGCAGTTGCCGCAGATTCGTTGCGAAGATGCGGATCGCCTCGGCATCGGCGCGCCTGCGCCCGTCCATCCGCGCCTCGGTCTCGATCGCTGGCCCGAGCAGCCGCCGGCAACCATCCTCGGCCGCAACCCGGACCTGCCGCGAGGCTTCCCCGTCGCCCCGGACGAAGCAGCGGCACAGTAGCGCGACCGCCTCTTCCTCGTCGGGTGTCAGCCGCAGATAGAGGAACCCTTCCTTCTCGCCGCGCCGCATCGCGAGAACGCGGTGGGACGGTGCGGCCGCAGCCGGCTCTTCCCACTCGAAATAGTCGCGGTACTTCGCTCCTTCGGTCTCCTTGCCCGGCGCCATCCGGCTGCGCAGGATCCCTTTCCCGAGGTAAAGCGCCCGCATCGCGGCCCGTGCCTCGGCGTCCTCGCTCATCCGCTCGGCCAGGATATCGCGCGCACCGGCCAGCGCCTCGTCCGTGGACGCGACGCCTTTTTCCGGGTCGACGAACGCCGCCGCTTCGACCGCCGGATCGATCGGCCCCTGCGCCCAGAGCAGTTCCGCCAGCGGCTCCAGACCTTTTTCGCGGGCGATCGTGGAACGGGTGCGCCGCTTGGGGCGAAATGGCAGGTAGATATCCTCGAGCGCCGAAAGCGTGATCGCCCCGTCGACCTTCCCCTTGAGTTCGTCCGTCAGCAGCCCCCGCCCGGAAAGCGAATCCAGGACGGCCTCGCGCCGCTTGTCGAGCTCGGCCATCTGCTCGAGCCGGTCGCGGATCGCGGCCACGGCCACCTCGTCGAGCGTCCCCGTGGCCTCTTTTCGATAGCGGGCGATGAAGGGGACTGTCGCGCCATCGGCCAGCAGCGCCGCCGTGGCCGCCACCTGTCCCTCGCCGATCGACAGTTCGCGGGCAACGGCGGAAACGTGCAGGTCACTGTTTGTCGTCATCCGGGTCCGATCCTCCAATGAAAACGGCCCCGCCGACCCCTTTGACGGGCCGGCGAAGCCGCGATGCTTCTAAAGAACCGCGATGCGGCGGTAATCAGTGCCCGTGTCCGGCGCCGCCGCCCATGCCCCCCGTGCCGCCTTCCTTTATGGCAAGCAGCTCGACCTCGAAGACCAGCGTCGCGTTGGGCCCGATCAGGTTGTTCGCGCCCTTGGCGCCGTAGGCCAGGTCGGAGGGGACGAAGAGCTGCCATTTGGAACCGACCTTCATCTTCTGGAGCGCCTCGGTCCAGCCCGGGATCACGCCGTTGACCGGGAAGACCGCCGTCTGGTTCCGCTTGTAGGAACTGTCGAATTCGGTGCCGTCGATCAACGTCCCCCTGTAGTTGGTCTCGACCAGGTCGGTCAACTTGGGGGTAACGCCTTCGCCTTCCTTGATGACCTTGTATTGCAGGCCGCTGGGAAGCGTGTTGATCCCTTCCTTGGACTTGTTGGCTGCGAGGAATTCCTCGCCCACCTTCTTGTTCGTCTCGACGGCCGCCTTCGACTTCGCCTCCTGCTTCGCGCCTACTTCGGCCTGGAGGGCGGTCAGGATCTCCTTGAGCTGCGCCTCGTCGAGCGCTGCCGGCCCGCCGGTGAGGCCGTCTTTCATGCCGCGCAGGATGAGGTCGGTATCGGTGGCGATTTCGTCGTTCTTGAGGTTGGTCTTGAGATTGGTGCCGAAACTCAGGCCTATGCCGTAGCTGACCTTGTCCTTCTTGTCCTTCAGTTCCAAGCCATCCCCTCCGAATGCCAGATTTGCCGAAAGCGCGACAGCCAAAACCATGAGTCCCCAGATTTTCATGCGAGATCCTTTCAGGACGAACCTTCCGGTTTTCCTATTGGGTGATTTTCTCCGCGATTGTATCACCCCATGCCCCGAAACTGCGCTAAAATGTGCCCCACACTGCACGAAAGAAACAGGGAAACCGATGCGATTGCGAACACTCGCGGCCCTCTGGGCGCTTTATTTTCTGCTCCTGTGCCCCCTTTCCGGGCACGCCGCCCGCAAGGGTTCCAAGGCCGGAAAAGCGCCCGCCGCGGCCAAAACCTCACCCTCCGTACCCCAGCAGAAATCCCGGCGCACCGCCTTCTGGACCTGTTCCGACGGGAAGGGAACGATTTCCCTGTTCTGGCTGCCGACCGGCGGAGACTGGCCCGAGGGCGGATTCCAGCTCGAACGGATCACCAAAGGCGCCGCCACGCTGCTCGCCCCGAAACTCGGGCCCGGCCTCGACGCGGCCACGCTCATGCGCCTGCCCGACACGCAAGCCGCCGAAATCCGTGCTTTTTCCGACAAGTTGACCCAGCAGACGCTCACCGAGGACGACCAGCGCGCTTCCATCGTCAAGATGGGGGGAACCGCCACGATCGACATCGGCTACGGACTGGCGCTCGGCGTGCGGTACGTCGATTCGGCACGGAGCGTCGGCAAGCGCAGTTACCGCCTCACGCTGATGGGCCCCGACGGCAAACCCGAGATGACGGTCGACAGCGACGAGGTCGATCCCGCCAAGCGCACCCCGGGCCCCGCGCAGCCGGTCGGCCTGCGGGCCAAACCGCTCATCGACAGCGTCGCCCTTTACTGGAGCGACCCGCCGGTCGACCAGCAGGCGCCCGTCGTCGCCTACGTGGTCGACCGTTCCATCGGCAGCGGCAAATCGGTCTCAACCCTTTCGCTGACCCCGCAGCCGCTGATCCTCGAGCGTTACCTGCGCCGCGGACAACCCGAGTTCCTCGACGACGATGCCCCGCGGCTCAACCTCTCCTACGACGTCCTCGGCGTCGATCTTTTCGGGCGCCGCAGCGCACCGATCCGTGTTCCGGTCCTCGCCCGCGATTTTCCCGAACTCGCCCCACCGCCCGACGTCCGGGTCGAGGGAAGCCAGGGCGCGGTGACCGTCGCCTGGACCAACACCGACAACGCCTACGTCGGCGGCTTCATCGTCGAACGCTCACCATTTCCCAACGGCCCCTTCCAGGCTGCGACGAAGACGCCATTGCCGCACGAAGCGTCTCAATACGAAGACAAGGGACTTGAAAACGGGAAGGAATTCTATTACCGGGTGCGCTCCGTCAGCTACCGCGGCGAGGCGGGAATCGCTTCCGCGATCTACCTGGCGCGGACCACGAGCAGCAACACCGTGGCGGCCGGCACGAACGACGGCATCGAGGAGGAGACTATCGTGGCCTCCACCACGGGCGAAGACGTCCTCCCGGCGCCGACCCCGCGCCGCAGGAATCCACCCACCCCTGCGCGCAGGCCCGACCCGGCGCCGCAGCCGACGCCCACCGCCCCGCCCGTCGTCGCCCCGGCGCCCCCCGCCGTCGATTCCGCGGCCGTCGTCCCTGTGCCGCCGGCAGTTGCGCCGGTACCCGTCGAAGCGCCGTTGCCGGCAGCCGTCGCCGCAGCGCCCGTCCCGCCGCCGGTTCAGCCGCCACCCCCTTTGCCTGCACCGACGCCGGAACCGGCGCCCCCGGTTGTCGCGGCCCCCGTGGTTGTCGCGGCCCCCGTGGTTGTCGTGGCGCCCGCGGCCGTCCCGGCCCCGCCGGCCGTGCCTGTTGCAGCCGCGCCCGCCCTCCCGCCTGCGACACCTGTGGCACCCGATGCGACCGCGGCGCCCGATGTCGCGACCCAACCGCCGGCCGACGCAATCCCGCCGCCCAGCATCCTGACCATCCAGGGAGCGGGAGGCAAGGTGACGATTGCCTTTTCTCCGGGCGAACCGGCCAACCTGACCGAGCAGTTTCTCGTCTACCGCAGTTCTTCCGCCGCCAACATGGGCGTGACCGTCGGCCGGGCCCTTCCGGGCGATACCCGAAAGTGGCAGGATACGAGCGCCGAGCCGGGCAACAGCTACTGGTATCGAATCGTCGCGCTCGATGCAAAAAAACGGCAGAGCGAACCGTCCCGACCCAAGTGGGTGCGGGTGAACCGCTAACCTGGCCTCGATGGGAAAAGAGAAGACCCCCGTCTCTCCAGCTATCCGCGCCCTGCGCACGGCGAACGTCGCCTTCACGCACCATCCCTACAACTACGAGGAAAAAGGGGGAACCGCCGTCTCGGCGCGCGAACTAGGGGTCGACGAGCATTGCGTCATCAAGACGCTGGTGATGGAAGACGATCGACGGAATCCCCTGCTGGTGCTGATGCACGGGGACCGGCAGGTCTCGACCAAGGCGCTGGCACGGTTGCTGGCCGTCAAGACGGTCGCCCCCTGTTCGCCGGATGTCGCCAGCCGTTATTCCGGCTACCTCGTCGGCGGCACCTCGCCGTTCGGCACCCGCCGGTCGATGCCGGCCTACATCGAAGAGACCATCCTCGCCCTGCCGAAGATCTACATCAACGGCGGCCAGCGCGGCTACCTGGTCGGCCTCGACCCGAAAGACGCCGCCCGCATCCTGAAAGCCACCCCCGTCACCGTCGCAATCCCGTAACGCCGGCAGAGCGAATGCCCCAATAATCCTTCGGAAGTCGAGGTCATTCGCCATCGATGGATGTGCACGGAAGCCGGGACACGAGCGCTTCGCCGGTGCGGCACCAAACAAAATGGCCGCCTCCCTCGCGGGAAGCGGCCATTTTGGAAGTACGGTTGGGAAAAGAGTTACTTGGCGGCCGGCGCTTCAACAGCCTTTTCAGCCTTCTTCTCGCCTTCGGCCTTCTTGTCGGCCTTCTTGGCCTTCTTGGCGGCCTTCTTCTTGCCGGCCTTCTTCTCGACCTTGGCGGCGTTGTCGGCCGGGGCTGCGGTCTCGGCGGCGAACACGGAGCCGGCGATCACGAGCGAGAACATCATGGCGATGACGGATGCGAGGACCTTCTTCATTTTAATTCTCCTTTGTTGGTGGTACGAATTTGATTCTTTCTATTGCACAGGTCGTGCCATCTCCGCACAAACAGATTAACCTGCTGAAAAACAAAGACAATTCAGTATCAACGATTTTCACCTCTCCCGGCAGACTCCGGCCGCCATCCCCATACGGGCACCCGATTCCCCATATGGGGAGCCCGAGCGCCGCAAACCGCCAATTTCGGTGGGGCATCGGGAGCCAAATCTGATAAAACCGGAAACGGGGCCGCATTCGACCCAAGCGCGCGGCGGGAGGTCGCTGGAAATGCCGATTGAACTCGTGAGACTGGCGTGGTCGTACGCTCCGTACGTGCTCGGCGCACTGGCCCTCTTCCTGCTCTGGAAGTCGATCCTGCTCGTCGGCGGCACCGAGATCGCCGTCATGGAACGGAAATACTTCGGCGCCTCCATGCCGCAGGGGCGCGTCGTCGCGATGTCCAACGAAGTCGGCATCCAGGCGCGCACGCTGGGGCCGGGCATGCACTTCCTCATCCCCTTCCTGTATACGGCGACCAAATTCCCGTTCAGCACGATCGGGGAGAACGAGGTTGGGCTCATCGAGTCGATCGACGGCGACCCGGTGCAGCCGGGGACTTACCGGACGCCGAATACGTCGCCAAGCCGGTGACCGGGCACAACGATTTCCAGGACGCCTCGAAGTTCCTGGCGGCCACCGGGCAGCGCGGACCGCAGTTCGACGTGCTGCGCCCCGGCACCTACTACATCAACCCCATGTTCTTCAAGGTCGAGCTCAACGACGTCGCGATCGTCGAACGCGGGCAGGTGGCGGTCGTCGTCAGCAACGTGGGCGAGGAGCCGCCGCAGGTCAAACGGATGGTCGAGGAGATCGCGAAGGCCGAGGGGCAGGTGCCCTCGGGCGAAGTGGTCGCGGGCGTCGAAGGGCGCCACAACCTGGGACTCGAGCGGTACGTCGTACCGAAGGGATTCCGCGGCATACAGCAGGAGGTCGCGGGCCCCGGCTACTATTACCTGAACCGCCGCGCCTACATCGCCTACATCGTCGACACGACCAACATCACGATCGACTGGGACGACGCGAAGGAGACGCGCTTCGACCCGCTGCGCGTCATCTCGCGCGACGGCTTCTCGATCGGCGTCTCGGTCAAGGTCGTCATCCGGGTCCGCCCCGACCAGGCGCCGTACATGGTCGCCAAGATCGGCTCGATCGAGAACCTGATCCTGCACGTCATCCACCCGATGATCGACTCGTCCTTCCGCAACCAGGCGTCGTCGACCTCCGCCATGAACTTCATGCAGGACCGGCAGGACGAGCAGCGCAAGGCCGAAGAACGGGCGAAGAACGAGCTCGAGAGATACCACGTCGAGTGCGTCTCCGTGCTCATCTGCCAGATCAACCTGCCGCAGGAACTGATGGACACGCAGACCAAGAAGATCATCGCGCAGCAGCAGGAGGCGATGTATTCCGACCAGCAGAAGGCCGAGCAGAGCCGGATCGCGACCGAGAAGACGCGATCCGAAGCCGACCAGCAGAAGAACCTGGTCGAGGCCGAGAGCATCCGGCTTCGGGCGGTCGGCGAGGCGTCCGGGATCTAGGCGCGCGGCGAGGCCGAAGGGTCGCGGATCCTCGCGATGGGCGAAGCGACGGCCAAGGCGTACGAGCTGCAGAACCGCGCCGTCGGGCAGGCGGGCGTCACCGCCATCGAGATCGCCAAGCAGATCGCGGCGGGCAACATCAAGGTCACGCCCGACTTCCTGGTGCAGGGGGGCGACAGCGTGGGCGGGCTGCTCTCGGCGTTCCTGACGAAGCACATCGCGGGGGGGACCCCCCGGATGGCAGCGGCTCCCGCCGCGCCCGCCGCGCCGGTCTCAAGACCGGCGACCCCGGCCCCGCCGGCGTCGCAACCGTAACGGCGCAGCCGAAATCGCGAAAAGCCCGGTGCCCCCGAAACTGGAGGGGCATCGGGCTTTTCGTCACAAACGCACGGAAATCACGACCGACTGCGAACCGGGCCGGTCCTGAAGATCAGCGAGTGCCGGCTTTCCCGCGGAGGCGGGAGAGGCGTCTTTCCGCCTCCGGGTCTCCCGGAGTGATCCGCAAAACGGCCTCGACGCAGGCGATGGCCTCCCGGAGTTCGCCCAGGTCTTCGTAGCACATCCCCAGATTGCCCCACGCCGCGGCATTTCCCGGTTCGATCCGAAGCACCTCGCGATAACAGGGAATCGCCCGCCGATACTCGCCGAGTTCGTCGTAGGCCACGGCGAGATTGTTCAGGACATCGAAGGCGTCGGGCTGGATCCGCAAGGCCTCGAGGTAGCAGGGGATGGCGTCCCGGTATCGATCAAGCCTGAAATAGGCCAGCCCCAGCCCCGACCAGGCCTGCAGGTAATCCGGCCGGGTCCGCAAGGCATCCCGGTAGCGGGGGATGGCGTCGAGGTATCGGCCGAGACGGGAATACGCCAGCCCCAATCCGCACGACGCCTCGCCGTAATCCGGCTTGATCCGCAAGGCATCCAGGAAAACGGGGACGGATTTCGCGTATTCCCCGCGCTCCTCGAGATCAAAGCCCATGCACCCCATCGCCAGCCAGTTGCTTTCGGTCACCTGCAACGCCCTGGAGAAGAGGGTGGCACTGTCCCGCCAATAGCCGGCCTGGACCCAGGCAGCCACCGAAAGAACCGCCACGACGCCTCCCGCCGTCCCCAGGGCGAGTCGCCGGAAGCGGCGGGTATCGAGCGTGCCGGATACGCCCCAGACTCCGGCGATGAAGAGCCCGATCAGCGGGACATAGGTGTACCGGTCGGCCAGCGCGGCCCCTCCGACCTGCACCAATCCGATCACCGGAACCAGCGTTCCCAGATACCAGAGCCACCCGACGGCCAGGTACGGCCTGCGGTGGCGTTCCCGCCACGCCACGAACGAGAGGGCGCCGAGCAGAAGGGTCGCGCCTGCGACTTGCCACACGGGGCGGACGGCGTGGAGGGTGGACGGATGGGGATAAAACACCGCCAGCCCCGAAGGCCAGGCCGTTTTCAGGAGGTAGGCCGCCCAGGACACCAGGGCATTGGAAACCCGGTCCCAGGATTCGAGGGGCTTGACCGCCCCGTTTCCCGACTGGGCCAGGATCGTGGCGAAACCGGTTGCGGCCGAAAGCACGAGCAGCGGCACTTTTTCCCCGGCCAGCCGAAGGAACGGGGCACCGGCAATCCCGGGGATCCGATATCCGGCCGTACCCGCAAATCGTCCCAGCGGCCACCAATCGAGCAGAAGAAGCACGAATGGCAAGGTCACGACCATCGGTTTCGCCATCAGGCCCAGGGCAAGCGCCGCCGCCACGACGAGATATCGCCCCACGCCCGGCTTCCGGGCATATCGCAGGTACGCTCCCAGGGTGAGGATCCAGAAGAAGGTGCTGAGGACGTCCTTCCGCTCGGACACCCACGCAACCGACTCGACGTGCAGCGGGTGCACCCCGAACAGCGCCGCCACGACGGCGCTTTCCCACACGCCGCCCGTCATCCGCCAAAGGACGAAAAAGAGCAACCCGGTGTTCAGGAGATGGAACAGCACGTTGACGCGGTGGTGCCACCCCGGAGCGGGACCGAACAGTTCCACGTCGACCATGTGGGAGAGCCAGGTGAGCGGATGCCAGTTCCCCGTGGCGTGGCTCGTAAGGGCCCACGAAAAGCCCTCGGCGGTCATCCCTTTCATCACGGGCGGGGCACCCAGGACGTATTGATGGTCGTCCAGCGAGATGAACGCGAAATTTCCGGCCTGCCAGTAGATGCCCGACACCAGGAGGACCAGCACGAAAAGAATCAGCGCGGCGGTTTTGGTGGAGGCGGGCGAAACCGGTACGGGCATCTGACGGATCCTGTCTCGCCAGGATGGATGGGAACGCATTGCATCGGAGGCGTGCCTGATATTACCCCACCGGGAGCTTGGAGGGAACCGGCGGGCAGCGGTCTTATCCGGCCCGGGCGGTGGCCCAGAAGTCGCAGATCCCCTCGGCGCAGGGCCGTTTGAGAAACTCGAGGCAACGCCCCGTCGTCGTGCGGCTCGTCGACCCGTTGATGCTCACCTCGATCGGGTAGTCGGTCCCGACCTCGCACTGCTCGATCAACTTGCTGCCCGCCTTGGCGATGACGCTGATCATCATGACCAGCCCCTGCTGCGGGTCGACGTAGGCCGGGATTTCGCCCACGGTGACGGTGCCGCCCGCCTTCTCGAAGGAACCCGTGATGTCGAAACCGACCGAATTCGCATCGGCGGCCATATCCTTGGAAACGACTCCGAATTTCGCCTCTTCGACGGCGAAAGCCGACCCTCCCGTCGACGCCAATATCATTGCAATCCCGAAAAACGACGCCAGACGACCCATTGCGTTCTCCTTTCCGGCTACGGCGGGATGTCGCGACGAAACAGCGCGACGACAGACAATCCGTAGAGAAGAGAGAGCAAGTTCCATTCCGCGCGCCCGTCGGGGATCACCCCGCGGAAACAATGGGGATTTATCTTGAGGCGCCCCGGGTCAGGGGGAAAGAAATGGCCCGTTGCGGCAAATCATTGTCCTTCCGCCCGGAATCCCCCGCTACCGTTTCATGCCGGCCGGTCTTTTCCCGAACAGCACCCCCGCGCGCAGCACCGGCTTTCCGTCGAGGTAGACTTCCCCCTCCTGCCGGAGGTCCTTGATCATGTCCCAGTGGATCGCCGAGTCGTTCTTCCCGCCCGATTCGGCGTAGGCGCGCCCGACCGCCAGGTGGATCGTCCCGCCCATCTTCTCGTCGAGCAGGATGTCGCGCGTGAAGTCGGTGACCCCCGCGTTGCAGCCGATCCCCCACTCGCCCAGCACCCGCGCACCCGGGTCGGCATCGAGCATCTCGATCAGGTACGCCTCGTTCTTCTCCGCCGACGCCTCGACCACGCGCCCCTTTTTGAACGTCAGGCGGATGCCCGCCACCTCGCGGCCGCCCGCGATCGCCGGGAACTCGTAGTAGATCTTCCCCTCGGTCGAGTTCTCGACCGGCGCCGTGAAGATCTCGCCGTCGGGCATGTTGAAGTCGCCCGCGCACGGGATGGCCTTGCGACCCTTGATCGAGAAGGTCAGGTCGGTCTCCTTCCCCGTGATCCGCACCTGCGAGGCCTTGTCGAGCACCTGCTTCGCGCCCGCGAGCATCTTCGCCATCGCCGCCCAGTCCTGGTCGACCGCCTTGTAGTAAAGCTTCTCGTAGTCGGGGAGCGACCGGTCGGTTTCCTGCGCCAGCGATTCGGTGGGGAAGTTGGTCAGGCACCAGCGGACGCGCTTCATCAGCAGTTCGCTGATCGGCTTGGCCGCCTTGCGCCGCCGCGCCATCGCCTTGGGCGCCACGTTGCTCAGGTGCCGCGTGTTGCCCGGCGCCAGGATGATGATGTCGGCGTCGATCGTCTTCGCCTCGAACAGCTTCGTCGGCGGCAGGTGATCGAGCTGCGCCTCGCCCGCCTCTTCGTAAAAGATGCGGCCCGCGTCCTCGAAGCCGATCGCCCAGAGGGGATTCGCCCCGGCCTTCAGGATCTCGCGGTAGACCTCGAGCGCGAGCGGCTTGCCCAGCTCTCCGCACGAGATCCGGACGATCTCGCCCTGCTTCGCCTTGACCGATTGCCGGACGAGGATTTGCGCCAGTTTGCTGATCTGTTTTTCGGAGCCCATGCGTCGTTCCTTCCGCCGGGAAAATTTGTGGCTGGGAATATTCTACAGAATCTCCCGGAACGCCGACGCCTTGATCGCGGCGAAGATCGACTGCCCCGGGCGGATGTCGAGTTCCTCGGCCGTCTCGCGCATCACTTCGGCGATGATCCGCTCGTCGCCGCACGACAGCTCGATGCCGGTCCTGCCGTCGAACGCGTGGCCCCTGACCACCCGGCAGGGCAACAAGTTGCGGGCGCTGATCGCGCCCGGGTGGTTCCGGAACAGGATGATGTCGCGCGACGACAACTCGAAGACGGCCTCCCCCGGCCTGCCGCCGCCCGAGATCGCGAGCTCGCCCCCTCCCCACCGGTAGACGGACAGCCCGTTGCGCATCCGCGGAGACGACAGCCGCAGCAGGTTGGCGTAGGCCGCCCCGCCCGCACCCATTCGGCGCACCGCGAGCGCCTCGGCGCCGGTCTCTTCCGCGACGCGCCCTCTCTCCAGCACGACGACCCGCTCCGTCATCAGCCGCATCTCGAGCAGCGAGTGGGAGATGAACATGAACGGGACCCCGAAGGCGTCGAACGTCTTCCGGAGGAACGGGATGATCCGGTATTTCAGCGAATCGTCGAGCGCCGAGAGCGGCTCGTCGAGCAGCATCAGCCGGGGGCTCGACAACAGCGCCCGCCCGAGCGAGACGCGCTGCTGTTCGCCGCCCGACAGGTGCCTCACCGCACGCGACAGGAACGGCCCCAGCTCGAGCGCCTCGACGACGAGCTCCGGCGAGATGCGGCGGAACTGCGGCGGACAACGCCGGTAGCCGTAGCGCAGGTTCCCTTCGACGTCCAGGTGGGGAAACAGGTGCGGGTGCTGGAAGACGACCGCGATCCGGCGGCGATCCGGCGGCAGGTCGATTCCCGCCGCCCGGTCGAACAGGACTTCGCCGTCGAGCGCGATCCTTCCGCCGTCGGGCGCGACCAGGCCGGCAAGGGCGCCGACGATGCTGGACTTCCCGCTGCCCGAAGGACCGAACAGCCCGATCCGGTCGCCGGTCGCCGTGAACGACGCATCGAGCTCGAATCGGCCGAGCCTCTTTCTTGCGGCGAATTCCAGCTTCATCCACTTAAGCCCTCACGCACGGCCCGTCGCGAAAGCCACTCGTGGAAGAAGAGCACGACGACGGAGATCGCGACCGACACGACGCACAACAGCCCCGCCGCGCTCTCGCCGCCGGGCGCCGCCGCATAGTCGTAGATCGCCAGCGGCAGCGTCTGCGTCCTTCCCGGCATGTTGCCGGCGACGAGGATGGTGGCCCCGAACTCCCCGAGGCTACGGGCGAACATGAGCGAGGCGCCGGCGAGGATGCCGCGCATCGAAAGGGGAACGAGGATCGAGAAGAGCGCGTCGCGGCGCGTCGCGCCGAGCGTGCGCGACACCTTCACGAGCGCGGGGTCGATCGCCTCGAGCGAGATCCGGATGGCCCGGACGAGCAGCGGGAAGCCGACGACGACGGAGGCGATGACGGCCGCCTTCCAGGTGAAGATCAGCCGGATGCCGAGGGCGTGGAGCAACGGGGCGAGCACCCCGCGTTCGCCGAGCAGCAGCAGGAGCAGGTAGCCGACGACGACCGGCGGCAGCGTCAGCGGAAGGTTGACGACGATCTCGACGGCCATCTTCCCGCGGAACTTCCCGAAGGCGAGCAGACCTGCGACCGCGAAGCCGGCTGGCAGCGACAGGAGCGTCGCCGCCGCGCCGACTTTCAGCGAGAGCAGGATGGCTTCGTAATCGGTCGGCACGAGCATCGAAATTACCCGCCTGCCTTTTTCGCACCCGAAACCGTCAGAGCGCCGGGATAGGCCACGCGGTCGTACAGTTCCTGCGGGGCGACGGATAACAGGACGGCATGGAACATTTTCCCTTGCATGGGCATATCCTTATCCTATCCGTCGGTTCCATCGAACAGATTTGTCGGGGCCGACCTTGTCACGGGAGGGTAAACCCCATCCGCTTCAGCACCGGCTTGGGCGCGGCCGAGCGGAACAGGTCGAAGAACGCCCGGGCGGCTGGCTTTTTCGCGCCCGCGGCCGTCAGCGCGACGGGGTAGGCGACCTTGTCGTACAGCTCCTGCGGCACCTCGAACAGCACCTTGACCGACTTCGACCGCTTCGCGTCGGTCCGGTAGACGAACGCGCCGTCGACTTCGCCCCGCTCGGCGTAAAGAAGCGCCTCGCGGACATCGCGCGCCAGGACGAGCTTCTTCGCCATCTTCTTCGCGATCTTGGCCGAAGCCATCGCCTGCGAGGCGTATTCGCCCGCAGGAACGCTCTTCGGGCTGCCGATCGCGATGCGCGACAACGCCGGCAAGTCGTTCATCCCGGCCGCCTTGACCCCCTCCCGGCCGACGAAGACGAGCGCGTTGGACGCGATCACCGTGACGCTGTCCGCCTCGACGAGGCGGAGCTTCTTCAGACGCTCCACCCAGTCGACGCTCGCCGACAGGAAGATGTACGCCGGCGCCCCCGCCTCGACCTGCTTCGCGAGCGCGCCCGAGGCGCCGTAGTTCCGGACGATCTTCACGCCGGGGTGCGACTTCTCGTAGCCGGCGGAGAGTTCGTCCACGACCTCCTTCATGCTGTGCGCCGCCGCGACGAAAACCTCTTCCGCCCGCACGGCGGAACCGGACAGCATGACGGCGGCGAACAGGAACAGCGCCGGCCGGAACCCCTTTCCCATCTCTTCTCCTTTAAAGCCCTTCGACGTCCTTCTCGATCGGGTATTCGACCGAGAACGAAAGCGAGAGCACCTTCTTTTCGCCGGGACCGAGCGGCAGTTCCCACCGGACTTCGCCGGGGTCTTTCCCCGGTTCCCGGCCGCCGATCTTCGCGCCCGGCGCCTCGACGTCCTTGATTTCGATCTCCTTGTTGTGCGCCACCGGGATCCGGTCGAGCATCGTCAGCGTCGCCGGCTCTTTCCGGAAGTTCGACACGGTGTATTCGTAGCGGTAGCGGACGCGCTTGAAGCGGGCGAACATCCCCCCCTCGTCCTTCTGGCGCAGCGTCTCCTTGCGGACCGCCTGCAGCGAGGGGTCCTTCCCGAAGCCGATCCGGAACGCCGCCCCCTCGGGAACCTCGGCCGGCCGGCCCGCCGCGTCGGTGACGAAGCCGCTGCCGATGAAGGCGTCCTCGAGGAAGAGCGCCGCGGGCGCCTGCAGCAGCGGCAGCCCGGTCTCGTTTTTCCCTTCGGCGGTCACGAAGGCGCCGTCGGCGGATTTCGGAATCGAGAGCCACGATACAGCGCTCTTCTGTTCGCGGCGCGCCAGCAGGAACGACTTCTTCTCGCCGCTGCCCGGCAGCGTCTGCGGACCGTCGAGCGTGACCTCGAACGACGAGAACCGGCGGACCGCCGCGGGCATCGGGGGCGGTTCCGGCGCCCGGTCGGCCTCGTCCTCCTCGCCGATCATCTCCTTCTTGATGCGTCCGGCCGCCATCATCGCCATCGGTGCGGCCGACTTCGCCATCTCGCGGTAACGAACCGGTTCCGGGGGCGCCTTGAAGTCGATATTCCAGGGAGGCAGCGGCGGCAACTGCGCCATCCGGCCCGGCCGGACGGTGGAAACCGTCATCGCCGCATCGGTCCAGTCCTCCCCCGTGCGCTGCCACGCCTCGCCCGCCATTTCGAACAGGAGGGTGCCGGCGCCCGGCGACAACCGGACGTTATAGCGGGGGGTGAATCCGGCCCCGGCGGTCAGGTAGGTCAGGGCAACCTTGCACTCGGCCGCGCGCGACAACTGGATGACGATCTTCTTCTCCCGGAGCGGCTCGGGGTTGCGGACCTGTTCGAGTTCCTGCTGGGCCGCCGCGATCTGCCGGTCGAGCGCACGGACTTCCTGCTCCTGCTTGAGCAGCAGGCCGTCGATCGACTCGACCCGCCCCCGGAAAAGGGCGAGCGCCGCCTCGATCTCGGACGGCGTCAGCCGGACCGGCTTTGGCCGGTCTTTCGCCGCCGCATCGCCCGGTTCGCCGCGGTAGAGCGCCTGGATCCCCTGGTCGAGCAACTCCGCCTCCCGGCGGCTTGCCCGGATCGTTCCGTCGGCCGTCCGCTTCGAATCGGAAAGCGTCTCGATCTTCTTTTCCAGATCGCGCACCTTCTCGACGGCCGGCTCGGTCCGGAAGGTCTCCTCGGTCGTGAAACCGACGATCGTCGCCTGCCCGCTCGTCACCCGCGCAGAAAGGGAGGCGGGCTGGATGCCGGAGGGCAGCCCCTTGAGTTCGACCACCGCCGACGCCGGGTCGACCACGACCGTGCGCGTCACCTCGGCCATGTCGGGATAGAGCACGACCCGCGATACTTTCGAGGGGTAGACCTCCGCGAATGCCGACGCACCGGGCAAGGATGCGACCAGTGCAAACAGCGCGATACTCGTCAGGAAACGTCGCTTCATCATCCACCTCGAAAAGGGTCGGAATCCAATCCCGCCGTTTGGGATTATAACGGTAAATGTTTCCTTGACACACCAGCGGTTGTGAATGGAACATGGTTTCATATCCATTTTCAGGGAATTCGGCACTCTTAATGGGAACTCGTCGCGAGAGGTGGCATTCATGAAACCGGCACGGACACAGGTTGTCTCCTTCTTTTCCTTGATCCTCGTCCTGCTCGCGTCGTCTTTTCTCGGCGGATGCGGTAGCACCGGCGGCTCCGCGGGCGGCTCTTCGGCCGTCACGCTGAGCATCGGCGGCGGATCGGGCGCCGCCTCGCCTGCCGGGCTCGCGGCACCGCGCGCCATCCCCGTCTCGATCACGACGATCACGATCACCGTGACCGGACCGGGCATGGCCGACATTGTCAAGACGATCGACGTGGCGGGGCGCGCCACGATCGTCGAGACGCTCAGCGTTCCCAAGGGCTCTCAGCGCACCTTCACGATCACGGCCACCGACGTCAACGGCGTGGTCCGCTTCCAGGGCAGCCAGACGGCCGACATCTTCGGGAACGCGCTCACGCTTTCCATCCCGCTGGCGGTCGCCGGGACGAACCCGGCCCTAGGCAGGTGGTTCTGGCGCAATCCCTCGCCCTCCGCGGCCTACATGAACGCAATCGCCTTCGGCAGCGGCACCTTCGTCGCCGTCGGCAATTTCGGGGCCTTGATGACTTCCACCGACAACGGCGCCACCTGGGTGCAACGCACCAGCGGGGCCACGATCCCCTTGAGGGCGGTCGCGATCTCCGGCAATATCGCGGTGGCCGTCGGAGACTACGGGGTCATCGTCCGGTCGACCGACCGCGGCGCGACCTGGAGCCTGGCGAGCACCGATTCGGGGAATAACCTGACAGGCGTGGCCGCCGGGAACGGCGCATTCGTCGCCGTCGGGACTTACGGCACGATGCTCTCTTCAACCGACGGGGGCCTCACCTGGGGGGCGGCCAACAGCAACACCGAATTTGCCTCCGACCTCTACGGGATCGCCTTCGGCAACGGCCAGTTCCTTGCGGCGGGCGGCGTGGTCATCCGCTCCGCCACCGGCACCGGCACATGGGAAGACGTCACCCCGGAAATGTCCGGCGTATCGGCGGTCGCATTCGGCAACGGCCAGTTCGTCCTGGTCAGCGATTCCGGTGGCGGCCTGGTGACCGGCGACGGCGGGACATCCTGGGATTACTTCAGCACCTCGGCCGGCAGCCTCTCCGCGATCGCGTACGGGGGCGGCCATTTCGTCGCCGTCGGCCAGTCGGGCAACAACAGCGCCGTCTCCGTGGCGAGCGGCGCATGGAACGACGGCTTCGGCGGCTGGGGCACCGGCACCGGCCTGACCACGGACGACTACCTCTACGGCGTCGCCTACGGCAACGGCGTCTTCATCG